>NZ_CP150481.1:2228349-2546685 GCF_047922965.1 Neptunicella plasticusilytica
AACTGGCATTCAGGCTGGAATATTATCAACAAACGCCCAAAAATAATGGAGTCAATATTCCGGGTGTATTACAACAACAGGATCTGTTTCCAAGTGTTAAAGCCATTATTGCCCAGGTAAGCTACCGTTTTTAGGTGTGAAAACGGGGCGAAGGATTAAATGAAACATCCTATTAGCATCACTAGCAGTAACGATTACATTGGTGGTCGTTTTACTGCTATGGCCAGCCCCTGCGAGGTATTGGTTGATGGCGCTGACATCAAGTTGGCGACGCAACTCATTCATCAAGCCTATCAAGAAACAAAGCGTATCGAGCACAAGTACAGTCGTTATCAACCAGATAATTTGGTCCACAGGATTAACCACGCCGAAGGTTCCGGGGTTGATATAGATGCAGAAACATTCAAGTTACTTAATTTCGCCAATACCTGTTTTGAACTGAGTCAGGGGTTATTTGATATTACCTCAGGAGTGTTACGACGGGCTTGGCGATTTGACGGCTCAGACAATCTACCATCGGAGTCGCTGGTTAATTCATTACGAGATTTAATTGGCTGGCAACATGTTCGTTTCAACTCTCGGACAATTACCCTACCCTATGGATTCGAACTCGATTTTGGTGGCATCGGCAAAGAATATGCAGTCGATGCTGTCGCCCGTTTATGCCAACAGGCCGCACCTGATGTGTCTGTGTTGGTCAATTTTGGCGGTGATGTGCAAATCACCCGCGCCCGTAGCAATGGCCAATCCTGGCAGATCGGCATTGAGCATCCCGGAATTGAAGATCATCCGCATAAAATTCTCCAGCTCAATCAGGGTGGCGTAGCGACCAGCGGTGATGCCCGGCGTTATTTGCTTAAGGACGGAGTTCGTTACAGCCATATACTGGATCCCAAAACCGGCTATCCCGTTGCCAATGCACCACGTTCTGTCACGGTAGTCAGTCAGCATTGTGTTCAGGCAGGATTATTGAGCACCATGGCATTACTGCAAGGTTCTGAGGCTGAATCCTTTTTACAACAACAAAATGTCCAGTACTGGTGTATCCGCTAGCGCGACTTTGAATTGACTCCAGTCTTTTTATCAATATTCAAACCCATTTTCAGAAATCGTTAAGATTACTGCCCTACTCTGTGGCTAAATCATCTTAGATCCGAGTACGTATTTGATTTCCTCAATATTCCCGACCTTATTCAGCAACAAACGCAGCATCAATATATTCGCGGCTATGCCATTAATGTATTGTGCAACAATGTGGGCCTGTGATACCCCGGCTAATCTGGATTTGACTATTCATCCGATATTTGATGAAAGCCAACCGGATATCAATTGGCTACATAAGCTTGCCAATGCGATCCATATTGACACTTTGCCTGTCACAATCACTAATGAAATCGCGTTTATGCCTGAATGTAACCTGAGTGACAACGATTTAGCCGAGGTGGAACGCCATCTGCGCAGCCGTCGTTTTATTCGGGATGCCAAAGTGACGTCCCTAACAGATGAACAAGGCCTGCAACATGTTCAAGTGGAAACCTGGGATAACTGGTCGATGTTGCCTACTGTAGAGTTTGGCCGCAAAGGCGGGCAAAACCATTTCGCGTTGGGTGTTAAAGATCGTAATTTACTGGGATTAGGCATAGATACGGATTTTGAATATTTTTCCAATAATCAACGCAACGGCTACAAACTTGACACCCAGGTACCGCTGTTTTTTGGTCAAAATGCCCAGGCAGATATCCGCTTGCAAAACAACAATGACGGACGACAAATCGCCTTTTTCCTGGATAAGCCCTTTGTCAGTCTAAAATCAGATTATGCCGGACGCATCGGTTACAACCATGAAAGTCGTACCGACAACATCTATCAAAACAGCACCGATGTTTATAGTTTCAAACATGAAATACACTATGGTGAGCTGTCTTATGGTTGGCTGAGCCAACATAACACCGAGTCCACCTTTCGCTATTTGGCCGGTTACCAAACTCAATCTGATTTTTTTCAGCCTGCCAATACTCTGGATAGTATCCCGCAAGATCGTGAGTTTAATTATCTATGGTTTGGGATGGAATATATTCAGAATGGCTATAAAGAGCTACAAAACATTCATCTGATTGATCATATTGAAGATTTTAATCTGGGTTGGTATTTCACCAGTCGTCTGGGTTTTAGCCCGTCCAATTCGATAACTGATAATAGCCTGATGTGGAACTGGCAAATCAGCAAGGGACTGGAAATCAGCAATAATGCGTTGTTGTTGACCAATGTCAGTTTTGAATCGGGTAAAACAGTTAATCAGCCGACCAGAATACGCACAGATATTGATACCGAATTATTCTATCAGCTGGCGGCAAAATGGGCCTTGTATGGAAAAGCGTCGGCAACTTTCGCTCGTCATCAATTTGCTGATCAGCCCGTCACGCTCGGCGGTGACAACAACCTACGTGGCTATCCTGAGCAATATCAACATGGTGATAACAGTTACTTGTTCACCTCGGAAATTCGCTATTATCCACAAATAAACCTGTTCAAGCTTTTTGAACTAGGCGGTACCGCTTTTTTTGATATGGGAAGAACAACAGGCACACCAATAACCGACAACGATGAAAATGGCTGGTTAAAAAGTGTTGGGATTGGCGCGCGTTTTTATTCCACCCGATCCAGCGATCAGCAAGTTATTCATCTTGATTTAGCTCATCCCATGTCGACCAATCCGGATATCAGCAACTGGGAAATACGTTTAGAAGTTAAACATGCTTTTTAGCCTTCAGGCCCCTTGCACCAGTGGTTCCTGACAACGGGGAACCCACTCCCACCACTGGTGTTCACCATTAGCCTTGTTTTGCTGTGTTTGGTAAATATCCCAAGTTACCAGATAGTCGGGGTTCACAATCTTATAGCGGTTGCTGCTGGTATGGTAATCTCCTCGAGGCGCACGAAACCAGCAGGCAAGTTCCACCGGCAAGATAAAATCACAATTCTTGTCCTGTGCCTCAGACACCAGCTGCACCGTAATACCTTTTTCAGCATCAACAGCTGCAACTTTGCCGCCTAACAGCAACTGTTTGATAGCTTCACCCTGCAGATCAAAATAGGTTAAACCAATGACACAGGTTTTATTCAAGCAGTCTTGTATCGTTGCTAACTTGTCCATCATTAATGCGCCAAGGGCGCCACACCGGTGGCCGGATTATTGGCCAACCCAATGTCTCTGGCATGTTGTTCAAACCCTTTATTTTTCCAGAAAAATGCTCCGGGCATAGTGGTAGGAATAACCAGAATATAAAATAGTGCCCTGCCAATGGCAGCGGTAAAACAATTCAGCACAGCTAAGCCTATCCATCCCAATAAAATAACAGGGGCGTGAATGTTGACGAAATTCAAAGCTAATAAACCCAGCGCAGCGACAATATTAAGGCCTAACAGCCAGTTACGCAGCTGGTAGGTTTTACCAAAAGTGGTACATTGAATATAATGCGCTGCTCCGCCTTCGTTCTCACTGCGATTAAGATCATGGTTATGCCCCAGCAATCCAATCGCTTCCAGTAACATGCCGGCAATAAATATCAGTGAAAACAACTGTAATGCAGCATCCAGTGGCTGTCCGAGTAAAAACAAAGTAGATAACACCACTACCCCAGCCACAAAAGCCCCAAGAGACAAGCTATTGCCTACAAAGGATGTCGCCGTTTGCCAGTGATTCCAAAAAGGTCGAGCCTTAATCTGGTAACACTTGTTCATGTAATACAGACCACCTGAACCGGCTAACAAGGCAAACAGACCTGCACCAATCAGCAGATTTTGCATCGGCAAAGCCGAGGTCAGTTGCTGCAGATCCAGTCCCAGCCAATCCTTGCTGGTTTGGTTGACCCACTGATTAGCGGGCAAGGCGAATAATGCGGTTAAACCGGCGCCGGCTGAAAACATTGCCAATCCAAAACCTTCACGGCTCATTGGTGAATAACGTAAATTATTAAACCCCCGATAAAAACGGAAGGGTTTGCCTAAGTGAGTCACACTCATAAATAGGCCAAAAGAGGTCATCAACACCGCCAGAATGCATAATGGCAAAAAGGCATCAGAGGTCATAAATAAGCTTAGTGACTCAACTCCAAATAACGCACCAATAAAAGGAATTAAAAAGGTTCCCAATGCGGCTTGGGAAAATAAGGTAAACAGCACCAACGGGTTTTCACGGCTATTTAGCTTGGTAAAATTCCAGTGCCGCGCTTTACCCACTTTCTGATCAATTACCGGTTTATAGTTACCTTTGTTATCGCGATGGTATTTAACCGGCATGGAGTCGGTTCGGTTCATCTCGATGGGCATAGTCTTGGTTTGCTGGAAGCGGATATTCGGATGAGTAATCTCCGGGTCAGGAAAGCCGGGAATCTGGGTTTTACATTGTTCACGGTTTTCCGGGGTGTTTTCTATTACGCCAAAATCCAGCGCATTTCCCACACAAGCAGATACACAAGCCGGTTTTAGCCCCACTTCCAGTCTGTCTACACACATATTACATTTGGATACTCGGCCTTTAACCGGATCCAGTTGCGGCGCATTATACGGGCATACCCAGGTGCAATACCCGCAACCAAAACAGGTTTCCGGATCTTGCAGTACCGCACCGTATTCGGCATGTTTGGTATATGCCTTGGTGGGACAACCTTTTAGACAAACTGGATCATCGCAATGGTTACAGGCCATGGAGATGTTCATCCGCTTGTAATCGGGATAGGAACCGCCTTCTACATAACCCACCGAACGAAAGGCAATATGTGCCGGATTTTCATTTTTTTCCGAACAGGCCGCTTCACAGGCGTGACAACCGATGCAATTATCCGCAGTAAAGAAAAAACCGTGTTGCTTATTGCGATTGGGATTACTGCCCACCTCGGGATTTTCGTTGATAAACATCGAGCGCCCGGCCGGTAATCCGCTTAACTCAACCAAATCAATTTGTTGCCCATAACGGTTTTTGTCTGCGATGGGTTGGTCGGGTAAATAAGCATACTTCTGCTCCTGGGTACGCACTTCCCAATGGTTAGAGCGACCTTGCTGTTCTTTACCTGTCTCTATCTTGTTTGGATCAAAGGTTTGTACCGCCAAGTCCTGCTCTTTTATCACCTGATTCATTTTCAACTCCTGCATTAATAAGTGCGACGTTCAACATTCAAGCGAGCAGCTTCAGTCTGATCGACGGGTTCGATCCTGACTGAGCACTGTTTAAATGCCGGTTGACGTGAATAGGGATCGAGTAACCCCAGCGATAAACGATTGACACAATCGTGGAAATGGAACGGAATAAACACCATATTGCGTGGCACCCGGTGGGTAAGCTGAACCAGCACCACCGCATCGCCACGACGACTAGCCAAGCGCACATAAGTTTGATGACCAATGCCCAGCTCGATTGCCGCATCCGGATTCATTTCCATATAAGGAGTGGGACTGAACTTATTGCAATTACCTATTTTGCCGGTACGGGTACGGGTATGGAAATGCTCTACTACCCGTCCGCTGTTCAGCCAGAAAGGATAATCGTTACAAGGCTGTTCGTTGTTATTATAAAATTTGACCGGGATCAGGTTAGCTTTGCCACTTTTAGTTTGGAAATGACCATCGGTATATAAACGCGACTCTCCTTTAAGCCCTTCGGTTCCCTCTCGATAAGGCCATTGAATGCCTCTGGCGGCAATAATTTTTGCATAGCTCATCCCGGAAATGTCCAGCGTTCTTGCTTTCCCTTTGGATAGCTGCTTCATTTCTTCAAAGGCTTCTTCGGCCTTATCCGGGAAGTTAATCACTTTACCGTTATCGAAACGTTTAGCCATTTGATTAAAAATCCACAGATCCGGTTTGGAATTAGCAAACGGCGGTAACACGTTACTGGTTAAATTGACCCGGCGCTCAGTATTGGTATGACATCCCTCCTTTTCGGCCCACACCGAGGCGGGGAAATATACGTGGGAATATTGATTAGTTTCCACATCTTCATACACGTCTTGTACCACCAGAAAATCCAGTTTTTCCATCGCCTTACGGATGCGCCCGGTATTAGGCATCGACGTCATCGGATTGGTCGCCACCAGCCATAATCCTCTTATTTCTCCGGTTTCAATCGCTGGAAAAATATCGGTTTGTGATAACCCTCGTTTAGTCGGAAAGAAGTCTTTATCAATCCCCCAATAGTTGGCTATTTCTTCGCGGTCAGCGTCATTTTCCAGATAGCGATAGCCGGGCAAGCCTGAACAGGATGACCATTCACGGGTACCCATGGCATTGCACTGGCCGGTAATAGATAAGCTGGTACCGCCAGGCTTGCCAATATTACCGGTGATCAGGTTAAGGTTATTGATATTAGCCACCCCGTCAGAGCCGTGGGTAGACTGGTTAATCCCCATGGTCCAGATGCTCATCGCGGCGGGCGCTTTGGCGTAAATGCGTGCCACATTACGGATGGTGTCTTCATCAATTCCGCAAGTGTGCTGGGCCACTTTAGGATCATAATCCTGCACCAGCGCCTTAATTTCCTCAAAACCCTGAGTATGGGCATCGATATAGGCTTGATCTTGCAAGCCTTCATTGATGATCACATGCATCATCGAATTAATTAATACGCAATCGGTACCCGGGGTAACGGGCAGATGAATATCGGCGAACTGGGCCAGCATAGTGACCCGCGGATCCACCACAATCAGGGGAAATTTGCGTTTTTCCAGCGCTTCTTTCAAGCGCCAGTAAATAATCGGGTGCTGTTCCGGCAAATTAGAACCAAAAGCCATCAAACAATGGGTATGCTCAAAATCTTCATAACAGCCCGGAGGACCATCGGAACCAAACGAGCGCTTATAGCCACTGACCGCAGAGGCCATGCATAAGGTGGTATTACCGTCGTAATTGTTGGTACCGATACAACCGCGAACCAGCTTGCCTAAGGTATAAAATTCTTCGGTCAGCAATTGCCCGGTGGATACCACAGCGAAAGAATCTTTACCGTACTTCGCCTGAATATCTTTGATTTTCTGTGCCGTTACATCCAGCGCGTTATCCCAACTGGTTTTCTCAAATTTTTCATAGTGTTTATTGCGGATCAGCGGTTCTGTACCCCGCCCCGGACTTTCAAATAGCTCATGCTCCAGTAAACCTTTAATACACAGTTTGCCCCGGTTTACATCCGCACCAGCATGACCGCGGGTAGTCACTATTCGATTTTCTTCATTCAACCCTATTTCTATTGCGCAGCCGGTTGAGCAATAGTTGCAAGTGGTGTATTTCCATTCCTTTACTTTCTTGCTAGGAATAACGATGGATTTTCTGTTTTTACGGCCAAACAGCATAGAATAAGATCCTGACTGAGTTAAAGCTGTAAGCAATGTTACTGATGCTTATATCGATAAAAGACAGATAGCAATTCTCAAGCCATATATTTATTTCTTATATTTCAAGTAGATACAATTTCACCAAGCGCTTTTGTTGGGCCATAAAGGTGCCATTGTCACAATATGGTGCAGGCAAAACAGTGCGCACTAAAAAGGGTCATCCGGTTAGGTGAGGGATTTTAGGTAAACACAAGGGACTGTTGAACTTTGCTGTATGGATTGCCCCTCCCTTTTTTAAAACCCTGGAGCAATGTTTGGTGTTTGTTGCGCATTTCTGCCGCGCTATCGCTTATTCATCCAGAACAACTACACCACATTCGCTCTGCCTTGTATAAATGCTCTACAAACTGCTGCAAAAACACACACCAAAGTTCAACACGCCCTAAACTAACTTTAATTTTCTACACTATACTGACTGATAATCGTTTGATTCCTTTGTGCCTCAATCGGCAGTGCAGGATTGGAAGATACAGGATCATATTGATCAATTAGGATGATACATGCCCGATATTGACAGCATCATAACTGCACTGACCGTTGCCGCCGGATTTTCCTTGCTGGTGGAACGTATAGTCGAGTTTTTAAAACATGTTATCGACGGCGCTAACGCTCACCAGGTAAAAACCCAGGCTATCCAGCAATCTTCATTAATGCCGGAAAAAGCCAAAGTCGCGTTAAAAAAATACCACGGTTTGCTGGATAACCTTGAAGATAAGACCGCCCAACTGTCTCCGCTGATTGATTTAAATGCAGACAAATATCAGCAAGCATTATTTAGCTCCCATAGCGATGGCGAATTTGGCGATTTAAACGAGCGATACTTTGAAAAGACCAGTGCCATTGCACTAAAACAAATTCAGTCCCCTAGCCTAGCCGATTTAAACCGGGCTCGTTTGAGTCTATTTTATTTGCTGTCGGCATTTGGTTTTAGCGTTGTACTGGCGTCAGTCATGGATTTGCATTTGCTGAGCATGTTGATGCTAAAAGAATTTAACCAGCTTTCATCTGGGCTGAAAGTCGCAGATCATATTTTGACCGGCATGGTCATTGCTGGCGGTGCTCAACCCATACATTTACTGATCACTTTTCTCACCAGCCGGAAAATGTCGGAAGCGGAAAAGCTTGCCGTCCATATCGATTCCCAACAAGAGGAACAGCAAACCCTGCCGCCTGAAGTGGTTAATAATATCCAGCAAAAAATGCAACCTGTTATGTTGAATGACACCAGCCTATGGCTACCGATAGACTATCGTGGCGGGGTTAACCCTGAGACATTGCAAAACCGTAATCTGCGTCAGGGCGATCCTAGTCTTATTGTTTATCACCACACCGCGATGCCCAGCCAGTTAGGTTTTAAGGCGATAGTCGATGAATTCCTTATCTCAAAAAAATGGTCTACCGGTTATCATTGCGTAATTATGCCTGATGGCAGCATAAAACCCTTTTGTCGCTGGGACAGGGTCGGCAATCATACCAAAGGACATAACAACCGCAGTCTGGGAATTGCCTTTCATGGCAATTTTCATCTGGCCGAGGGAGACAAATATTCCAATATCGATGGCCGTTATGGCAACCAGCAGCCTACCGAACTTCAATTGACCGCCGGGGCGAGAATCATCGCATTATGGACTCATATTTATCCGCTAATTCATCTCGACTTTCATACCCATATCCTGCCCCATTGTGATGTACTGGCAGGGCAAACAGTATGTCCCGGCTCACACTTTCCCCATAAGCAACTGAGTACTCAGGTTCAACATTTTTATCAGCAGTGGTTGCATAACGAACAGGTACTGCAGCAAATAGCCCTGTTTAAAAATAATCCCTATCTATATGTGCAGGAGACTCAGTGATGGACGGAACTCATTCTGCCTTAATCTTAATAGCCGGGGCGTTCTTTGTTGCCATGGTAGTTGAAAGATTGCTGGAAATTTTGATGGCGACTTATACCTTGTTTGAAGTCAAATGCGGTTGGTACCAGTTCTGGAATACGCGCGCCAAAAACCTGCAAAAACGCTTACATGATTTCAATATGCAGGATGAACAACAACTACAAGATGGCAAAACCGCCGGGCAATTAGCCAAGATAAGAGAACGAGCAATCGGCAAACTGTTATCCAGACTTAAAATAGACGAACCCGCCTATGCCGATGTCCCCTCTCTTTCAGCAGAAAAAGTCAGACAATTCAGTATTAAATTTATTGTCAAAATTATTGGCGCGTTGACTGGAATAAGCATCGCCATTTTAGTCGAAATCGATATGTTTGCGTTAATCGATCAATTGCTCAAACAGCAAGGCAATCAGGTTCTCTCTGCCAGCGCGCGACTGGCACATCAAGTATTAACCGGCATCGCGATGGGACTGGGTTCAGCGCCCTTACACAAAATAATAGTTGCCCTCGAAAAAGCCAAACAAAACCGCAAACCAGTCTAGAGGAAATAATCGTGTTGGAAATAAGCCACTATTCAGATTATCTAGGCGTTGCCATTGGTTTTGTTGCGCTGATTATCGCCAGTTTTTTATTACCCGCCAAAATTCGCACTCATGTTCTCACAGCCGGAGTGTCCTTGCTGATTTTTCGTACCTACCAACTCTATAGTAATAACAAAAAACTCAAGCGAGCGGATCAAGAATGGCAAAAACTGCAAGCTAATCATAATGAGTTGAAACAACGTCTCCTGTCGTTACAGCAAGAAACCGAAGCCATTCGCGCCAAAAAAGTGGAAATAGAACAGGATTTAAATAGCCTGAAAGCAGAGAAGAAGCGTCTGGAATTGTCTGCTGATCAGGACTTGCAACGCAAACAACAGCTGGATGAACGGATTATGGTGTTAACCCATGAAAGTGACGATGTGATGCTAAAACGGCAAAAAAATATTGAAGCGTTAAGAGCCATTGCAGCCTTTAATCGCCAGATAACCAATGAACTACCAGACGATGGGACTGCGCCATGAAGCCATTATTGCTCTTGCTAGGATTGATATACAGCGGCTGGGCTGCCGCAGATTGTTCCTATGCCATCCTCAAAGATAATCTGCAACAAAAAGTGATTGATGGTGTGAGTTACTGGATTGTTGCCCAGAGCCAGGTGAATCCCCAATGCATCGATATTAGCGCTATAGCCGATGATCTCGACACTTTAAAACAATATAAAAACCTGTTACTTCAATACAAACAGCATGATGATTCGTTGGCAGATAGCATTAGCGGATTCAGGGAGTTATTGACGAACTATGATCGCACCAGCGATGATTTGATGGCACTCACCCGCCGTTACGACCAGCATATATCCCAATACGATAAACTCAGTCAGGATTTTAATGATCTACTGGTGGACTACAACGAGCTTATTAAAAAGTACCGTAATATTGCCTTAAACCAATCCAGTCCGTTTTCTTTTGATGTGGGCGCCGGTTTATCCGAAAAAGGCGACTTTTCGGGTCTATTTGGCGTAGGCTATCAAAAAGTTAGGGTATGGGGGGTTTATCAGGATGGTCAATCTGCGCTGATGGTAGGAACCCGTATCACGTTTTGAGCAGATTCGGGAGGCCATAATATAACGGCCAGCGTTCCGCACACAAACCAGCACACGGCTGCACTGGCGATATCGTGAGATAGAAAATGCGCGCCGCGAAGTTGCTGGGCAAGGCCAAATACCGTGCCGGTAATCAATCCTGGCAATAACCACAATTTTTCAGTTCGCCCTGTGTCACTATATCTTCTGAGTTGGGAAACACGTAACGCAGCGAAATAGATACTGAATAATGCAAAACCGCCTGACGCATGGCCAGAGGGAAAACAATGCCCTGTCTGCAGCCTTGGCGAGAATACCTGCCCCAGCAACAGATAATGGCGATTTCCGCCTAACCCCACAACATCCCAGGGACAGGGAAGCGTGGTTATCTGTTTTAATAGTGACACTGTGCCTATGGATAATAACGTCGCCACTAACAAATAAATACACACAGACCTGTAAGCATGATTTCGGTATCGCGGTAATAGCGACAGCAGCGTCATCAACAACATACTCATCACCGCAACAGCGATAACAAGTCTTCCGCCACGATGAATAACAGTATCCAGCAACCAGCTATTTTTAAGCTGCCAATGCTCTGCTGGCAAATAAACCAGACCGGACAGATACAAGTCAATTCCGGAATATTGAATAAACAGAATAGCCAGCAAGGCAATACACAGAGGTTTAACAATCAACAGGATTGGCATAAAGAATACCTGTTAGAACACATAACCTTAATATACGGGGAGAATCTTACTGCAGACTTAAATTAACCTGGACTGTGGATCAGCCGCATCTGTTGAGAATGTAAAATATTGTAGCTGCTAACTATCGGGCATTATGCCTGTCCGCTAAACCGGGAGATAACAACAGCTACAATGATTGGGTTGGGAAATGAAACTACCTGCTATTTAAACCATAACTTCGATCTTCCATCGCTTCACGCCAACCACCTAACCATTGTGAGCGAGCATCTGATGTTGAATCTGTATGGGGACAATTTTCTTTGGAACGACCGGAAATACCTGCTTGATAACCTTTTGCATGAGCTCTTGAAAGCTTATCTCTTTTTTGTCTTTTCATTGATTACCTCATCCATCTTTATATTGATTAATGATGTGATCATTGCGACCACAGATAAATAGATAGGGTAAGTCTGCAATTGGTTCAATAACCGCGTTATCATTGTTGCGACTAATTGATTTAATGTATTGAATTAAAGGTAGTTTTTCTCTTACATCTTTTTGTCATAAATTTTCAATAAAACACCTTCATTTGGGATATAAAAAAGGATGCCGAAGCATCCTTTTATAATCGAACAATTACCGAATTAAATTTTACGACGCAACAACATGGATAAACCGGCAAACAAGATCAACCATATTCCCGTTGAACCTGCTTTACGCTGGTATTTATCTTCATCATCGACCTGACAACTTTCAATACTACCGCCCGCAATCGGCACCAGTTTAACCGACACCACCACTTCACTTTGCGCCTGAGAGCCATCCTGGTTAAGCAGCGGTTCACCGGCGATATTCAGCAGATCCTTCTTGATTAACGCCGTACCAATAATTTCATTAAAATCATTGATATCATTAGCCTGCACAATAGTATACGGGCTATCACAAGCAATGGTGTCATTCAGATCGGTAAAGCTTTGCTCGTTGTAATCATAAATAAAACCATGTCTGCGGCGATTAATCCCTAATCCGGAATCCACTTCCCCGTCTCCGACCACCAGATCATTGTTATTAATCCCCTTGGCAACACTACTTGAGCCACTAAAAAAGTCCTTGGGATAAATGGTTTCATTGTTGTCTATATCATGGACAAAGAACTTTTGTCTGACATAACCGTTAATTTGCTTGGATGCTTGACCGATGACTAGGTTATTGTCATTAATACCCACTGCTTCACTGGTAAAATAATCATCATGATTGGTAAAACCAATCGGACCTTCATCATTAAAAATGGTCGCAAAAGTAATGATGCTGCTGCCTTTTACGAATCTGCCGTAACCGGATACCGACATATCCGGTCCCTGATAAATATCATCTGACGAACCGACAATAATACCTTCATTGTTAATAGCTTTGGCGCGACTGGTATAGAAACGGGTCGAGTCGTCGTCCGGTTCTGCCAACATATCAAAGGTTTTGGTTTCAATAACCTGCCCCTCGGCATTCAGTTTCCAGTATGCCGCCCGAGTTTCGAAAGAAGCCGAAGAGGTAATGTTCTGCAGGCAATACTCAAGCGGCACATCACCACGGGTTTCATCGTCTTCGCAGTTATCAATGGCTTCTTGTGTTGCTTCTGATATCGCAATGGTGGCCGCACCGACAACTTCGTTATTATCGTTAATATCACGCGCTTCACTGCGCCCACCTAAAGATTCTTCGGGCGGAAGCAACGGCACTGTATTACCGTTAATATCAACATAAGCCCGTAAGCTGAAATCCCGGATCTGTAACTTAAGCTCGACATCGTTTTCGTTAAAATAACTGAGTGTTTGGTAGGGAGCGGAACCTGCCCCAACCACCCAACCATTATCGTTAATACCAAAGGCATATGTGGTAACACTGTTGGATAACTCTGCCAACTCAGGAATTTGGATATCAAATCCGCTGATTAGATTTACCGCATTTTCATTCCCTTTAGCAGAGGTATAGGTACCGATTTGCTGGAATAAATAGTTGCCGGCGTTGTTTTGCAACAGACTATACAAAAATGCCAAATCTTCAGCATTGATATTGCCGTCTGCCACCGCATCGATATCGGTCAAACCGTCAATCAGGGTTTGACTCTCCAGATTAAGCAAATCGACATTAATCGGTGGATTATATTTAAATTCAAGCGTGGCAAGAAACTCGCCCGAATTATTCATCGTCTCGGAATAGCTGTTTCGACTCAACTCATCCGTAGGCAACTCAATAACCTGATAGGTAGCAGCCTGTAACGAAGGAATCGATACAAGTGCCAATGTTAGCGCTGACAGCGGTGCCAACCTTGTTTTATTCATTTTTATTCCTGTTTACTTCTATTTCATATTCTCAAGTTCATCCCACCTGTTATAGGCATCGGCCAAGCTTGTTTCGATAGTGGCAAGCTTGTCCAGAGTCAGGCGTGATTGTGAAGCATCTTGTTTGAAAAATTCAGGATCATTGACCTGATTTTGCATTTGTTGCAGTTCTTCTTCCATTTGTTCAATCTGTCCGGGTAACTGCTCCAGTTCCAATTGCAATTTGTAAGATAGCTTTTTTGTTTTAGCGCTAGAAGACTTCGGTGTTGGACTTTGTGATTTTACAGAAGTTTCAGCCACTAGGATATTTTGTTTTTGTTCCTGATACCAGTGTTGTATATCATCATAACCACCAATAAATTCAACCACTTCCCCCTGTCCGGCAAAGAACAGGCTGGAAGTTACCACGTTATCGACAAACTCCCGGTCGTGGCTGACCAGAATAACCGTACCGGGATACTGGCTGAGCGTATCCTCCAGCAATTCCAGTGTTTCCACATCCAGATCGTTAGTCGGCTCATCCAGAATTAACAAGTTACTGGGTTTTATCAGTAACTTGGCTAACAACAGCCGATTTTTTTCACCGCCGGATAAGGCGCTAACGGGTACGTTGACCCGCTCGGGGGTAAACAAAAAGTCCTGCAAATAGCTGATAACATGCTTGCTGCGCCCGTCAATCATGATTTCCCGTTTGCCGTCAGCAATACAGTCAATCAGTTTCACATCCGGATCAAGTTGCAAACGATGCTGGTCAAAATAGGCGATATCCAGTTTGGTCCCGCAGTGTACACTGCCTTTGTCCGGATGCAATTGTTCCAGCAACAGTTTGATCAAGGTACTCTTGCCGCAACCATTCGGTCCAATTAGCGCCAGCTTGTCACCGCGCATAATATTCACGTCCAGATCCTTGACGATCTGTTTGTCACCAATCCGGTAACTCAGGCCTTCGACTTCAAATACAATTTTGCCGGATTGCTGGGTTTCTTTAATATGGATTTTTGCCTTGCCTTGCACATTACGGCGCTCGGAACGCTCGGAACGCAGTGCTTTTAATGCCCTGACCCGCCCTTCGTTTCTGGTGCGACGGGCCTTTATACCTTGTCTGATCCAGGTTTCCTCCTGGCTGAGCTTTTTATCAAACAGGGCATTCTGGGTTTCTTCAATCTGCAGATCTTCGGCTTTCTTATCCAGATATTGCTGATAGTTACCCGGATAACTTTTCAGCTTACCCCGATCCAGATCAACAATGCGAGTGGCGATATTGCGAATAAAGGCCCGATCGTGGCTAACAAATACCACCGCTCCCTGATAGTCCTGGATGGTTTTCTCCAGCCATTTGATCATATCAATATCAAGATGGTTGGTAGGCTCGTCCAGTAACAAAATATCAGGACTGGACACCAGCGCCCTGGCTAACGCGGCTTTACGACGCCAGCCACCGGATAGCGACGACAATTGCTGGTCCGGCTGCAATTGCAACTGGGTTAATACCTGCTGAATACGTTGCTCAAACTGCCAGCCATTTAAATGATCGAGCTGCTGCTGCAATTTTTCCAGTTTGTTGAGTTGCGCTTCACTATGGTCTTCGGCAACAACCAATGTCTGATGGGCGTATTCCTGCAGAACTTTACCAATATCCGCCAGTTCTTCTGCCACATAATCGAACAACGACATATTGACCGACACGGGCGGATCTTGCGGCAAGCGGGATATCACCACATCATTGCTGGCTATTCTTTGCCCATCATCGAGCTTCATATCTTCCGCGATAACTTTAAGCAAGGTGGATTTTCCACAACCATTACGGCCCACCAGACAAACGCGTTCGGAGGATTTGATCAGCAATTCAATGCCGTCCAACAAAGGCGGATGCCCCAAACTTAGTGAGGCATTTTTTAGTTGTAATAAGGTACTCAAGATAAAAATCCGGCTAATAAAATTAAATCAAAAGGCCAATTCAGTTCTTGCTGACTGTCACTGCGTTTAAGCACCGGAATTCTCTCTCCGTAAAGGCCAAACAGTTGTTCGTCGTCGGCAATATCAATCTCTTTGATATTGATATCACTCGAGTACTGTCGAATAACCGCCTTAGCCTGCTCACATAAATGGCAGCCCTCGGTTGAATACAGAATCAGACTAGCCGGCATCAGTTAATAACCAGCAATGATGAATTTTGGGATTACGTTTAAAATCTTCTGGCAAGGTTTTCTGTGACCAGTCTTCAATATCCAAACCCAGCGTCTTCAACGCTTCGTTGTCCAGATTAAACCGTCGTAAATTATTGGAAAAGATAATCTCTCCTCCCGATTTCAAGCAGCGCTTTGCCTGGGTTAATAACTTGACATGATCGCGCTGCACATCCCAGGTATTATCCATCCGTTTGGAGTTGGAAAATGAAGGAGGATCGATAAAAATCAAATCATATTTAGCTTGATGGTCCACCAGCCATGTGGTGCAATCGGCCTGAATAAACTGATACTGCGAGCCATTTAGCTGGTTTAACTGAAAATTACGTTTGGCCCAGTCAATATAGGTATGTGACATATCCACTGTCGTTACCGAAGTGGCTTTACCCAGCGCAGCATGTACCGATACGCTACCGGTATAGGCAAACAAATTTAATACATGTTTGCCGCTAGCACGCTGCTGGACAAGCTGGCGAGTAATACGGTGATCGAGAAATAATCCGGTATCCAGATAATCGCGCAAATTAACCTGAAACTTGGCACCATTCTCACTTACTTGCAGATATTCATGGCGTTGAGCCAGTTTTTGATACTGTTCTTTGCCTTTTTGCTGTTCGCGGACTTTTAGCACCACTTTTTCCGGATCTGCTTGCATTATTTTCGGCAACGCCGCCAAAATTTGATGAATACGCTGGCGTGCCTTGTTTTCCGGTACATCTTTAGGCGCTGCGTACTCTTGCACCACCAGCCAGTCGGCATAGCAGTCAATTGCCACATTATATTCGGGCAAATCGGCATCATAAATGCGGTAACAATCGGTATTTTGCGATTTTAGCCATTTTTTACTGCGCTGGATATTTTTAACCAGACGATTGGCAAAGTCACTGTTGAGCGGTTGGGTTTGACGAATTTCGCAGTTACGTTCATCCATATCATAATTAACTAGCTGACACTCCAGTTTGCCGTTCATCAACTGATATTGTTTTTTTGCTGACAGTTTAAGTTGTCGGAAAAGATCGCGGCTAGAGGTTAGCAAAGACAGTTTCCAGTTCTGGAAGTGTTGCTTTAAATGCAGCCCCAAATCATCAAATAGAGGCAACAAGGCGGTGACTTCGCTGAGTCTCTCGCCGTAAGGAGGATTGCTGACCAAATACCCGGCAGTTTCAATCTCGGGCACATATTTCACTGCATCGGCGCAACTAAACTGGATGGCAGCTTCGACCCCGGCTGCCCTGGCATTGCTTTTAGCAATCTGGACCAAACGTGAGTCAATATCATTGGCAAAAATACCAGTTTGGATCGGTTTAATCTCCGATTCGGCCTGTTCGACCAGTTGCTGCCAAACTGTATCATCATGTTTGCGCCACCGCGAAAAACCCCATACCTTGCGATTACGGCCCGGCGGAATATTGGCCGCCATCAGCGCAGCTTCAATCACGATGGTACCTGACCCGCACATAGGATCGTACAGCGGCGCTGCCATATTTTCTGCCCAGCCACTGCGCATTAACATGGCGCAAGCTAAATGCTCTTTAAGCGGCGCTTTACCGGTATCCTGACGATATTGGCGCTGATGCAGGCTTTTGCCGGAAAGATCCAGATAGATGGCCAGTTCCTGACGCCAGAATCGGGCCTGAATACGGATGTCGGCATTGATTTTACTCACTGACGGACGTTTGCCCATACGGCTGTTAAACTGATCGACGATAGCATCTTTAATTTTAAGTGCGCCAAACTGGCTGTTATTAATGGTACGGTTGGTACCGATAAAGTCGATCATAAAAGTCTGGTGTACATCGAAATGCTCTGACCAAACCACAGAATCTGCAATGCGATATAAATCGTCAGCTTGATCAACCATCCCTTGCGCCAATTTGAGCAGCACCCGGTTAGCCAGGCGGGAATGCAAACAAATTCGATAGGCATCTGCTAAATCGGCTTCCAGCAATACCTGGCCAGGCTTAAGTTTGGTCGCACGTTCAGGGCAAAGCTGTTGCAATTCGCTCTGCAATAACTCATCCAGCCCTTTGGCTCCTGTAACCACTAATTCAAACATGACCCACCTTATTTTTTGCTACCAATACAGCTTTTGTTGTCTATCAATCCGCTTTAAGCGGCGCGATTATAAGTGATCTGCGAGGAAAATGGGTGAATCAATCAGTGAATATTTGTAACTGGTTAGGGTAAATAAGGGAAAATACAGTCATTCATCACTTTTATCACCGCAAATTGTTCCAGATTGTGATGTTGATCCAGCTGCATCCTGTTACTGACCAACATACATAAGCTGGATATTTTGTCTTTCTCAATCAATACCACGCTCCCCTGTCCCAAACTGTTTTCCAACATGCCAAATCCGTGATTCTGACCCATTGAATGCTGGCGTTTAAAGTACCAGCTTTTAGGCATAAGCGGACGATAAAACTGCTTGACAGCGGTGGCATTGATGGCGATTTGGGTGGCTTGAGCTGGCGAAAACTGGAGCTTGAAATATTCCAGTTTTTCTGCAATTTGGCTGTAGAAGGCTAAATCATCCAGGCTAAACGCATGACGCTGCAACGCTGCTGGCAATAACTGTTTTTGCCTGTATGGGGTCAAAAACAGCATTTCATCCAGTTCCAGTGCAAGGCACTGATGCTGAGAATCAAAATACCAACACCATTTGCTTGAAGGTTGCAACATCAACGAATTCTACAATGAATTGACGATATCTTTAACGAGTTGTGGCCCTTGATAAATCAATGCCGAATAAACCTGAATCAGTGATGCACCGGCGTTAAGCCTGTCCTGTGCTGTCTGGGCAGAATCAATTCCCCCCACACCAATAATGGGTAGACTCCCCGCCAGCACAGTGGCCAATTTTGTTACCACATACTGGCTTTGTTCGGTAAGTGGTGAGCCACTCAACCCACCGGCTTCATCGGCATATCTTAGCCCCGCCACTTTCTCTCTTGCTAAGGTGGTATTGGTAGCAATCACCCCATCAATTCCGGCTTTCATCAAGGAACTTGCTACCGCGGTTATTTCATCATCACTGAGATCAGGTGCAATCTTAACCAGAACAGGCACGTATTTAGCGTATTTGTCCGCCAGTATCTGCTGTTCCGTTTTCAGTCCGGACAACAAATTATCCAGAGCTTCACCATATTGCAAATTACGTAGTCCCGGTGTATTGGGCGAGGAAATATTAATGGTCACATAGCTGGCGTGTTCATAGACTTTACGTAAACAGGTCAAATAGTCATCCAGCGCATGCTGTTCTTCTGTGACCTTGTTTTTGCCGATATTAATTCCCAGGATCCCGCGATACTCTGCCGCTTTTACTTGTTCAACCAGGTAATCGACCCCTTTATTATTAAATCCCATCCGGTTAATAATCGCCTGGCCATCCGGCAACCTGAATAATCGTGGTTTATCATTACCCGCCTGAGGTTTAGGCGTAACAGTACCGATTTCGATATAACCGAACCCCATCGCAGCGAACGCATCGATACATTCACCGTTTTTATCCAGCCCCGCAGCCAGTCCCAGCGGATTATCAAATTGCATACCCAGTACCTTAACCGGCTTGGCCGCCAAGTTCTGACGATAAAAACCGGCCAACGGAGTATGCTGGGTATACTTTAACCCAGACATGGTGAGGTTGTGGGAGGTTTCACCGTCCAATTGGAATAATACTTTTTGTAACAGGCTATACACGCGATACTTCCTACATCATTGGTTCGACATTTAAAAAAAAGCCCTGAAATCATCAGGGCTTATTCGCTTGATTTTACCAGCTTATTGGCGAACACCACAATTAAGACTGAGTAACATTAACTCTCTCAATGCCACAGAGAACTTGGCAAATTCGTGAGTACTGCTGGTTTTGAATTCGTACATCATATGAGTCCAGCGCTCCAGCAAGGTTCCATGCTCTTGCATCCATGTATCCAGCATTTTATCAGCGTCTTTGCCTTTGCGATCAAATTTCAATATCACTGTCGATAGTGAACGCTGCTGCCAATCCAGTTCCTCTCGATAAGACGCTCTGGCCAATGCCTGCCAATGGTTAGATACCGTTTGACGATTAATCTGGTCAAGGAACCAGTGAATTTCCAGTTTGTAACCCAGTTTGAAATAGATACTGGCCACTGTGGCTTTGTCACGTTCCTCGCTTTGTGCAATCTGTGCCAAATCAAAACATGAGAACATGGTACTCATGCTACCAATCCGGTACGCAATATCCTGTGGAACCCCCTGCTTGGTCAGTTTCAGGGTTTTATTTTCAAGCTCGGTATATTCCGCATCAATTAAGTATTGTTGCATGTTTTTCAGCAGGTCGGTAGCAAACGGACGATAAAATTCAATCTCGCTGCTTATCGAGTTGGATTTGTTACCGTGACGTAAATACCATCTTGAAGCCCTGCGCAAAGTACGGCGAATTTCATTCAACATGCTCAGCTGCACATCAGCAGGCACCTTGTTATCCAGATCTTCAATTTTGTCCCACAGCGACTGGGCATCAAAAACACCTTTGACAATAGAATAGGCCTGAGCGATCTCGGCATGGGAGGCTCCGGTTTCTTCCTGGATGCGGAACACAAAGTTCATGCCCATATCATTAACAATATTATTGGCTAACTTGGTGGCAATAATTTCGCCGCGCAAGGCGTGTTCTTCCATGCGAGCGGCAAACTTCTCACGCAAAACCTTGGGAAACGCGGTAGTCAATAACGTGCTGTGATAGGGGTTAGAGGTAATATCCGGTATATTGAAGGATTCCTTCAACTCCATTTTGCCATACGCAAACAAGACTGATAATTCCGGTCTGGTCAGTCCCTGTGAAGAGGCAAGACGTTCAGAAATTTCGTCATCACCAGGAATAAATTCCAGTTCGCGGTTCAGCCGCCCTTCTCTTTCCAGCCCGTGAATAAAGCGTAATTGCTCGCGCAAAACAGAAACACCGCCAAGCTGGGTAATGGACATGGACTGGGACTGGCGATAACAGTCTTCCAGTACTAGTGTCGCCACATCGTCGGTCATTGAATAGAGCAAATCTTTACGTTGTTTAACCGTCATATCACCGCTGGCGACCAACGCATTGAGTAAAATCTTGATATTGACTTCGTTATCTGAACAGTCCACTCCGCCGACATTGTCGATAAAGTCGGTATTCATCCTTCCGCCATTGGCAGCGTATTCCATCCGCCCCAGTTGGGTACAGCCCAGATTGCCGCCTTCACCAATAATTTTGGCGCGTACTTCACTACCGTTAACCCGCAGGTCATCGTTAGCCCTGTCACCTACATCCGAGTGACTTTCCTTTTTACTTTTAACATAGGTACCAATACCGCCATTCCAGAGCAAATCGACCTGCATTTTCAGACAGTTATGAATAAGTTCATTGGGCGTCATCGATGCTTTACTGGTACCCAACCATTTTTTCATCTCTGCCGACAGTTTTATCGATTTGGCCGAGCGCATAAACACACCACCGCCTTTGGAGATGAGTTCTTTGTCGTAGTCATCCCAGGTCAAAGACGGATTCTCGAACAGGCGCTGGCGTTCCTTGTAGCTTTTCGCTGCATCGGGATTGGGATCGAAAAAGATGTGTAGATGGTTAAAAGCAACAATCAAGCGGGTATGTTTAGACAACAACATACCGTTACCAAATACATCACCGGCCATGTCTCCGACACCCACACAGGTAAAATCAGTGGTTTGACAATCAACCCCCATTTCGCGGAAATGACGTTTAACCGACTCCCAGCCACCACGGGCAGTAATACCCATTTTCTTGTGGTCATAACCGACACTGCCTCCAGAAGCGAAGGCATCGCCCATCCAGAATCCGTATTCTTCGGAAATCGCATTGGCAATATCCGAAAAGGTTGCAGTCCCTTTATCTGCAGCCACCACCAGGTAAGGGTCATCCTCATCCAGTCTGACCACATCTTTGGGTGGTACGATGGCGCCGTCGACAATGTTATCGGTGATATCCAGCAAACTGCGGATAAAGATCCGGTAACATTCCTGACCTTCTTTGAAAAAGGCTTCACGCCCACCTTCAGTAGGCAGGTTTTTACAAATAAAACCACCTTTGGCTCCCACCGGTACGATAACCGCATTTTTAACTTGCTGGGCTTTAACCAGGCCAAGAATTTCGGTGCGGAAATCTTCCTGTCGATCGGACCAACGCAAGCCACCGCGCGCCACTTTACCACCACGCAAGTGCACTCCTTCGACGCGGGGAGAATAAACAAATATTTCAAACTTGGGACGTGGCAACGGCATTTCCGGAATCAATTCCGGTAAGACCTTGAAGGACACATAAGGTTTTTCTTTACCCTGCTCGTCGACCTGATAAAAATTGGTCCGCAAGGTGGCCATAATCATGTCCAGATAACGTCTGACAATGCGATCATCATCCAGGTTAGATACCATATCCAACTCGGCGATAATCGTGTTACTCAAATCGGTTTCTTTCTTTTCTGAACGTTTTAATGACGGACTCAGGCGCTGTTCAAATAATTGCACCAGCAAGGCTGCAATTTTCGGATATTTATCCAGCGTCCGGGCGATATAGTCTTTACTGAATGAACTACCGGTCTGACGCATATATTTGGAATAGGCGCGCAGAATAGTTACAGCACGTCCCGGCATGCCAGCCCCTAACACCAAACGGTTAAACGAGTCATCTTCTAGCTGGCGATACCAAACATCAGAGAAGGCTTGCTGAAACAGCTCCTGGGCCTTTTCCAGACTCAGCTTGCCGTTATTATTGTGCAGCATGGAAAAATCCATGATCCAGCTGACATCACCATCTTCGGTTTTAACCTGGTAAGGACTTTCATCGATCACCCGTAAACCGAAGTTTTCCAGCATCGGTAATACGTCAGAAAGGTGAATAGGTTGATTGAGATGAAATAACTTCAGTTTCACTACCTGGCTGTCGTTGCTTTCTTCCAGTGGACGATAAAACAGCATATCCAGGGTTTTCTGCTGGTTAAGGCCTTCAATTTTATCGATATCCACCACAGCAGTGCTAGGCAAGTTGTGATCTTTATAACTGCGGGTGAAAGCATTGGTATAGCGTCGTTCCAGAATTTTACCGTTCGACTCGCCATGCGATGATAACAATGCTGTTGCCAGACGATCATCCCAACCTTTGCCTAACTCAATCAGGTTTTTCTCTATTTCCTTCACATTAATTTCCACATTGTTATTTTTTACCCGCACGATGTAATGCGTTCTGGCGTAGACAGATTCTGAAAAGAAGGTAGTGAATTCAACATCTTCTTCACTGCCAAAGGCCTTTTGTAACAGTCTTTGAGTGGCGATACGAAGCGCCGTGTTATAACGTTCTCTGGGCACGTAGGCCATGCAGGAGTAAAAGCGGCCGAAATTATCGCGGCGCACAAACAGACGAGTGATCCCGCGTTCCTGCATTTGGAAAATACCGGTAAAAATACTGGCCAGTTCAGCTTCATCCACTTGCAATAATTCATCGCGAGGATAAGTTTCCAGCGTGTTAAGAAACGCCTTGGATGCATGTGTCCCTTTGCCAAATCCGGACTGGGCGCAAATGCGCGCTATCTTGTTTTGTAACACCGGTAATTGGGTGGCGCTGCTGTTATAGAAAGCAGCGGAATATAGACCGATAAAACGATCTTCTCCCACCACTTTGCCGTTCTCGTCAAAACGCTTGATACCGATATAATCCATATAGGCGTTACGATGGATCCGGGATTTGGAATTGGTTTTAGTCAGGATCAACGGGTGCTTGCTGAGGGTTTCTTCACGAGCTGACAGCGGGATATTGGATAGCAGTCTATCCCGATCGCTTATCGATTTTTTCATTAATCCCAGACTGGATTCGCGATCCGGTACCCAGCGATAATCACCTTTAATCGCTTTGGACTCGTAACCACGATGACCCATTAGGGTAAAGTTGTCGTTTAATACCCATTTGAGAAAATCGACGGTTTCTTTACAGATCTCAGCAGAATTCGGATTCGGTTTCTTGTCGTATTGGTCAATAATTTGCTGCAAGCGACTGCGCATTGGTTGCCAGTCCGATACTGCCAGGGAAATTTCATCAACCACCGAGCGTATTTCATCAGTGAGGGCCTTAATTGCACTTTGATTGCTCTGATGATCAATTTCGATCATAAATACCGTTTGCTTGACCACTCCTTTGGGCTTTTTACCTGCTTCAACAAAGGTATTAACCGAATTATCTGTATTTCTCACCAGCTCAATCGGGCTGTTCAACAGTAAATGGGTGGTTATGCCCATTCTATTCAGCACCATACGAATTGAATCGACCAGGAAAGGCATATCGTTGACGATAATTTCAATTACCGTATGAGTTGATTTCCAGCCATTTTTGGCTACATCAGGGTTGAATACACTGATTTGGGCGGTGGTACCATCAAATTTGTTAAATACATTCCACAAACTAAGCACTGCACCGTAAAGATCGCTATCGTTACGGCTTTCAAGATCATCTTTTGAAATATTCTTGAACAGTAAACGGGCGAATTGTTCTACGTGTGAAGATTGGGAAGGATCGACTTTTTTATTTATAAAATTGTAAACATTTTCGAGTAAAACTGAATGGCTATTGGCAACCGACATTTTATTACCTTGTTATGACGTTGTAGGGATCGCTGTAACCCCCTTATTGTAACAAGAGACTGAGATAGTTATAGTTTTTTGTAATAAGTTTGACCAAATAAATAAAAGACAAATGCAAATGTTTGCTTCCAGCCACACAGCGTGAAGATATTTTCACGCGTACTGCGTCCTACATTTTTTTTACAATTAGCGATTAGATTGGCATAAAAAAAGGGCAAGCCAATCATGGCTCACTCCGGGGTTGTTTCCGAAATGACGGTTCAGGGATTCTTTTTATACCAAAATAGCGCTGCCAGGGCGGGCAACACGATAATGGCACCGAGCATATTTACAATAAACATAAATGTCAGCAGGATACCCATATCCATTTGGAATTTCAGCGCCGAGAACACCCAGGTACTGACACCTATCGCCAGGGTAATACCGGTAAATAACACCGCACTGCCGCGCTCCTGCAACGCTTCCAGATAAGCCTGCTGCACTGGCATATTCTGTTTCAGTTTTTCATTCATGGTCGACAGGATGTAAATACCGTAATCCACCCCGATACCTACCCCTAACGCAATAACAGGTAGTGTAGATACCGTCAGACCGATATTCAGATAGGTCATCAGGGCTTGCGCCAATACAGACACTAGATACAAAGGTAAAACAACCGACAATGTAGCGCGTATTGAGGTAAAGCTGAGCAAACAGAGCAGGATAACGGCACCGAATACATACCACATCATTGGTCCCTGGGCGGCTTTAACGGCTTCATTGGTCGCCCCCATAACTCCAACCGGGCCTGAAGCGAGCAAAAACTTCAGATCGTCACTTTCATATTGTTTTCTGAACTCTTTAACCTTGTCGATGACATGTTCTATGGTTTCTGCTTTATGGTTTTCCATAAACAATATTACCGGCATCACCGAACAGTCGCCGTTTAGCAAACCAGACGAGGTTGGTATCCTGGCGATGGCTTGAACCAGAGTTTGCTGATTGCGCGGTAATACTCGCCATTTTGGATTGCCTTCGTTATAACCCGCGTTGACTATCTTGGCCACCGAAGGCAAACTGACAGCCGATTGAACCCCTTCTACGTTGGTCATTTTCCATTGAAAATCGTCCATTGCCTGCATTACAGAATTGGATGTACAACCTTCAGCGGTAGTTTCAACCAGCACCGACATATAATCCACAGTAATGGCAAATTTATCGGTAATAAGGAAGGTGTCCTGATTGTAGCGTGAGTCCTCATGCAGTGCTGCCGCGCCGTTATCCAGATCACCTATTTTCATCTTGCCTGACTGATAAAAACCGAAAGCAAACAGCGCAACACTGATGGCAACGATATACACCGCCACTTTTGGTGTCGCGGCCCTGGACATAAACTGCCAATATTTGTCAGCTCGACCCGCACTTTCAATAAATCGACCTTTAAATTTATCTCCCAGTGTCACAAAGGAAATCAGCACGGGCAGCAAGATTAAATTGGTCATAATAATGACCGCCACCCCTAAACTGGCGGTAATCGCCAGTTCACGGATAATGCCAATATCAATCACCAACAAAGTCAGAAAGCCGACAGTATCTGATAGCAAGGCGATACCGCCAGGCAAGGCCAGACTGACAAAAGCCAGTTGGGCGGCATTACATACCGTCATTCCCCGCCGGACTTCTTTGCCCACTGCATTAATCATCTGCACGCCGTGACTCACTCCGATAGCAAAGACCAGAAAAGGCACCAGAATAGACATGGGATCCAGACCAAAACCGAAAACGGTTAATAACCCCATTTGCCAAATAACTGATACCACCGAGCAAACCAGAGTCAAAATCGTTTTTTGCAATGACTTGGAGAACAGATAAACCATAATACCGGTAATGGCGATGGCGATGGCAAAGAACACCAGTACCCCTTTAGCACCATTGGCTACGTCACCAACCATTTTGGCAAAACCGATAATATGAATACTGATTTGATCGTTTTCGTATTTGTCGCGAAGCTGGGTTTCCAGCGAATCAGCAAATTGAATGGTATCCAGCTTTTCTCCGCTATTGGGATTAATTTCCAATAACCTGGCACTGACCATAGAGCAATGGAAATCATCTGACACCATTCTGCCCACAATACCGGCCTTGACGATATTTTCCTGCACCTTGTCCAGTGCTTTGGGATCATTCGAACTAAAGTCAGCCGGAATAACGGGTCCACCGGAAAATCCGTCTTCTACCACCTCAGTAAAACGAGTGGCAGGAGAATACAAGGAACTAACCTGAGAACGATCAATACCTGGAATAAAAAACAGCTGATCGTGAACATTTTTCAATGTATCAAAAAAATTCTGGTTAAAAATATCGCTATCCCTGTCACACACGGCAACCAGAATGCTATTGGCACCACCAAAATCCTCCTGATATTTAACATAGTTCTGCATGTATTCATGATTCAGGGGAATATTTTTACTAAATGAAGCGTCCAGTTTTAACTGCATCGCTTGGTAAGCCAAAAAAATTGTGGCTAATAAAAACAGGCTTAATACGATGCCACGATTTTTGAATATGGCACTTTCACAAACCGCAATGACTCTTTTTGTCGTCATATGGTCTTCCTACTTCAGGTCAAGCAATTTAATACCAGCTTCAGTAGCTGCTATGATTTGCCCTTTAAAAACTAATGCATCCACAATGGCTTTGCCATCGGCGGTTCGGGACAGTTCTGTTTTACCCGCTTTGAGTATTAACATCCGACCATTATTGCCGACAAATAAGGTGCCCCGTTCAGCTAAATCTACAATAGAATTAAATGACGAGGTCGTATGTGAGTCTATTGGTAACCAGTGATCGTCGCTAAAACGGAAGATGTTACCGCGTAATCCTGCCGTCAGCACCTTACCTGAAGACTGTTGTTGCACCGCGAAAAAAGAGCCATAGTAGTCCACATCCATACGTTGCCAGTTTTGTCCCCGATCGTCCGAATAAGCCAATAAACCGGCCTCTCCTGCCATATAAATACGTCCGTCAACCACCGAAGACAGGCGATTCAAGTGCGGCAGAATAGAACTAAGTTCCTGGGTATAAAGCTGTTCATCTTCGGCTTTGAGATCATCAAGATAGGCTCTGTCATCCTCACCGAGCAGTTCAGCGTGTAATTCCCGGTTCCAGCTTTCTCCGCCATTTTCAGTTCGATAAAACAGCCCATAAGCGCCTATCGCAATGCCGTGTTGCGCATCGAAAAAATGTATATCCATTAAGGGTTTTTCCAGCTCGGGAAACTGTTGCTGAATAACCCAGTTTTGACCACCATCATGGGTCACCAGAATAGTTGCATCATGACCTACCACCCAGCCCAAATGGCTATCCAGAAAAAACGCGCCGGTCAGAGTCGCCGTGGTGGGAACAGCTTGCTGTTGCCAGTCAAGCCCATTAGTTGATTCCAGTATATGTCCCCGCTCGCCGACAGCGATAATTTTCTCACTACTGACCGGCTCTATATCCAGCAATAATGAGTCTTTGGCCAGCGGTGCCATGTATGCAATACCCGTTTGCCCCGCAACGGGAAAACAAAGGATGCAAATACAAACGGCTAAAAATGAAACATTACGAGTTTTCATATTTATTATATTTCTCCTTTAATCAGGGCAAGCTTTCCAACACTGACATCAATGTACGAGCATCTACCCCACAAATAAAAACGGCTGGCTAAGCCAACCGTCCCGGATTTTATTAATTACCTTAATCCGTCTCGTCGTAAAGCCTGGGGGGTGAATTCACTGTCATCCGGTGTGATGGTGAAATTATACATACTGGCTTCATTGTCCAGCCCCAACGCCAAATAACGGCGTGAGTTCAAGTC
The DNA here is from genome assembly GCF_047922965.1 of Neptunicella plasticusilytica. Classification (GTDB taxonomy): domain Bacteria; phylum Pseudomonadota; class Gammaproteobacteria; order Enterobacterales; family Alteromonadaceae; genus Neptunicella; species Neptunicella plasticusilytica. Next base: position 2,256,918 of record NZ_CP150481.1, read on the forward strand.
ATGATAGACTTCCAGCGTAGACCATTGAGTAGGAACGTCATAATAATTTATACCATGGGCAACTTCGACTCGATACAACTCACCGCGATTATCATACACATCGGCGATCTGGATTTGCCAGCTATCTTCATCAATATAAAACACCCGCTTCTGGTAAACATGACGATATTCCGGCTTAAGATTAGCTTCTACCACCCAAACCCGGTGTTTTTCATAGCGGACAAGATCCGGATTAATGTGCCCTGGTTGCAATATTTCCTCGTAAGACACTTTGTCACTGTGCAGACGATAGTCGTTGTAAGCGATGAATAACTCTTGCTTACCTTTAAGCGTCCAGTTATACCGATCCGGCGCACCGTTAAACATATCAAAGTCATCGCTGGTACGCAGGCCATCTGACGCAGTCCCTGGAGCATCATATGCCACATTAGGCGCACGACGCACACGACGCTGCCCGGTATTATAGGTCCATGCCTGACGTGGCTCCCTTACCTGATCCATGGTTTCATGAACAAGCAAAGCAGTGCCGGCCAAACGGGCTGGAGAAGTGACTTTTTGCTTGAACTTCATCACCATGTTTTCTTTCATTAACTGTTCAGGTGTCAGGCTTCTATCCGCATATTTGACCAACAACTCATCATCAAAGCCGATAATATTGTAATCACCTGAGGCTGTCACCGCAGCCTGACCACCAAAACGCTGAATCGCACTGCCGCGATAACGCAGAATGTGATTCCAGATCGCTTCCAGGCCGTTTTTGGGGATAGGGAAAGGAACACTAATTGAAGCGTTTCTAACTCCATTTCCGCCTTCCACCAATTCTGCATTCAACGCATTTTGTTTGACTGCATCATAAGTAAACTGAGGGTAAGAAGCCGAACGACGTGTCTGATAAACATTCATTTTGTATGTATCAGGATAGGTATCAAACAACTTCTTCTGGCCGTCACTGAGCTGCTCAGCATAATCTTTATAATTGGCAGCGCTAATTTCAAATAGCGGTTTATCCTCAGGGAAAGGATCTGGATGATGATCACCCACTTTATAACCTGCTGGAGGCGCGGTTATACCGCCTGTCCAGGCTGGAATGCTGCCGTCAGCATTACCGGCTTTTACTGCTCCCATCGGGGTCAGTTCTGTACCTAATTTGGCCGCTTCAGCTTCCGTGACTTTCGCCTGAATGCAAGTTGAACTCAGGGCCAGTGTCATCGCTGTCGTGACTAGGGCTAATTTGTTCATATTAATACTACTCCCTAGATTGAATATTTAATGTTGAATGAAACAAAGTCTCTGTCTGCCAGAGCATTAGTGGTACCTACGCCTCCCCAGTACGCGTTATACGACATACTGGCAGACCATTTGCTCAGGTAATCAAAATCCAGCGCTAAACTGGCTGACTTTTTATCTTCGGTAAACAGGAACAAGGGATCGGGCGTAATACCATCGACATCGTGCGAGAAGGTTCCACGTAACGACATATTGATACCGGCAAATACGTTATTAAAGTCGGCTTTAGCCAAAATACGATAACCCCAGGCCGAATCGGTCGGGAAAGGATTAGTCTCGGGACCGTTCGACAAGCCAATATGCAGACCGGCTTTGCCCGGGATGGGGCCACTGCGATTGGTTCCAGGACCATTCAGACGCAAGAAATCAGGATCCGGCATATCATTAATTTTGACGTAACCGACTTCACCTAATAATACCAGGTTATCGGTACCTAGTGCCGGGCCAAATAAATGGGTAGCAGTAATTTGCGCCTGAACCGTGTCGCTTAGAATATAGCCTGGCGCGGATTCTCCCGGTCCTGGTGTGTAGCCCAGATAATCATTCATCTGGGAAATACCTTCCAAATCAGGACGCAAACCGGCAATCGCCAACTGTTGTGGCATACCGGCGTATAACAACTCGACATCATCAATCTGCAACGGCTCATCCTGACGATAAGCAATTTCACCTGCTAACGCCGTTTCGCCAACTGTGGTGTTAAAGCTGAAGCCATATAACTTGATATCTTCCGGGTAACCAAATTCAGCTTTGGTAAAGGCTCGTAAATCTGTCAGGTTATCTTTGGTAATCTGGTTGGAAGCAAGATAAGCGATATCCTGACCAATTCCCGCGGCGGTAAAATCAGAAGTAATCCCTGAAATCAGCGGACGCTGACTATGATAATTAATCAGATACAAACCGAATTCAGTATCGTTAAAATCTGCCGCGTAATAGGACAGTTTCACCCCATATTGGCCGGAGTCGTCTGCATCATGGTGAGCGGCGTCACTGTAACCACGCACCGCAACCTTGGTCGGAAAGCCCAAATAGGCCTGTGATATCTGGCTGGGGTCGGCGCCACTTCTCAGTGCATCCCCTAACCCGTTTAAATTGGCTAGCAGAAAATTCAGATCAATATCCGGATTACCGGTGAAACCGAGTTGTACCAGTGCTTGTTGGCCACCCTCTCCAGCGAAATCATTAGTCGAAAAGTAGCTGCCGGATTGCGGTAAACGACTGCGTTCCCATTCATATTGATAATAGGTAGCCAAGCCAAGGTTTTCAGTTAATCCGAAAGACGCGTACACCATCCCGACAGGGATAAACACTTCTTTTAGTTCGGCGCCCGGTGATTGGGCACGTGTCACATCAACAGGATTGATGGTATTGATACCATGTTGAATAAAAGTACTTTCCCCCCAACTGACAACCTGATCACCAATACGCAGAGAAACAGGAATATTGCCTAAATCAAAGTCGGCATAGAAAAATGCATCCAGAAAACGCGCATCGGTACAGAGTTCTTCTTTGGCACGCGGATCAGAACAGGGATCAAAGGGCTCGGTAATACCCAAGTTGGCCGCGGACACAGGGTTGGCCCACTCACGCTCACCGTCCATCATTTCAAAATCGTAGAAATACATACCGCGTACAAAAATGCCCATATTCTTATAGCGAATATCCAAATCATGGGAGCCTTTGAACAGGGTAGAAAATGCCTTGCCCGGATCGTAGAGTAAATTGCTGTTATCGCCGTTATTGGAGTAGGAACCATTCGCCTGCCCCCAAATATCGGCTGAGGGATAAACCACATTGGTGGTGCCGTTATAGCCAGCCCAGTTAAATTGTGGTTGGTTACTGTTGCCAATCAAGCTCCAGTCACGATCTTCAACCCGATAACTGGTGCCTAGGGAGAAATTTGAGTCAAAGCTGATTGACCAGTCTCCGTCGTTCCAGCTCACTGCCGCCGCTGGCATCGCCATACTGGCAAGTAACGCCGTAACACCCAGTGCGACAGGTGTTTTTCTAAACAATTGAGGTTTATTCTTCATTTTTTATCGTCTCCCCCGATGCTGCATCAATACGTCTTGTAGGATTTACGCAGAACGTTTTAATAATTGTTAACAAAATGATTACATCATTTGTTTGCTTTAGCAAGAAGAAATCGTACCAGTTGAACAACCCGTTTTATAAGGCATGTAAACCTGTTTTAACTGAATTTAGCTAAGTTATCACCGCTAACATTGACGGTATTTTATGTTTCGCCCTCTTCAGGATAAGCGAGTAAAAATCGCAACCATTTCTAAGTGATTTTTTCAAACGACTTTACTTTATTGTTATCGTCAACGATCAGGCGAAATCGACCATGAATACCCCGTTGCTGCACAAAAGGGCGTAAGTTAACACTGGGTAATTTTACCTTTTCGCCACTTTCCGCCGGGATAACCACGGTGTTTACACCCGGCGTATACAAATTGACGCAATGCTTATAAGGTAAATCAATTTGAAAAAAATAGCTTTTCACCAATATTCACACTTACTAGACTAGCTTTATCTGGCTATTCAACCAAACTCTTGCTGACTTTTTCATATAAATCCGAACTCAAATTACTCATATTGGCCAAGCGTAATAATTGATTGCGGATCAAATCCTGGCGAACTTGATCATAACGTTGATATTGCAACAAAGGTGTAATCAGCCTTGCTGCAACCTGGGGATTGAGTCTGTCCAGTTCCTGAAGCTGGTCGGTTAACCATCGATAACCACTACCATCAATATTGTGCATCCCTTGGGTATTATAAAAAGCAAAAGTGCCAATTAACGCCCTGACGCGGTTAGGATTCCTGATACTGAAACCGGCATGCTCTTTGAGCAATTCCAGCCTTGATAATATATCTGGCCGAGTTGCATTTGCCTGCAGGGCAAACCATTTATCCATCACCAAAGGATCATTTTGCCAGCGTTGCTCAAAGTCATTCATTAATTCGTCAAATGCGGCTATCGCGCCATCCTGACAAGCTCTCAATACACCCAAAGTATCGGTCATGTTGTCGGCTTGCTGATATTGCTGGTAAGCCAAATCCGCATAACGGTCTTCGTTTGCCAGAATCAGATAACGCAGGCAAATATTCTTCATGCGTCTTTTGGCGACATCTGTCTGATTATACTGATAAGCGTCGGTCGAGTTAGCCAGATAGTGCTGATGCCATTGCTGTTCAAGAGCGCAGGCCAAATGATGCTCAATACATTTTTTGGCTTTAAGTAACCCTTCAACCTGAATATTCTCGGTTAATTGGGCCAGGGTTTCAAAGCTTGGAATATCCAGCATTTCTGCCTGTAACGCACGATCAATCTGGTGGTCTGACAGTATGCCTTGCATGGATAATTCTAGTTGCTGCAGTGATTTGGCGGATAATTGCCCTACCTCATTAGCTGAACTATGTTGAACAGCCTGCAATATATGTCGATTCAACAACTGTTGCCCGGCGTCCCAACGTGAAAACTCATCGCTGGCATGCAGCATAATATGTGCAAGTTGCTGGTCCGTTTGGTCAAATTTAACCCTGACCGGCGCTGAAAACTCGCGTAAAACCGAAATGGCTGCAGGTTTTACCGGACAGGCTATTTCAAGCTCCAGGCTGGGGATGGTCAAATTTATCACTTGATGGGCTGCGTTGTTGGCTAATGCCTTGATCCCCTCGCCCTTGTCATCCAACAACTCTATATCAACCGGTATATGTAACGGTTGCTTATTTTTTTGATCCGCAGTGGGAGGAGTCACTTGCGACAAGGTCAGCTGCAAGCTACGTTGATTCTGGTCATAGTTCGCATCCACACTAAGGTGCGGTGTACCGGATTGACTGTACCAACGTTTGAATACCGATAAATCCTGTTGATTGGCATCAGCCATGGCATCAACAAAATCATCACAGGTTACGGCCTGGCCGTCGTGGCGCTGAAAGTATAAATCCATCCCGCGACGAAATCCTTGCTTACCCAATAATTTATGCAGCATGCTAATCACTTCTGCACCTTTATTGTATACCGTCACCGTATAGAAGTTATTCATTTCAATGACACTTTCAGGCCGGATCGGATGCGCCATTGGACTGGCGTCTTCGGCAAACTGGTGCTCCCTGATGACTTTTACATTATTGATACGGTTGATTGCCGCACTGGCCATGTCCGAACTGAACTGCTGATCCCTAAATACCGTCAGCCCCTCTTTCAAGCTCAACTGAAACCAGTCTCGGCAGGTCACTCTATTACCGGTCCAGTTATGAAAATATTCATGGGCAATAACAGACTCGATATTAAAATAATCTTCATCTGTTGCGGAGGCACTGTCAGCTAAAACAAACTTGCTGTTAAATACATTCAGGCCTTTATTTTCCATTGCCCCCATATTGAAAAAATCGACAGCCACGATCATGTAAATATCCAGATCGTACTCCAGCCCATAGGTTTGCTCATCCCAGGACATGGCTTTTTTGAGTGATTGCAGGGCGTGATGTCCTTTGCTGGCGTTACCTTTATCCACAAACAGCTGCAACTTGACAGTTTTACCGGAACAGGTCACAAATTGATCTTCTAGTAGATCAAAGTCCCCCGCTACCAGGGCAAATAGATAACAAGGCTTGTTAAACGGATCTTGCCATTTAACCCAATGACGTCCATCGGCTAAATCCCCTTCGCCTATCTTGTTGCCGTTAGATAGCAGAAATGGGTAATGAGCTTTATCTGCCTCGATAACAACCTCATATTTGGTCAGCACATCTGGTCTGTCAGGGAAATAAGTTATTTTGCGAAATCCTTCCGCCTCACACTGGGTACAAAAGGTACCCGCCGATTTATACAATCCTTCCAGAGAGCTGTTATTAACAGGATCAATTTCAGTTTCAATAGTTAACACAAACTGTGCTGGTGGATTGATAATACGCAAACCGCTTTCCGATTTCTGGTAACGGATCTGCGGATGCCCCTCGATTTCCAACCGAATAAGGGTGAGATCAACGCCATCAAGCAATAATTCAGTTGCAGCCGGGTTTATCTGTTTGACGTTACTTGTGGCTATCACCCGGGTGCGGCTATCGTCCAGCTTAAAGTGCAGCTCAAGGGAACTAATTAGAAAATCGGCCGGTGCGTAATCAACTAATTTTTTACTGACGGGTAAACGGCTACTCATCATTACCTCAAAATATTATGCCTGTGCGGCAGCTTCAGATGTCGGTGCAATACGTAATATTTTAATCCCCAAATAGGCATAAATCACGGCTAAAACCGGACTGATAAGATTAAAAAACGCATAGAAAATGTATTGAAACGGATCGACATGCAACACGCTATGCATATAGGCACCACAGGTATTCCAGGGGATTAGGGGTGAGGACAGGGTTCCACCATCTTCAAGACTACGGGACAGGTTTAACTGATGTAAGCCTCGTTTAGCAAATTCATCTTTGTACATTCTGCCCGGCATTACTATCGACATATATTGATCGGCAGTAATTAAATTGGTACCGATGCAGGTTAAAATGGTTCGGCTAATCATATCCCCCGCTGATTTGGCCCCTTTGAGAAATACACTGACGGCACGCTTTAACAGCCCGACTTTTTCCAGCACTGCGCCGAAGGTCAAGGCACACATAATCAACCAAATAGTATTGAGCATACTCGACATTCCGCCACCGCTAAGCAGATCATTCAATTCAGAATTGCCGGTATCCATCGATACACCGTCAAATAATGCTGTCCAGGTTACGGTTATTGACGCTAGCCAACCTTGGTGCTCGGGACTTGCCAGTTTCTGGATAACTTCAGGTTGAAAAATAACCGCCCAGATGGCACCCAATAATGCCCCTATGGTAACCGCAGGAAAGGCCGGCATTTTGCGAACCGCCAAGGTTAACAAAACCACCAGCGGAATAATCATTTGCCAGCCAATATTAAACTGCTCAGCCAATAACTGCTGGATTTCGGCAATTTTACCGCTCGACGCCTGTTGTGATTCACTAAATCCCAGAACGGCGAAAATAATAATGGTGATGACAAAACTGGGAATAGTGGTCCATAACATATAACGAATATGCTCGAACAATTCTGTCCCTGCGACAGCGGGCGCCAGATTGGTGGTCTCGGATAAAGGAGAGATCTTGTCGCCAAAATAGGCTCCGGACACAATTGCGCCAGCTGTAATCGCTTCGGATAATCCCATACCATTGGCCACCCCCATTAACGCCACACCGACAGTCGCGGCCGTGGTCCACGAGCTGCCAATACTCATCGCTACAATGGCACAAATCACGCAACTTGCTGCATAAAAAATACTAGGGTCAAGCAACTGCAAACCATAATAAATCAAAGTGGGTACCGTGCCTGATAATAACCAGGTACCAATCAACGACCCCACTGCCAGCAAAATCAGCACCGCGCCCAAAGATAGCGAAATACCATCGATCATGGCCTTTTCGATATCTTTCCATTTAAAGCCATTTTTTAAACCAATTACTGCGGTTATACCCGTCGACAACAATAGAGCTATCTGGTTTGGACCGTACGATGAGTTGTCTTTAAATAGCATCACCGAAGCGGCCAATAAGGCCACCAAAATCACAATTGGGATCAATGCGTCTGTCAGTGAGGGCACGCGTTGTTGATCAGGCATATTATTATTTTCTCCTGAGAATAGTCATAGGGCTTTTAAGTATTGATTACAATGAATGATAAAACATAAAGATAATGATAACCGGGCATACGAAACGAACATACCAAGGCCATATTTTCCAGAACAATGAATGTTCGACCTGTTCATCTCCGTGTTTCAATTCCTGCAGAATATTGTTTCTCTTCCATACCCAGCCAAGGAAAATACACAACATTAATCCGAGCAATGGCTGACTGTACTGGGTGGTTAATGCAATAACCCAACCAAATAATTGTTCAAAGTTAAACGCGATCACAATACTGGCAGCAAATATCGCTGAGCCAATTAGCCAAACCGACTTTTTACGACCCACGCCTTTACTTTCAACTATGTAGGCAACCGGCACTTCAAGCATGGAAATAGAAGAAGTGACGGCAGCTATAATCATCAGCGCAAAAAATGCAAATGCGATGGCATTGCCGGCGCCGCCCATAGTGTCAAACAAAGCAGGTAATACCGCGAAAATCAGACTTGGGCCGGCTATCAACTCGCCTGAATCAGAAAAAATCTCGACACCGTTATGGGCTGCCACATACATGGCAGGTATAATCAACAGCCCCGCCAGTATCGCCACCCCGATATCCACCAGCGCAACCGATGCGCCTAACGTCGATAATTTCTCGGTTTTGCTGATATAGGAACCATAAACCAGCATGGTCCCCACCCCTAACGACATAGAGAAAAAAGCCTGCCCCATCGCACTGAGCAACAGTTCTGGTTTAAACACTTTGGAAAAATCAGGCAATAGATAATTTTTTAAACCTTCCATTGCGCCATCCTGAGTCAACACATAGACAATTAGCAATGAAATAATAATCAACAAGGCAGGCATAAGGCGCACCGACCAGCGTTCAATACCGTCTTTTACGCCACCAGAGACAATAAACGCCGTCAGTATCATAAACAGGCCACAAAAAATAATATTCCTATAAATAGCCGTATCTGATGACATATCCGCCGTAAACCAGTTTGACAGTCCATCAAGTCCGGTTAAATCCCCCACGGCGGCGACACAGAATGACATCATCACCCCGGCGACCAGCGCATAAAAGGCCAGAATCAGTGAAACGGTAATAAATCCCCAGATACCAGTGGCGCGCCCGATCGGACTACCGGTAATTTTACCTAATGCATCTACCATATTGGAGCGGGTAGCACGGCCAATTACCAATTCAGCCATTAATACCGGGTAAGCTAGCGCAAAGGCCAGAATAATATAAACCAAAACAAAGGCGGCTCCGCCATTGCTGGCAACCTGGGTTGGAAAACCCCACACATTTCCCAGCCCGACAGCCGATCCTGCAGCTGCAAAGATAAAACCCAGCCTTGAAGAAAACTCTCCCCGTGCACTCATATGATTACCTGCTTCATTTATTATTATTGTTATATCTACAATAAGATTTTAGCTCTTACTGCGACTATATTTCGTTGTTTACACATAAAAAAACAGGGCTGGGTCAGCCCTGTTGGTTACACTACTATTTTATTAAATCAATGATGAGTATTGATTGCATATTTGCCAGTCGAAATTACATCATAAGTAATTTGGGTGGCTTCATCCAAAAAGGGATCCAGATCATCCAGCACCCCGTCCGGAATATCATCCAGGCTTGTCACTTTTTCTTTACCCAGACGTTCCAGGCGCTGATTGGTGCGAGCCAAATTACGTGCGTCCTGCTCTTCCCTCTCGGCTTTTCTGACAGACTCGACCAAAGAAATACTCTTGTTCTTTTCTTCTTTCTGATAACGGGCAATATCTTCAAACAAATAGGCAAATTCCGGATCATGACTGATACGTTCATTGTGTTGCGAATTAACTTGCTCCAATGCCGATTTGGTCTCTCCAACAGTCACGTAGTTGGCACGAGGAATGCTGTCCCAGGGTAAGGCATTGTCCGCCTGACTTTCACCCCACTCTTCAGGTTTGATAGGCGAAGGGAAAGACACGTCAGGGATAACGCCCTGATGCTGGGTACTGCCACCGTTAATCCGGTAGAACTTGGCAATAGTAAACTGCACACTGCCAATCGGGTTATCGTACAGGTCATAAATTCGACCCAAACCACGATGTTGCTGCACAGTCCCTTTGCCGTAGGTGTGTTCGCCAATAATAATAGCGCGACCATAATCCTGCATGGCGGCGGCAAATATTTCGGATGCAGATGCACTATAACGGTCCACCAACACTGTCATTGGCCCGTCGTAATAGGTCACTCCGTCGGTATCACTGTTGACATTAATTCGTCCGGCACCATCACGGATCTGAACTACTGGCCCACGGTCAAAAAACAACCCGGACAGTAAAGTGGCTTCGGTTAATGAACCACCACCATTACCACGTAAATCAACAATAATAGCCTGAATATCCTGCTCTTTAAGCTTGGCTATTTCTTTAATAACATCGGTATGCAAATTATTGTAGAAAGACGGAATTTCTATTACGCCAATACTCTGGCCTTTATGTGGCCCACTGTCGGGAGTAATCACTTTGGATTTCGCCGCTCTGTCTTCCAGCTTGATCTTGTCTCGGGTCAAACTGACCACGGATGGTGTATTTGAATCAGAAATACCTTTCAGGATTTGCAGCCGGACAACTGTTCCCTTAGGCCCTTTAATCAATTCGACGACCTCGTCCAGACGCCATCCAACCACATCAACAAATTCTTCATCGTCTTGGGCGACACCAATAATTTTATCTTCCGGCTTAATTTGTTTGGACAATTCAGCCGGTCCACCTGGCACAATACTGCGGATCACTGTGTAATCGTCTTCACTCATCAACACAGCACCAATTCCTTCAAAAGACAGGTTCATTTCCATCTGGAAACGTTCTGCATTACGAGGAGACAGATAACTGGTATGCGCCTCGATGCTGCGAGCAAAGGCATTCATTACTGTTTGAAACACATCTTCACTTTGCGTCTGCTTAAGACGTTTAATGGCTCGCTCATAACGTTTGGTCAGCAGCTCGACAATTTGCGGCCACTCCTTACCGTTCAGCTTTAGGTTCAACGCGTCATATTTAACTCGTTGACGCCATAACTCGTCCAGCTCTGCCTGATTAGTGGGCCACGCCGCGTCTTCACGATCAAAAGTGAAACTGTCACCTTTTTTCTCGAAGTCAAAGGGTTTGTCCAGCAATGACAATGCAAACTCAAAACGCTCTACCCGTCGTTCCATATTCAAATTGAAAATATCGTAGGCGACATCCAGATGACCACGTTCCAATGCCTCGTCAAAAGAATCACGATACTTCTGTAATGTCTTGATGTCAGACGCCAGAAAAACATTTCGATTGGTATCCAAGGAGCGAATATAGCGATCAAATATTTTTTCAGACAACTGATCGTTTAGCGCAACTTCTTTATAGTGAGCCCGGGTAAACAAGGCTGAAACACGCTTTGCTGCTGTAGCATGTTGGCTTTCCTGCGTGAGAACAGGTAAATTTTCAACACTGTCGGCTTGATTGACTGCGACTGCGGACATACTCATGCTAACGATGGCGGTGGCCACTGATACACGGAGAAAATTCTTCATATAACTACCTCTGAGACATTCAGTAATCAAGCCGCCCTGTGGTTTCGGAACTCACTCGTTACTTACTTCTTTGTTTCGCTTGCCAAGCGTAGATTATCAGCCTGAACTTTTACGGTCATGCCTGTGGTTAACTGCACATGTACCCCGTCCTTACCTACCTCAGTAATAGTAGCAGGCATTGGCGCTTTACCAATTTTGACTGTTACCCGGGTACCAACAATTAATTCATTATCGGTCAGTTTAACTGGCACAACTTTTTTGTTAGGTTCACCCGCTGCAACTTTAGTTCCTTTCGGTTTTGAATTTAGCGGTTTTGTTGCTTTATTTTTGTAACTCTTCTTGTCAGACGGCTTTTTCTTCTGCTGTTCTTTGCGCCTTTCAGCCACTTTTTGCTTACTTTCAGTCAATTGTTGCAAAGCATGTTCGGCATGCTCTTTATCAATAGCGGCATCCTGCTCTCCGTTTAAATCGACCCGATGGGCACCTTCTTTAATCGAATGCAAATAACGCCAGCTATTGGTGTAATGACGTAATGTGGATCTGAGCAGTGTTTTACTTACTCTGGGTTCATCGGCTAATTTGGCGCACAAATCCTGAAAAATTCCGACTTTGAGCGGCTTGGCTTCGCCTTCTATCGAAAAACAGGCAGGAAAGGTTTCAGCTAAAAAAGCGATCACTTCTTTGCTGGAAGAAAATTTCTCGGGATTATCCATTCAACTTCACTAATTATCGTCATCTAGACTGTTGGAGTCGCCATCATCCCAAGTTGCCAGTAATTGGTCAACCCAGTCATACAAATCCTCGGCATCAATATCGATTAAATGCTGATCTTTCGACCAATATTCCCATACATGCTGAATAATTTGCTCCAGTTTGCCGATTTCAATGTCTTCATCGGCAGCGTTGTACAGGTAATGCAGCATATCATTAAAACGTTCTGCAACATCTTCAGCATCATCTTCCCACTGCTGCATGTCCTCTGCTGTGGCTAGCACAACATGAATATCAATCATTTCTTTCATGCCAGACTTGCCTGCAAAATATTGATGACTTGTTGCAATCCTTGCACATCTTCATCGTCAAAACGGCTAAACATCGGACTGTCGATGTCCAGCACGCCAACCAGTTGCTGCTGATGATAAAAAGGTAACACGACTTCTGAATTAGATGCGGCATCACAGGCGATATGACCGCTAAATTCATGTACGTTATCGACAAGTTGCACCTCTCCTGTTTTTGCGGCCGTACCACAGACGCCTTTACCTAGCGGGATACGGATACAGGCTGGCTTGCCCTGAAATGGACCTAATACCAATTCTTCGCCTTTAACTAAATAGAATCCGCACCAGTTAATATCGGTGAGGTTCATCCACAGTATTGCGCTCAAATTGGCTAAATTAGCAATTAAATCAGTTTCGCCTGCCAACAAACCCTCAGTTTGCAGGCAGACATCGCGATAGATAGATTCTTTATTCAGACTCATAAACTCTTCTGTTAACGTTTAAGGGGGTTATTGGCTAGGCGCTTGAGCCTGGATGGAAAATACCACTTCGACATCTGCGGTTACCTGTATTTGCCCAGGCTGATACCCTGAGCTTTCAGCCATAGCGTTCATTTTCATCATTGGATGAGGGGCTCCATAGCTGGCATTTTCGTTGATGGATAACACATTACCCAGTTTGATATCAGCGGCTTTAGTCAAAACCTGGGCCCGTTCTGCAGCATCCTGTACCGCCAGTGATAAGGCTTCATCGTACATATCCCGTTCATTCGAGGCGATATACTGGAAACCTTCAATGCGATTAGCGCCTATTTTCAATATTCCATCGATGATTTTGTCATATTGATCAAGTTGTCGAAGGTTAATTCTAATCTGGCGTGACAATACAAAACCACTTTGTTTCATCACATCCTGGTCTCTTTCAAACCAGGGACTAAGCTGTACCCGCAACGACTGGATATCTTTATTTTCCACACCATGTTTATTCAGTAAATTAACAATCAGCTGGCTATTCTGTTCCAGGCTAGCATTGAGTTTACTGGTTACCGCGCCCTTCTCTTCCAGTAACACGGTAAATTGCAATTGGTCGGGTTTAACCGCAACTGCACCTTTTCCGCTCACCCTTATCTGGTTGTCTTGTGCGTATAGAGGACTGGTAAATAAACCGGCAAGTAATAATAAGTAACTTAATTTCATTGGATTCTCCTTTTAAATCAGGCCACAAATTAAGTCCCGGTGTATGAACAATGACTGAATATTATCTTAACTTAACCGATGCTGATGTGAATTAGTCGAGATTCTGTTGCTCAAAGAACACGGCTTTATTGGCAATAAAACTGACTTTGATATGTTTGCTATTCTTGTCACCCCAGAGACAACCGTTGGTGCCAAATTTTTCCTCACAGTTATCCGGATTACCCAATACCTGTATCACAGCTTTATAGTCCATCCCGACTTCTAGTTTATCGTAGTTCTGGATGGTTAATTTTGAACAACCCGCCAACATCAATAAACTAAGTAACAGTATTTTTTTCAACATATCTTTCCCCTGATAAAAGCGCGAGAGCGCCTTTTTATACCATAAAATGAATCCGCAAGGCACTCAGATAGAGTGATTAATCATTCGATTGGTTCCTTTATAGTTGGGTAAACCTTAGTATACAGGTGTCGGAATTCACCTTCACTAAGCTGACCATTCCAGTCCCAGTGCAATTGGTAATACTCAGGTGTTTGACAAGCCAATTCAAGGGCCCGGTTAAATTCAGCGATAAGAGCCAATCCCGTTTGCGTTTTACTACACATGATATATCCCAGCCCCATTTCTGGAGCCTCTTTAATCGGGTAACTGACTAACTCGATATTCTCGAACAGTGTTTTATCGTATCGGTTCACCACAGATGGATATTCAACTATTGCCTGCAAGCGATTTCTAAGCAACATTTTCAACAGGCCAATAAACATATCCGAAGACGTCCTAGACCAAAGTTTAGTTTGAATGGCTTTGTCGGTCAGCACACTGTCCAGTTTATTTCCGTAGGATCGTCCTCCAACAACCCCTAACACTTTTAAACTGTCGTGTTGCAAGATCTGTTCAACACTGACCTGCTGATTGCCCGGATAAAGCCGGGTTAACTGGCGGTCCAGTTCAGAATCCTTAATCACAAAAAGCCGTAATCCAGCCGACAATGATTGAGGTAAATCACTAAAATAATACTGTTCCATGCGGCTGCTAGTTTTAAGTTTATTGCCGGTACAAGCATTAGGCTCGGATGCCAAAATGCTGTAAGCTCGCCGATTATTCACCAACACTTCGGTAAAGTTCATCTTGGGCATAAATTGTCTAATGAGTTGAATGCTGCTTTCATTGATATGGATGGACTTTTGTTGTTTGGCATCCACACCTGACAAGGATTTAAGCCACAATACTTGCTCAGCCAGCGCGTTTGGACTGATCATTAACAGTCCAAAAATGGTGACGAAATTGAATACCAACTTAGCGACCTTACCCATAGTGAGCCTTGATGCGTAGACCAGAATATTATTTATTACTGTTTCAAATGTAACGCCAATTTGACAAAGCGGCTAATCAAAATTGGATAAAACTGGCTCAGTGCCGTTGTGAATAGCTGCGATTTAAATCTCAGCTTGAGGAGCAACGCATACGACAGATACCCGTGCAACATGCTGTTATACGGATTGGTATTATATTGACCGCGAACATTTGACGAGATAACAATGAACAATAAAGCTTATATTCCAGAAGAATTTATCTCTTCTGTTGCGGCCATTCTGCCACGAACACTCGATATCAACGACTTTATCCGGCATTGCCAGACGCCTTTACGTAAAAGTATCCGGATTAACACTCTAAAAATATCAGTCAACGACTTTATCCACAAGATGACCGCAGAAGGCTGGCTATTTGACCCTATTCCCTGGTGTCAGGAGGGATTTTGGCTCGAACGTCCAGATATTCAGGAGCAAACGCTACCGCTCGGTAATACCGCTGAACATTTGGCCGGTCTGTTTTATATACAGGAAGCCAGTTCGATGCTGCCTCCGGTGGCTCTGATAGGCGATAATCCACAGCCGGGTAAAATACTCGATATGGCTGCTGCACCCGGTTCAAAAAGTACTCAACTGGCAGGCCTGATGAGTAACCGGGGACTATTGATCGCCAATGAATTTTCTTCCAGTCGGATCAAAGTTCTGTCGGCTAATTTACAACGCTGCGGGGTTGTCAACTGCGCGATGACCCATTTTGATGGCAGTATATTCGGTAACTGGACCCCGGAAACCTTCGATTGCATACTGCTCGATGCACCCTGCAGCGGCGAAGGCACGATACGCAAAGATCCCGATGCAATGAAAAATTGGTCGGTTGAATCGATTCAGGCTATCGCCAGTACTCAGAAAAAACTGATTGAAAGTGCCTTTATTGCGTTAAAACCAGGGGGCACGCTGGTCTACTCTACCTGCACCATGAACCTGCAGGAAAATCAGCATATTTGTCTACATTTGCAACAACGATTTGCTGAGGCCGTCGAGTTTATTAGTCTGGCCAATCTTTTTGACGGCGCTGAACAAGCGGTGACCGAACAGGGCTTTTTGCACATTTGGCCTCAGTTATTCGACAGTGAAGGTTTTTTCGTTGCCAAAATAGCTAAAAAATCCTCTGTTGACTATTGCTATCAGGGTAAAGCACTTAACAACTTTCCTTTCAGCAAAGTGACTCGTAAACAACGGGACGAGCTTGAACGCTATGTTCAGCAACAGTTTGGCTGGTCGTTACCCGATGATTTACTGCTATATCAGCGAGATAATCAATACTGGCTATTTCCGGCACCTGTCGAGGATCTTATTGGAAAATTGCGCTTGCAACGTATCGGTTTAAAGCTGGCGGAACAACACAAACATGGTTTCAAGTTTACCCATGAAGGCGCGTTAGCCTACGGACAACAGTTCAGCAAAAATCTGTTTGAATTAACCCCCTCGCAATTCGGCGAGTATTATCACGGCCGTGATATTCGCTGGCCACTGAATCAAAATAGTGGTGAGGCACTGGTGTGTTATCAGGGTTACCCAGTTGGACTGGTCAAAGCATTGAAGGGTAAATTAAAGAATAACCTGCCCCGTGATCTGGTCAAAGACGGGCAGTTAGTAAGCTGGGAATAAACTGGTATAAACATGTGGATAAGCCTTGAATTACCTGTGTTTATCCGCTTTAAGCGCTCTGTTCAATTAATCTAACTCACTGTATCTACTAAAATAAATATCATGTTTACAAATTTCGTTTGAATTTGTTTATTTTTTAACCTTGCTTGTCTACAATTAACTTCCTAATTTTGAATTTGCTTCTCCCATTGAAGAGTTTGAATTAGCGCACGGCTCATCCAATGAGCCATTCCCCTGGACCCAGGACTTAGCAGTCTCTGGGTCTTTTTTTGACTACTTTCCCAACAAGAGGCTGCAACCCTTGCAGGTATCGTCTGGCATTATCAACATAATGGCTAGCTGAGGCTTCAAGATGCAAGGCCTGCTGTTCTGACACCGGTTTTATCACTTTTCCGGGTGAGCCTACCACCAATGAATAATCCGGGATCTGCATCCCTTCCGGGATCAGCGTATTGGCACCAATAACACAATAACGGCCTATTTTTGCCTTGTTCAAGATCACAGCATTAATCCCGATTAAACTGTAATCACCAATATTACAACCATGTAGCATAACCTTGTGGCCCACGGTAACGCCGTTGCCGACGATTAATGGAATGCCTTCGTCGGTATGCAGCACCGAACCATCCTGAATGTTACTGCGCTGTCCGATACAAATAACCTCGTTGTCTCCGCGGATCACCGCGTTAAACCAGACACTGGCATGTCGCTGCAACTTGACCGAACCAATAATATGCGCCCCGGGTGCGACAAATACATCCTGTTCAATCTCTGGCGCCCGGCTTTCAAGTTGATAAAACATCTTTAAATTAACCTTTAAGTGGATTTTTCTGAGGTCACTTTACGCATTAAACCTTCCTGCATCGCCGATGCAATCAGATTACCTTGCATATCAAAAAACTGACCTTTGACCAGACCTCGCGCGTTACCGCCAAAAGGACTATCCATGCAGTACAGTATCCACTGGTTAAAATCAAACTCGCGATGAAACCACATAGCATGATCTATGGTCGCCATACGAATATCTTTATCCATTATCGACAAGCCATGTGGCTGCAACGCGGTAACCAGAAAATAATAATCCGAGGCATAGGCTAGCATACGCTGGTGTTCAGCCAAATCATTACCCAATTCTTCAGTGGCGCGCATCCAGACATAGCGAACCGGCTTGGTAGTTTTAGGCGCCTTGGGATTAACCGACTGCACTGAACGCATATCGATAGGTTCGTGATAGCTGAGCTTCTCCTGCATACTTTCCGGCATATTGGCAAACAGCTTTTTGTAGCAGTCTATTTCTGATTGCAGCTCTTGTGGCGGCGGTACATCCGGCATGTCGGCAAACTGGTGTTCCAGTCCTTTTTCCGGAAACTGAAAGGACGCTGTCATATAGAAAATGGTGCGCCCGTTTTGAATCGCCTTTACCCGCCGGGTACAGAAACTGCGACCATCGCGAATACTTTCCACATCGTAAATGACTTCCTTGCTGGCATCACCCGGCAGCAAAAAATAACAATGGAACGAATGAGCCTGCTGGCCTGGTTCAACCGTTTGTTGTGCTGCCGCCAACGCCTGGCCCAGCACTTGTCCACCAAATAACGCCCGAAATCCCAGATCCCAGCTTTGTCCACGGTACAGCCCGACTTCCAGTTTTTCCAAACTGAGCAGGGCATTCAGTTTTACTTCTTTCATTCTATATTCCCCTGTACGGATTACGTGGATAGTATTTTTCCGTTAGATGATCGATATGTTCAAAATAACGGGTATCTTTATAAGGTAATTTCATAAATCCTGACAACCCCAAACCGTCAATTTGTGGAATTAAATCAATGAGTTTGGATAAGAGTTCGGCAAACAGTGGCTTTTTGTCGTGGTCCAGCAACACATAATAACTGTGGATTTTCAGGTGGGTAGGCAAGGCTTCAAAAATAATACAGCCGGTATGGTGAATACCATTCAGTTCGGTGATCACCTGCATCATTGATTCAGGCAATTTCAGCAACTCGTCCGGATCATCACCATCTTCAAAGTAGGAATGCATCCGACTGCGATTTTCAGACAACAAGCTGTCTGGGGCCGGTAACTGGCTCATCTCGAAAGGAATACGAATATCCTTGCCAGCAATAAAAGGCTGATTCTCATGCTCACGCTCAATATGCAGAGTATCACGGGCATTAAACATACAGCTTTTGAATACTCCCTGGCGATGTATCGCTCTGGCCAGAATAACCACATTATTTACCGACATTTCAAACGAAGCTTTCATCGCCGGGTCGTGCAAGTTAAGGCTGGAGTCGATATACACGCCTTCGGCCTGCCAGCGCACCGCCAACCCACCAACTACCGGAAACTTGCCCAAGCGTCCGACGGCGGCAATAAAGGCTTTCTCGGTTTCCCCCATACCCTGCATATAATTCTTATAGTAGCGGTCAAACTGCGCATCATTGAGATAGTTCATCTCGTGATGATAATTTTCGACCCGCAAAAACGATTTACGCGAGCTATACACCACGGTTTCAATTTCGCGGCGGTTATGTGATAACCAACAGGGGATCATCGGTTGATAAGGCACATTATCCTCAGGTGCAAAGGCCAGTTGCTTGATAAAGCGCATATTGGCCAGAAAATAGTCTCCGCCTTTACGCCGGACTTGCGGATCATCATCCATCATCGCGGTCAGCGTATTAGCCAGTTCTTTGGGTAAATTAAGCGAATTGGGCGTGATGACCTTGCGACCAAAACGACAAGACTGACCAGAAGCCAGTGCATAAAGCGTGCTGGCGAGCCCTTGTTCATCAAACCGGACTGTTGATAATTGCCCTGACAACTGTTCATCGCCAATAAAATACACGTCGCCCAGCCGCGCATTAGTTTGCTGTAAATCGCCGGACATCAAATCCATAACATTATTGCCGACAAACTGGCCATTGCTGTCCAGTTGAGCGAATACCGATGATCCCCAGTCGATCAGCGATACCTTTTCAGTTTCGGGATCAAACATCAGATTGGATGGTTTAACATCGCCATGTACCAGCGGTTTGATTTGGCCTTGTTGCTCAAATTGTCTGAGCGCTAACAGCACATCGGCCATTTGCGCAGCAATTTTGACAATCAAACGTGCCGACAACGGCCCCTGTTGCAAGGAATATTGTTCCAGATCCAGCCCCGGCGCCCTTTCCATGACCAGAATAGCCTGTTTTTTAACCCGCTGGAATTCCACCAATTGGGGCACATTAGGATGATCGACCAGGCTAAGCATAAAGGCTTCTTCTTCCAGCCTGTCCTGTACATGTTGCGGTAAATTGATCCTGGAAAACTTGAACACCAGCAGTTGCCCGTCCGGCGCAGTGCCGCCAAATACAAAACCGAAGGCGCCTTTACCAATTAATTCGATATTGGCATAGCCCAACCGCTCCAGTTGTTGATGGCATAGCGCGAACCAGTCTTTGAGCTTTTGCGCGTCCTGGTGAGATAGCAGATAAAACGACTGTTCATCGGGAATATAAAAATGCTTGAGACTGGTAACCTTATGGCTCATAGGCACACTATTTTGCTTCAATCAACCAGTGGCTACGAAAACCGCCTTGACCGGGCTCTTCCATGGCTTCAGCTAACAAGGGTAAGCAAGCTTCAATTTTACCGTCCAGTTGCCAGGGCAAATTGATAAAAGCCATGCCTGAGCCATGCATACCCAATTCCTGTTGTTGCTGTTTAACCCAGACTTCTGCTACGTACAAATTAATGGGTTGAGTGGCATGCAGCGCTTCAATCATTGGCTGGCTCTTGTCCCGTTGAGATGCCAGTAACGGATACCACAAGGCAATAATACCGGTTGGCCAGCGCTGTTGTATTTTGCTGATCACCTGCACCACTTTTTGATAGTCCTCGGCCAATTCGTATGGCGGGTCAATCAGAATTAAACCTCGGGCCGGATCCGGTGGCGTTAACGCCACTAGCCCTTCATAACCATCGCGGTGATGACAGGCGACTCTTTTATCTCTATACAAATAACGTTGCAAATTAGCAAACTCGTTATTATGCCATTCCATGAGACACAGGCGATCCTGGGCTCGCAGAAGATGGGCGGCAATAGCCGGAGAGCCGGGATACTGGTTGTCGACACGAAACTCGTTAACCAATTGCAAATATGCCAACAATTCGGGATTATCCGCCGCCTTATCAACTAACCTGTCCACCCCGGCACGAAATTCCTTATTCTTGCTGGCCATGTCCGAATCCAGTTGATACAACCCTGCCCCGCTATGGCTATCCATATAGACAAAAGGTTTCTGTTTTTCTTTAAGCTTGTTGATAATCATCATCTGGCACAAATGCTTGAAAACATCAGCATAATTGCCGGCATGGTAGGCGTGACGGTAGCTAAACACGGCGTTCTCTTTATAAAAAAGATAAGTTTACTTTAGCTAAATGCAAAAACCCACCTTTGCAGGCGGGTTTCTATCTCACTGTCTTATCAGGTTATTTATCCCGAGCTCAGATTACTTAAGCACGGTAAACATACTCAGTGGATTTTCCAGGTAGGATTTCCACAAATTACTGAATCGGACCATAGTCGCGCCATCAATAATACGATGATCCCCGGACCAGCTGATATGCATGATATTGGCAGCCACTACTTGTTCTTTTTCGTCGAAACGCGGCAGTTTCTGGATTTTACCCAAAGCCACAATCGCCGCCTCCGGTTTATTGATCACCGGCGTTGCCACCGTGCCACCAATCACACCGACATTGGATATACTCACCGTACCGCCTTTTAGATCGGCGCTACTCAAGCGGCCGGCACGAGCCTGCTCTATCAACCGGTTCACTTCACGGGCTACATCCAGTAACGACAAGTTCTGCACCGACTTGATATTGGGTACCAATAAGCCAATTTTAGAATCCACCGCCATACCGATATTATGATCATCAAAATAGGTCAATTCAGTACAATCATCGTTAACCTGCGCGTTGATAATCGGGAATTCAGCCAATGCCAGTGAAAGTGCCTTAATAATAAACGGCATAAAGCTCAATTTAATATCCTGTTGCTCAAACTGCGCTTTTAGCTGAGAGCGAGCCGCGATCAGGTTGCCCATATCAATTTCGTCACTGACGGTAAAATGCGGAATGGTTGATACCGAATCCATCATTTGTTTCGCCATTGCAGCCTTAACACCACGGATCGCCTCGGTGCGGGTTCCACCAGTTACCATTGCAGTATCACTCGACGACGATTTGCCGTGCACGGTTTTATCGCCTTCAACAAAAGCGGTGATATCCTCTTTCATCACCCGACCTTTCTTGCCACTGCCCGGCACCTCGTGGATATTGATATCCTGCTCTCTGGCCAGTCGTCTTACCGCCGGACTCGCCAGAGCCTTGCCTGCGCTTTTAGTTTTTGTTGCTGTCTTCTGTGGCACTTGGGAGGCTTCGCTTGCAGCCTGAGTTCCAGATGTCGTGCCTGCTGATCCCGGCTTTGAATCACTTTCCTGTATCGCAACAGTTTGCGCAAAAAGCGGAGTATGCACCTGGGCTATATCACCTTTGGCATAATAGAGCTTTACCACCACTCCATCGTGTTTAGCCGGAATTTGTACCAGTGCTTTATCAGTCATCACTTCTGCGACAGGTTGATCTTCACTGACCATATCCCCCTCACTCACCAACCATTCCACCAGTTCACATTCAACAATACCTTCACCGATGTCAGGTAAGATAAAGTCTTCCTGTCGGGTTGCCTGCTCTGAATTATGCAAAGAAGACGGTTGCGAAGCAGCTTCTGGCGTTGCGCTTGTGTCTTGCTCGCTATTATCATCGGTTTGCATCGCAAACAATGGTTGATGCACTTTGGCAATATCGCCTTTTTGATAATATAACTTGGCGACTTTACCGGCATACATGGCCGGAATTTGCACCAGTGCTTTATCGGTCATCACTTCTGCCACCGGTTGATCTTCCTGTATCTCGTCACCTTCGGCGACCAGCCATTCCATCAACTCGCATTCCACAATGCCTTCGCCAATGTCGGGTAATATAAAATCTTTCATCGACGTCTCCTAAAAGTTAACGCTGCGCATAATGCCTTCATACACCTTAAGGTGATCCGGCATATATTCTTTCTCATGGGCCAGAGGATAAGGCGTATCCAGACCACAAATGCGCTCGATAGGCGATTCCAGATGCAGGAAACAGCGCTTCTGGATAGTGGCGGCAATTTCACTGGCAAAACCGCCGGTTAATGGTGCTTCGTGGCTTATCAGCAAACGTCCGGTTTTGACTACCGATTCGCTAACGGTATCTGCATCCCAGGGCAAAATGCTGCGCAAGTCGATGATCTCGCTGGAGACTCCTTGCTTGTCCGCCATTTCGGCGGCTTTTTCCATGACTTCCATTTGGGCACCCCAGGCCAGCAATGTAATATCGGAGCCTTGTTTAACTACTTCGGCTTTACCTAATGGCAGTTCATAGTCCTCTTCGGGGACTTCGCCAACCGAAGCACGGTAAATGCGTTTGGGTTCCAGAAACAGCACTGGATTGTCATCACGAATGGATGATAATAGTAGCCCCTTGGCCTGATAAGGGTTACGCGGAACCACTATTTTAAGACCAGGAACGTGGGCAAAAAAGGCTTCTGGTGATTGCGAGTGATATAGTCCGCCAGCAATACCACCACCATAAGGAGTGCGGATTGTCAGACTACCACAGCTGAATTGACCACCGGAACGATAGCGAAACTTAGCCGTCTCATTAACGATTTGGTCAAAGGCCGGAAAAATATAATCACCGAACTGGATTTCTGCCACCGGTACCGAGCCTTGTGAGGCTAGTCCATTAGCAAAACCTATAATCCCCTGTTCAGTTAACGGGGTATTAAAGCAGCGTGGCTTGCCAAACTGTTCCTGCAAATTACTGGTAGCGCGGAAAACCCCGCCAAAATGCCCGACATCTTCACCAAAAACGATGACTTTTTCATTTTCTTGCATGGCGGTGATCAGGGCGTTATTAATGGCCTGGAGTAAATTCATTTTAGCCATGATTAAGTCTCCCTGAGGTTTTCGGATAGGCGTCGGGATACTTGCCAATATGCTGTTTTAATTCGGCCAGTTGTTCTTTTAAATGCCAGGGAGGTGTGTCATAAACATCACCGATAATCTCATCTACTACACAAATTGGCACTTGTTCGACCCGTTTTAATTCTTGCAGTACTTCCTGACGCATTGCTTCCAGCTCTTTGGCATTTTGTTCTTCATCCAACCAACCCTGAAGTTTTAACCAACCAGCCAAACGTTTAACCGGATCTTTTTCGGCCCAACGTGCCTCTTCTTCTTTGGAACGATAACTGCTGGGATCATCAGAAGTCGAGTGCGCGGCCAGTCGGTAGGTCATAGCTTCGATTAGCACCGGGCAGTTATTCTCCAATGCAATTTTACGTGCCTGCTGAGTCGCGGCAAACACCGCCAATGTATCGTTACCGTCGACCCGGATGGTTTTGATCCCGTAGCCCAAACCTCGGGAGGCAATACCGTCGCCAGCAAACTGCTCGCTGGCCGGAGTGGAAATTGCGTAGCCATTGTTACGACAGAAGAAAATGACCGGACAATTTAACACTGCCGCCATATTCAGACCGGCGTGAAAGTCACCTTCTGACGCTGCCCCCTCACCAAAATAGCAGATGGTCACCGCCGGCTCCCCTGCCATTTTCTGGCCATAGGCATAACCTGCAGCCTGCGGGATCTGGGTTCCCAAAGGCGATGAAATGGTCATAAAGTTCAGTTCTTTGGCACCGTAATGGATCGGCATTTGTCGACCTTTATTCGGCTCCTGCTCGTTACTGAACATCTGGTTCATAAACTGTTGGGTAGTATAGCCGCGAAACGCCAACGCTCCCTGTTCACGGTATTGGGACATAATCATATCCTGCGGTTCCAGCGCTGCAGCACTGCCCACAGTAGAAGCTTCTTCACCGGTGCAGGCCAGATAAAAACTGATCCGCCCCTGGCGCTGAGCTGCCACCATACGCTCGTCCAGCACCCGGATAAACTGCATGGTGTGATACATTTTGAGTGCCAGTGTCTCGGAGATTTCCGGCACCTGGGCGTCGTCAAACACACTTCCGTCGGGTTGCATTAACTGCAACATGGGAATATCTACAATGCCATTTTCGATCACTTCTACCTGATGAACACTATTCATATCAGATAGATGGTTTCTGTTTTGCATTTGCATAAAAGACCTTTGTTTTAGTACTTTGCCTTATCGTTATTTATATAGTGTAGGGCACAAAGCAATGAGATGTAGTAAGGCTAAATGGTATTCCGAACGTGGCGGGAAGGTTTTGCTTTTTGAGACAGGGTAATTCCAGTTATAACGGATAATTGCCACTTTTCCCAAGCGACTTTAGGATGTACATCCTAAATTATTCAAGGATATAAAAACCTAGTCATATTTGTGAGATACAAGTTAACAGAACGTCGTTGATGAGCAGCTGATTTTAAAACCTAAGCGGAGTGACAATAGCGGATAATACTGATTGATCGCAGGCAATCGATGCACACCGATCACCTGCCGTTTATCTAGGTTTCAGGTTAAAATTACTGCATACCTTTGCCGGTTGCGGCCCAGTAAATACCACCATAAAGATGTTTAAGCAGCAACGCATCTTCCCAGCCTTCACGCATATGGCCCAAGTTGGTATAAAAAGAACGTCCACCATCGTAATTTTGGTACCAGCTAATCGGATGGAAATCGCCCATGCCATCACCTTTTACTCGTCCCCAATCGGCTTTGGGCTCATAGGTGCTTTCATCTACACTCAAAATATAATGCAAGTTTTTACTCAATTCTGGACCAAACTGGTACCATTCATCAGTCCATAAAAAGCTATCCGGCAAAGTATCAGTACCGGGAAATTTACGATCCAGCACTTGTAATCGGGCAGTTTGGTTGGTGGGATGGATTACAAACATCCGCCCTACCAGCTTGGTGTACCAATCCCAGTCATATTCAGTATCTGAGGCACTGTGAATACCGACAAAACCTTTGCCTGACTTATAAAACTTTTCGAAGGCCGCTTGTTGCTCATCATTAAGAATATTGCCAGTGGTATTTAAAAAGATCACAGCATCAAACTCAGCGAGTTTTTTATCATTAAAATGACTCGCGTCTT
Organism: Neptunicella plasticusilytica; assembly: GCF_047922965.1. Lineage (GTDB taxonomy): Bacteria > Pseudomonadota > Gammaproteobacteria > Enterobacterales > Alteromonadaceae > Neptunicella > Neptunicella plasticusilytica. The sequence continues at coordinate 2,282,770 of NZ_CP150481.1, forward strand.
CCTGCCACTCCAGCTCAAAAAAGTGTCGCTTGGCCATTTTTTCCAGTGCGGTAACCCCGGCATTAATGGATTGATGATGCCAGCCATCAGTTTTACTGAAGACCATCACCTTGAATTGACTTGCCTGAATACTGAAAGTCAGTAGCAAAGTACTGATTAATAGCGTTATTTGACGTTTCATATATTTTCCTAGTTATCCGTTTAGCTAATAAGCATGCGCTGTCAAAGCGCCATATTCTGTGAAGAAATCCGCGCTTAATATAACAATGTGCGCTAATCGAACAATAATAAAATCGTTAAAGCTGCCAAGCATAGCTGAATTTCGCAAACAGGGTCCGGTCAGTTTTGGTTAAATGAGGAACTAATCGGTTATCTTGCATGCCGCTATCGGAATATCCCAGATAAACTAATGTCTGTGGATTAATTTCGTAAGAGTAAAGCAATTGAGTGGTCAAGTAGGCTTCATTTGAGGAATAGAATTCTGGTGATTCATATAAATCCAGGTTTCGATTGATGCGGGTATATTGCAAAATCAAACTTAAACGACTGCGCATATTAAACTGATAGGTCAGCTTGGTCTGGGTTAAATTAGCCTGTATCACCTTACCTTGCTCATCTTCTAAACTATTATAGATATGAAACGTATCCAAATTAAAATGCTGATCCATTTGCCATAATACATAGCCTTCCAAATTTAGACTATCCGCTAACCTGGCATTTTCGACATCAACTTCACTTCCCACTTGCACGTACGCGGCTAATAACAAATCGCCAACCGGGGTGAATTCATTCCAGAGCCCAAGCTGATTTTCAACAAAATACTGTCCCTGATATAGACGTTTACGGTGCAAAAGGTTGTACTCACCATAAAACTGCATTTTTCCTTCAAAACTGCCGTTAAGCTCCCATTCTTCTTCTAGCAGATTACCATCCAAATCTCGGGTTTTGTCCCAGTTTCCACCTATAGCGGCAATACTTAACCATTCATCAGGCTCAAAATAAAAGGTGCGGCTGCTGCCTATTTCAGCCCTTTCATAATTGGACTGGGAAATGAAACCCAAATCGGCACGAAAACCGCGATCGACCCGCTTAACATTGGCATACAAATCAATATCACGAGTTTCATGATGTAATCCGACAAAATAAGCGTTGCCCGACTGCTGCGCCGCCAGACCAAAATTTTGCTGAACTTGCAGCGGATTACGCGATTCGCTACGCACAAGTTGATAATTCATGCTGTTGTTGTCATCAAACCAGGCTGTGCCATCCACCGAGACTAATTCATTACTGTAATCGTCACCACGACGACTGGTCACCAGCGCTCCCACATTACTACGACTGCCCACATCCATTTTGTAGCGAGCCATGGCAACTTTACTTTTCATGTCCAAAATAGCGATATCATTACTCTGACTGCCCGGAATAAGGAAACTGGTATTATTGTCATCGGCCCAAAGCAGGCCATAACTGTGCTGCTGATATTTACCGGTTATCTTTCCGCCAAAATCCGGATCAGCAATATTGCGGGTATGCACCAGATTAAATTTATCCGTGGTGAAATAATCGGCACCATCCAAGAAAAAAGGGCGTTTTTCGTCATAGAACAGGGAAAAAGTATTATTTACATCCAGCTGGGCTGAATCGGTTTCTACCTGAGAAAAATCAGGATTAATTGTCGCATTGATAACCGCATTTTTAGTCACCCCCCAGCGCACATCCAATCCAACATCTTTGTGGACATCACCTTGTTGCCAGCCGGTTTGCTCAACCACATCACGTACATCTGTACGACCTAATGTGAGTGTTGGCGTTAACTGTAAATTATTGCCTGGCTCAATATTGGCAAATCCCGAGTAACCATTGAACTGACACAAGGTACAACTTAAATTACGATCTATTGCCACGTCGGCAATTTGCGTCCAGTCATCACGAGGATAATTGCGATATAATCCAATATTCCAGCGGGTTGCTTCAGTGACATGTGCAAACCTAAGAGCTCTGAACGGGATACTGAATTCAACAATATAACCTTTTTGATTAATTTTACCGGCACTGTCCCAAATAGCGTCCCAGGAGTCATCCTCCTGCATGCCGTCTTTATCAACGATGGTTTTATCCGCCTGAGCACCAATGGCGTTAGCGAAAAAACCAAAGCCGTTACGTTTGTCATTAAAGGTATCCAGTATGATGCCAACATTGTCATCTAAATTGATATCGTCACGAGCACGTAAACTGGCGCGGATGTTGTCGGGGTTGGGATCAAAGGCTTCAAAAGCGACGTATAAATTTATTCCGTCCTCATACAAATAAACCGTCGTTTTGACCGGTGCAGGAACGCCTTCGCCTGGATCATTTTCATACTCCAGACTAATTTGGGTGGCGCTTTGCCAGACAGCCTCAGACAACTCACCATCGATGGTGGCGGCACGGTTATCACGGTGCAGATTATTTAAGTGAGAGGAATTTTCCTGAGCGATTAAGGGAAACGAAGATAAACAAATCCAGCTACAAACTACAATACAACACAACTTTGACGTCATATTAATCCATTAATTATTATTATTATTCCGTATAATGTAACGCTGCAGAAAAATTTCTGCAGCATTTTATATCAAAAACTTTTTAGTTATGACTAAATTAAAGCGTTACGCCCAGGCGAGCAGCAACTTCTTCATAGGCTTCAACCACACCACCCAGCCCTTGACGGAAACGGTCTTTATCCATTTTCTGGTTGGTTTGCTTATCCCACAAACGGCAACCATCAGGACTAAATTCATCACCCAGGACAATATTTCCGGCACTATCGACACCAAACTCCAATTTAAAATCAACCAGCAGCAAACCAGCCTGATCAAATAACGCCTTTAATACATCATTGACCTGAAAGCTCAGTTCTTTCATGCGTGCAATCTGTTCTTGCGTTGCCCAACCAAATGCCTGGATATGGTATTCATTGACCATCGGATCATGTAATGCATCATTTTTAAGGAAGAATTCAAAAGTCGGTGATTCAAATACCAGACCTTCTTCAACACCTAAGCGACGAACCAGTGAACCGGCGGCACGGTTGCGTACTACACACTCGACAGGGATCATATCCAGCTTTTTAACCAGTGCTTCGTCATCGGCCAATAGCTCTTCCAACTGAGTTGCGATACCCGCCTGTTCCAGTTTAGACATAATGAAATGATTGAATTTATTATTGATTATGCCTTTACGATCCAACTGCTCAATGATTTCGCCATCAAATGCTGATGTATCGTTGCGAAATTGTAAAATCAACAAATCGGGATTATCAGTGGTAAATACCGTTTTAGCTTTACCACGATACAATTCAGTGCGCTTTTCCATCAGTTAATGTCTCACCAATTTATTTACTAAAGATCCAGATTTTTCTCTGCCATTACCGCAGAAAATGCTTCATATATATCACTCATCGCCTGAGCTTCAAAAGGTTCGTTATCCTCGTTCATAAAACTGATCGAGGTCTTGTCACCTTCTATTTCTTCCAGTTGTACCCGATAGTCGGTTTCGTCCAGAGACAGCTCATTATCGTCGCCACCCCAGAGTTTGTCCCACCAACTTAAATCCGAGCCAATATATTCAACAAACAGCAAACCACTGGATTGATCCAGATCCTTAACATTGAAGCCCAGTTTACGGAATACCAATAACAGGCGTGGCCAGGTAACAGTATAAGTGCCATCCACAATAAAGGCCGGATCGCCTTTGGCATTAAAACCAAGTTCGGTCGTCAGTCCTTCACGAATTTCACGAATTCTGCGCACATCATCCCGTCTTAACTGATCCTGGTAGTGACTGATAACTTTATTCAGGATATCTACTTCATTGGCTCGAACATCAGCCTGTGCCATATCAACAGTCTGCTTACCTTGCAGACTTTCTTTATAGTCAGTCAACTTGGCGGTTAACGCTGCACTGCGTCCGTGGCTTTTCTTTTCCAGCCTGAACTCAAAACGCTTACCCACTTCTCTTTCAGTACTGGTCCAGTCGTACCAGGCTGAATCTTCCATTTCGTTATAGGTTAACCAGTCAGTTATCAGCAATTGTTCTTCTTTATTGAAATAGGTAACCCCGATATCTCGTTCTTCCAGAAAACTGATTAAACTGTCCCAGATGGCAGTATCCAATTCCTTGTCATCTCTGACTTGATCAAACCAGACAATGGCTTTTTTTGAGCCTTCTTCAATATGTGATCCGGTGACTAATGGCATGACAACTGTCGGTGACACCACTTCGATTTTTTTGCCAATCGGCGTATGGGTTTTATTGTCAACCGATGGAATAGCATAGTCGTTAGAATATTCGGGAGTTTGTGCATCCGGGGGTAACTTTATTTCCCCTTGTTGTTGGCTATCGAGATAGCCAAATCCACCGTTAGCTATACGTCTTTCTTCTACCGAACTGCATGCAGCCAGACAGGCTACAATCGAAATTAATACGGTGTTACGGGTCATGCATTTTCCTCTATTTTTATTATCCCGGCATCGAGCATGACCTGTTCGATGATTTTTTTATTAGCAAGTTCCGCTGTGACCAAAGGTAATCTGACAATATCAGACTGGATCAGTCCCATACGATATAGTGCCCACTTGGGCATAACCGGATTCGGCTCGATAAACAGCCGGGTATGCAGTGCTGCCAATTTGTCGTTAATTTGTTGCGCTTGTTCAATATGCCCTGCGCGCAATAACGCCACCATTTTAGCCATCAGTTCAGGAGCAATATTGGCCGTCACCGAGATAGTTCCATGGCCTCCCTGACGGATAAACTCAAAAGAAGTGTCATCATCGCCACTGAGAAAAATAAAGTCGTCCGCAATCCGCTCTCGCATCTGCGCCAAACGCTGCATATCACCTGTCGCATCTTTAATACCAACAATTTTCTCATGCTTGGCCAATACCGCAACCGTATCAGGTAACATATCGGTAACCGTTCGGCCCGGCACGTTGTACAACAATACCGGTAAATCGGTGCAATCTGCTATCGTTTCAAAATGGGCAATCAGTCCACGTTGCTGGGGCTTATTGTAGTAAGGTACCACGCTTAAAAAACCGTCAATGCCGAGAGGAGCCATTTCCTGGCTTAACTCAATGGCTTCAGCTGTAGAGTTGGCGCCACTGCCAGCAATCACAGGAGTACGTCCGGCGGCATAATCCACCGTCGCCTTTATCACCTTGATATGTTCATCAACAGGCAAAGTGGCAGACTCACCGGTGGTACCAACCGAAACGATACCGTCAGTACCTGCATTTATATGGAATTCGACAAGTGACTTTAGCGCAGGATAATCAACTTGTTGATCATCAGTCATGGGTGTAACAAGCGCGACAATACTACCTTTAAACATGAGTGCTCCGAGCAAAATGAGCGGCCAATCTTAATGGTCAACCCCAATAAAAACAAGCGATGGAGCAATAAAAAGCAAAATAAAAAAATCTGTGCTAGAGTCTTGGGTTTTCAATGTGAGGGTAATCAGGTGCAGCAACAGCTTATTGTCACTATTATCGGCAGTGATCAGGTAGGAATTTTAAGCGCATTGTCTAATGCGGTAAGCCAGTCAGGTTGTAATATCCTGGATAGCCGTCAGGCCATTTATGGTCAGGACTTGTCACTCACAATGATCATTGAAGGCGAATCAAACGCTATTACCAAAGCCGAATTGCAGCTCCCTGTTGTTTGCCAACAGTACGATTTGTTGTCCATAATGAAACGCACCAGCCAACACCATAAGCAAGATTTAGCGGTACTGGCAGATGTGGAATTTGCCGGATTAGATGCGATTGGGATTATTCACAAAATCACTACTTTCTTTGGTTCGCACAACATTTCTATCAGCGCCTTCAGGCAAAATATCTTTATTGAAAAAAGCAGCCAGGCAAAAATGCTCAAAGGTAAAATGGTGGTTAGCTTACCCCAGGATACTGACGTACAAAGTATTACCATTGCATTCGAGCACTATCTGGATGAGCTGGACTTGCTTGGCACTATCAGCCCCCATTAGTGGCATTGCCACTATTATCTTCAATCTATACGAGGACTATCATGCAACGATTGAAAGCCGGTGATCGCTCACCTGAATTCAGTTTACCTGATCAAAACAATGACCCCTGCTCCATCAAACAGTTTTCCGGACGTAAGGTATTAGTGTACTTCTATCCTAAAGCCATGACGCCGGGGTGTACAGTGCAAGCTCAGGGCTTACGTGATAGCCAAGCCGAACTGGATAAACATAATGTGATTGTGCTTGGCATCAGCCCCGATCCGGTCAAGCGGTTACCCAAGTTTATTGAACGGGATAACCTGAATTTCACCTTGTTGTCCGACGAAGATCATGCCGTTGCCGATCAGTTTGGTGTCTGGGGACCGAAGAAATTTATGGGACGGGAATTTGATGGTATTCATCGCATCAGTTTTCTGGTTGATGAAAATGGTGTGATTGAACATGTGTTTGACAAGTTCAAAACCAAAGATCATCATCAAGTCGTATTGGACTATCTAAATCAGTAACTTTAATAGTAGCAATATTGAAAGGACAGGACTTGGCTGTCCTTTTTGCCACTCAAATTGACATGGATTTTATCTGCTGGTTCTTGAGTTGGCTTTGTTCGGACCAGGCATTACCTACCGCCTTGACCAGCGTGGCCAATGGAATGGCAAAAAACACCCCCCAAAATCCCCACAGTCCGCCAAAAAACAGCACTGCAATAATGATGTAGACCGGATGCAAACTGACGGCTTCAGAAAATAACAGTGGCACCAACAAGTTACCATCCAGGGTTTGAATAATGCCGTAGGCAATCATCAGATACCAGAAGTCCGGCGTCAGTCCCCATTGAAACAACGCCACCACCGCTACTGGGATGGTGACCACTGCCGCACCAATATAGGGAATTAATACCGACAGTCCGACTAACACTCCCAGCAAGACAGCATAACGTAAATCCATTACCGCAAAAGTTACCGTTGAAGCGGTCCCCACAATAATAATTTCGATCACCTTACCACGGATATAGTTGATGATTTGGGTATTCATTTCGCTACCGACCTGTTTGATTAAACGCCGTTCACGAGGTAAAAGTTTACTGACGTTATCCAGCAATTCACGCTTGTCTTTAAGCATAAAGAAAATCATCAACGGCACCAGGATAAGGTAAATAAGAATAGCGGCAATATTCACCAGCGAGCTGAACGATGCGGTAATCAGCTCCTGTCCGAGTGCGACAATTTTATCGTTGGCCGACTGCCACATCTGGTGCAATTGCGTACCATCGACAATACCGGGATAGCGCTCGGGCAACATCATCACCCATTGTTGCGTTTGCGCCCATATTTGCGGCATTTCTTTAAGCAGATTAGTGCCCTGTTTAAAAATAACCGGTGCCAACACCAGCATAATCAACGTAAACAGACCAATAAATACCAACATGACTACACTTGTACCCAAAGTACGGGATATACCTAAACGGCTAAGTTTTTCAACCGGCCAATCCAGTAAATAGGCTAGCACTACAGCCACTATTGCCGGTGCCAGCATATTGCCCCACACAATAAGCGCTAATACGCTCAACAGGATCATCACCAATAATGTGGCGGCATCCGGATCGGAGAACTTGCGCTTATACCAATCACTAAAAACTTTAAACATCAGATTTTCCGTTACCTTTAATGGTGAATGACGACGAACAATTGCACAGTATTATTGTCCTCATTTTGCATGACAATCCGGTGCTCAGATACAACAATAAAACGCAGTATATCCTGACTGTCAATTGTTCTGGATATTGTCAGTTCAACTTGTTGTCCCGGTACACAGCCTGCAAGCCAACGTTTGACTTGCAGTAACGCCAGCGGACATTTTAAATGACTTACATCAAGATGTGGCATAGATCACAACATTATTTTTCAGTTATATTGCTCGGACGCGATCAAGCAGAGAAATGCAGTATAAACAATACCACAAATTATATAAGCTGAACTTTAGATAAGAAATATCGGTTGGATCTGAATTATATAAACAATTCAATTTGAGTCTGTTGATCCACTGTTCAGATTATCTAGGTACTGGTTATTTAACCCAAGCATAGGGTAAGCTGTAGGTGACAATAACTGGAACCAACTGGCTGCTATAGACTCCAACTCAGCCAGTAGCGAAATAGATGTAAAGTTGCGAGAATGATACGAAGCCTAATTATTATCCTGTTTTTCAGTGCTGCCGCCAGCGCCGCCCAGTCATTAAATTTGGGCGTAAAAAAGACTGACCTGCCAGAAATTGGAGTGGTCGCGTCCAATGCCATGAGTATTGAACGCGAATTGGCAGTGGGCGATATTTATATGCGCCAACTGCGGGCTCAGGCACCGATGGTCAACGATCCGTTGTTGGAAGAATATATTCAGGATTTGGGCAACAAACTGGTCGCCCAGGCCGACAATGTCAAATTTCCTTTTACCTTTTTTCTGCTCAACAGTCCGGAAATCAACGCCTTTGCTTTTTTTGGCGGCCATATCGGTGTGCATACCGGACTGATATTAAACGCAGATAACGAAAGTGAGCTGGCCTCGGTACTGGCACACGAGATTACCCACGTTACCCAGCGCCATATGGCGCGCAGAATAGAGTCAAACCAGAATTCCTCACCGGTTCAGATTGCATCGTTATTAGGCGGAATTTTATTAGCCGTTGCCAATCCAGAGGCAGGTATGGCGGCAATCAGTGCCAGTTCGGCCGCAGCACAACAATTATCTATCAACTACACCCGAGCCAATGAACAGGAGGCCGATCGCCTGGGGATGCAGATGTTGTCTGAAGCCGGATTCGATACACGTGGCGCGGCCAGCTTTTTTGGCAAGTTGGCGGAAAAATACCGGTTTAAATCCAAACCACCGGCTTTTTTGCTGACTCACCCCTTGCCAGAGTCCAGGATCGCCGATGCCCGCTCCAGAGCCAATTTGTTTCCGTTGCGTAATCCGCCTCCGAGCTTAACTTTTGCCTTGGCCAAAGCCAGGATTATTGCCCGTTATACTGATAGAAATGGCAACAGCGAGCATTACTTTAACAAGTTGCTGGAACAGGACAGTCGTATCGCCCAGAATGCCGGACATTACGGCCACGCGTTATTGCAAATCAGTGAAGAAAACTACCAGCAAGCCGCTGAAACCATAGCGCCGTTATTGGAAAATGATCCTGACAACCTGTTTTATCTTGATACCCAAACCGACATATTGCTCGCCAAAAATCAGGCTGAACAGGCGGTTGCCTTGCTTGAACCCCATCTGCAAAAAATGCCCCGTAACCGGGTACTCTCGTTAAATATGGCCAATGCATTGTTCCAGTTAAAAAAATTCGAACGAGGCACGCAAATATTAAAAGACTATTTGTTGGTTAATCCGGATCATACGTTAAGTTATCAGATGCTAATTGATGCCTATGCGGAAAACAAACAACGGATGGAAATGCATCAAACCCGCGCCGAGTTTTATGCGTTATTGTCGGTCTATCCCAAAGCCATAGACGAGTTGCAGAGTGCCTACAACTATACTCATGACAATACACTGGAAAAACAAAGGATCAGAGCCAGAATTGACCAACTACGCGATGCGGATCGAAAGCTGAAAAAACTTTAACTTAGAGGCTGTTTATTCTTTGCTAAACAGCCTCAATCGACAACGAGTCAGTGAGGATACTTCACTTTTAATTGCTCAATATGTTGGGTTAATAATTCTGCCGTCTGTTCACCCAGTAATTTTTTAACTACCTTGCCTTGGGGCGACAAAATAAACGTTGCGGGTAACTGTGCCGGTTTGACAAAAGGCAAGTTATCCGGATTAACCTGATAAGCCAGTTCAAATTCCATCGCATACTTGTCCGCAATTTGTTGTAATTCCGTTTGGCCAAGGTTATCCCAACTAATTGCAATTAAACGCACATCCGAGTCGGCGGTCTGCTGGTTAAACTGGTTTAGCTGCGGAATTTCTTTTAAACAAGGTGCACACCATTCAGCAAAATAATTGATCACTAGCCATTGCCCCTGGCCGTCGCTCCACTGGCCTTTTTCTCCGGACAATGTGGTGAAATCACTGCGGTTATAATTAGCCACCCAAACGCCGGCCAGTAAGGCACTAAGTGCAACGACAATAATACACAGCTTTTTTAACAAAACCCTATCCCCTCATGTTATGGTCAGGCAAAATAATCACTATTGTTAAACAAGTAAAAGCGACACCATAATGACCAAAATAACCATCGTTCACAATCCCCGCTGTTCCAAAAGCCGCCAAACATTACAGTTACTGCAGGAACAGGGTTATCAACCGGAAATCGTTGAATACCTTAAACAGCCTTTATCCGCCAAGACATTAAAACAGTACCTCGACATGTTGGGATTTGATTCAGCCAGACAGCTGATGCGTAAAAACGAAGATGAGTATAAACAGTTAAACCTGTCCGACGAACAACTTGGAGAAACCGAACTGATAGATGTAATGGTGTCACATCCCAAGCTGATTGAACGGCCTATCGTTATTGCCAACCAGCAAGCACGCATTGGCCGTCCACCGGAATCCGTGCTGGAAATCTTATAGTGGCGCCTGTACTTGTCCTCTATTACAGCCATAAGGGCGCGACCCGCAATATGGCTTATAAAATCGCCACAGGAGTCGAAATGGCGGGACTGGAAGCGCAAATAAGAACTGTGCCTCCGGTTACCAATCATTTCGATAATGAACTCGCCGCAGTACCTGATAGCGGTGATCCCTATGTCAGCCGGGATGATTTGGTTGCCTGCAGCGGACTGGCGTTAGGCAGCCCTACTCGCTTTGGCAATATGGCAGCTGCAATGAAATATTTTTGGGATGGAACCAGCCACGAATGGTTATCCGCAGCGCTGGCAGGTAAGCCAGCTTGTGTATTTACCTCATCATCCACCATGCATGGCGGACAGGAATCTACCTTGCTGAGCATGCAATTACCTTTGTTACATCATGGCATGGTATTTATCGGCCTTCCCTATTCTGAGCCGGCACTGAATAAAACCACTACAGGTGGAACACCTTACGGGGTAAGTCATGTTGCCGGGATGCAGGGTAATACCTCGTTAAGTGATGATGAACAACAGCTATGTATCGCCCAAGGTAAAAGATTGGCTAATATCGCCCGTTTACTTGGTGCCTGATCCCCATTTGATTGATACGAGAGACAGATGAGCAGTCATACTTTATTTTTTCGACGTCTGGCCCTGACCAGTTATCTAGCTTTACTGGGTTGGTCGTTTATTTGGCATTTCATACTCAGCCAGCCACAGGTTCATTCCACCCTATTTTTATTATTGTTCTGGATCCTGCCTTTGCTATTGCCCGCCAAAGGCATGATTCAGGGTTCACCTTATACTCATGCCTGGGCCAATTTTATTGTTATGCTGTACTTGTTACATGGCCTGACGGCAGTTTACGCCTCTGAAGGTGAACACTGGTATGCCGCGGTGGAAATACTGGCTGCCTCCTGTATGTTTATCGGTTGCAGTTTCTACGCCCGGTTGCGTGGGCGGGAGCTGGGTTTGGGGTTAAAAAAGTTAAAGGATGAACAGCAATGAAGCCTATCACCGCAACAATTAAAACCTTGGCACCATTATGTCTATTCGCGCTAGTCGCGTGTGGAGGCGGCGGAGGGAGCCTTTCCACCTCAAATAACCATAATTCGGGCAGTCCGGTCACACCAACGGCACCGCCACCAACCGAACCAGATAGCCTGCTTCTGGTCAGTACCGAAACCGCGCTGCAACATCAGTCTGTCGGTTTGGCCGCGTTAATGCCTGAAAATTTGAATGGCAGTGCAGTTCATTGGCAGCAGCTTACGGGGCCACAGGTTACATTGCTGGCCGCCGATAGCCAGGTGATCAGCTTTGATGCTGAACAAACAGGCAACTACAGTTTTGAATTTACTGCCAATACCACGGATGGCTCAGTCAGCGACACAATCAGTTTATCCGTACAGAGCAACTCGGCCGCTGTTGTACAAATCAGACTCGATCATGTGGCGGTTGAGCAGGGTAAAGTATCGTTACGAGTGGACTCGAACAGTGCGTTTACCTCGACCCAATGGCAACAAATCAGCGGACCGACTGTAACACTGGATAAACAGGGCAATATGTTGTTTTTCGACGCCCCCAAGGTGGAATTTGACACCTTGCTGGAATTCCAGGCCACATTAAAATTAGCCAATGGCAGCACTACAACAGATACAGTCTATGTTTTGATTAAAAATGCCGAGATCGCCGAGGACGGTTACTTCCCCTACTATGCCGAACAAGTCGTCACCTTGAGTGCCCATCCTTATTTGCCAACCAGTCCTTATGCCGATGTGCTGGTGGACTGCGTTTATAGTAATACCCTTACCGATACCTGTTCGTTCAATCAATTACCGCTGATTGGCATGCAACATCCGCAACCGCAGATAGAGGACATTATGCAGCGCGTGGTGGTGTCTCATGACTGGATGGGAGAGAGGTTCAGGCAGTATCTGCAACAGTCTGACGTATCTCCGGATATGTTAAATTTATTGCGCGCCACCACTGCAATTGTTATTTCCTACGATGTGCGCCCTTCCTTTTATTGGTCTGCCACCGGCGCTATCTATCTTGATGCCGATAATTTCTGGCTCACTCCGCAAGAACGCGATACCTTGAATGATGCCCCTGATTACCGGGCTGAGTTTGGCAACCAGTTACAATTCAGTATTCCCTGGACCTATACCCATAACGGCTCACCCGCCTTTGTGGGGTATGATCCGGCAGATCGCCAACCTCGCGCCTTTGCCGATATGGAAGCCGAAGTCACCTGGTTGCTGTATCACGAACTGGCGCATGCCAATGATTATATTGCGCCCTCGCGCTGGAGTTTGCTGTCAGCCAACAGCAACCCGCTGCAGGAGGCCAATAGAGAGAATATACCTTCAATATCAAAACAAATGGTTATTCAATATCCCTGGATAGATGAAAATAGTCCTCTATTTGGACTGGCCGATGTCAGCTTTGACGGAGACACGCCAACGAGCCAACAAAAAGCTTATCAGCCTGATGATATCCTGGGCTTGTTCCGCGATGACTACGCCACCGATTTTTATAATTACTCATCTCAGGCTGAAGATTTAGCCATGTATTTCCAGCATCTAATGCTCAGTTATCGCCTAGGATTCACACCGGTTGTGGCCATTATAGACAATGATGACATTGTCGCCTGGGGAGAATTTAACCGCATAAGCACCAGTCAATTGCAGGGTAAAGGTGCCTTTGTGATCGACAATATTTTACCCGAAGTGGATAGCCGGGATGTGTACCAGTCGCTACAGCCACTAAAAAATATGCAAACCGGCGTCAGCTTTTCACAAAGTGTCAGGGCCGGTAAACAGGCTAAAGGATTAGAACAGCGACTGGACAGGCAAATCTGGTTAAAACACCAAAGGCAGGCTTCCCATATCGGTCGCCCCAAATTACCTAAAGCAAGGAATTAAAACGACAATGCCTGCTTAACAAAAGGAATGGTCAGCTTTCGTTGCTGTTGTAACGACAGCTGGTCAAGCTGATTTAGTGCATTCATCAGGCTTTTAGTATCGCGCTTGCTACGACTGAGTAAATATAGGCCGACTTCTTCAGGTAAATTAATTCCCCTGATTCCGGCACGTTTAATCAGCATACTGACGCAATCTTCATCACTGAGACGCTGCACAACAAAACTGACCCCCCAGGCTAACCGGCTTTGCAGATCAGCCAGTTCCAGTTCCATTTGTGCCGGCCCCGCGTCCCCACTGATCACCAGGCGAGCATGCTGATTTTCGATAACCCGGTTAATCAAGTCGAACAACGCCACCTGCCACTGTCGATGCCCTTTTAAGGCATGCACATTATCCAGACAGACGTAATCACATTGCTCAAGACCCGTTAATACTTCTGTCGACCATAAATCGATTTGTGCCAGATCAAGATAACTAACCCATTTACCTTGCTCCCCGGCTTGCGCACAGACACTGTAAAGTAAATGACTTTTGCCCACCCCATGTTCGCCACTAAGATAGGTAATCAACGGGCTGTTTTGCGGTTGCGTAAACAACGCCATTAACTGGGCCAACAACACCTGGTTGTTACCCACCACAAAATTACTGAAGGTTTCATCGTCGGGCAGATGAACCGGCAAAGACAACTGGGTATTCATTATGGTGCCCAGACAAATTCCAGTTCAGCCACAGGTTGGCCAAATTGATCGACTACCCGTTGCATACGGCTGTCCAGTTTAAGAGTATTAATCAGATCCTGTTCGGTCCCTATCATGCGTAACTTGTATGTGCCTTTGCGTCCATTAATATGACTTAATGTCACGTCTGCCACTGCCGTTAGCTGATTGAGGAAACGCCGCACATTTTCATATACTTCCAGACCGCTAATGTTATTCACGGTTAGTTCAATCCATTGACTGACCGCCGAAGATTGAGCATCAATGGCATAACGGCTGGCGAGTTGATCAGCTACGGTATCGATGACTTGCTGGATCACTGCGTCCTGTTCAATATCTTCAACATTGCCCTGAAATTGGCTGTCGCCAAGGATAAAGCGCCAGTCAAGCCGCCACTTGATCTGCGCCAAACTATCGTCCAGCCCTTCAGCCTGCTGCTTGTACTGGTATATACGCCCTATAATCAGAGAATCTGTATTGTAACGTTGGCTGGCCTGAATTACCGGCGCGGCAAAACGGCCCCATACATCATAAACACTGACATTCATCAAATCATCCAGATCCAGCAACGGAAAACTCATATCCAGTCCCCGCTCGGCCGCTACCTGTAATACTTTGTCCTTGATGTGGGACTGACTTTGTTCAGAAATTAATGCCCGGTTAAAGGAGGTTTCGTCCGGCTGTTCCACTAACCACAACAAAGTAGCCGGACGCGTCTTGCCCCAAATAGGCAAATTGGCATTACGCAATAATTTGTCCACTTTCTGTTGATCATAGCTGGCGTTATAAATGCGCTTCTGCTGTTCGATATTGAACTGATAGGACAATAAAAAATCGGTGGCGTTAGCCAAGTTTTGTCTAATCAAGGGTTGACTGAGTACATCACGATTGCCGCTTACCTTGATCAGAACCTGCTGCAGACCTTGTTTGGCCGCATCGTCCTGATCGGTGGTATTGCCCATCTCGACTTTAGCATCATATAAAGCCGTTACGTCCCCGGCCATCGCCGCACTGGACACGAATAAACTCAGCGCAAAAACTACCCACTTAACATACATACGTAACAACAAGACTTATCCATCCTTATCCAAGAGCGGCTATTGTCATCGAATTCGGGATGAATTTCACCCATTGATTTAGCTAAATATCGACTAAATGAGTTATCAACCGAGGTGATTGCTGATAAAATCCGCGCTGATTTTCCAGTCCAGTTATTTTGAGGTTAAATGTGAGCCAAACCAAACCATCCCTAAGTTATAAAGATGCAGGTGTCGATATTGATGCGGGCAATCAGTTAGTTGAACGAATTAAAAGCGTCACTAAACGGACCCATCGACCCGAAGTAAGAGGGGGTTTAGGTGGATTTGGTGCTTTATGTGCTTTACCGGAAAAATATAAAAAACCGTTACTGGTTTCCGGTACCGATGGTGTGGGCACTAAACTGCGTTTAGCCATGGACTTGGGTCGCCATGAAAGTGTAGGTATCGATTTGGTCGCCATGTGTGTGAATGATCTTATTGTACAAGGTGCTGAGCCGTTATTTTTTCTCGATTATTATGCGACCGGAAAGCTGGATGTTGAAACGGCAACAGCAGTCGTCACCGGTATCGGTGAAGGTTGTGAACAATCCGGTTGCGCGCTAATCGGCGGTGAAACGGCGGAAATGCCCGGCATGTACCATGGCAACGACTATGATATCGCCGGTTTCTGTGTCGGTGTGGTTGAACAGGATGACGTTATCGATGGCAGCCAGGTTGCTCCTGGCGACACGCTGATTGCACTGGCGTCTTCCGGGCCGCACTCAAACGGTTTTTCATTGATCCGCAAAGTGCTGGAAGTCAGCGGCGCCGATCCTTCCCAAACATTTGAAGACTCAACGCTGGCCGACCATTTATTGGAACCTACCCGCATCTACGTTAAATCTGTATTGAAACTACTGGAAAAAGTACAGGTTAATGCGATTTCACATATTACCGGCGGTGGCTTCTGGGAAAATATTCCGCGCGTATTGCCGGATAACACCAAAGCAGTTATCGATGGTAGCAGTTGGCAGTGGCCGGCTATCTTCAACTGGCTACAGCAACAAGGCAATATTGACACTCATGAAATGTACCGTACCTTTAACTGCGGTGTAGGTCTGATCATCGCACTGCCGCAAAGCAGTGCGGAACAGGCAGTAACCTTACTAAAAGAATCTGGCGAGAACGCCTGGATCATCGGCAGCATCGCCGAACAAACGGGTAGCGAACAGGTCGAGATTAACTAATTCCATGAAATCTATAGTTGTCCTTATTTCAGGTAATGGTTCCAACCTGCAAGCGATTATCGATCAGTGCGCAACCAATAAAATTGCCGGTAAAATCACCGCTGTGATATCTAACAAACCCGGTGCGTATGGATTGCAGCGCGCCGAGCAGGCGAATATTCCAGCCCATGTAGTGGATAATCGTGATTATGCCGAACGAGCCGATTACGATACGGCATTGATGGAGTGTATCGATCAGTATCAGCCTGATTTAGTGGTGCTAGCCGGGTTTATGCGGATCTTGACAAGCGATTTTGTCGAACACTATCATGGCAAAATGCTAAATATTCATCCGTCATTACTGCCTAAATACAAAGGTCTGCACACTCATCAACGGGCTATTGAGGCCGGTGATACGGAGCACGGAGCTTCGGTACACTTTGTGACACCTGATCTGGATGGTGGACCCGTTATCATTCAATCTCGTGTTCCGGTCTTTGCAGAAGATGACGCAGATGAGCTGGCACAACGGGTACAGCAACAGGAACGCAATATCTATCCACTGGTAGTGAGCTGGTTTTGTGCTGAACGACTGATGATGGATCAGGATAAAGTCATAATGGACAGCATACCGCTGGGCAGCAACGGATATGCTGCCGATTAGGTTTACCTGCATTATTTTACTTTGCCTGTCACTGGCAGTGACAGGCAAAGAGTTATGTCCCTACCAGGCCAAATACAATGCCTACCGTTCCGGCTCCAAACTGGGAACCGCCAGTCAGCAGCTTGAAACACTGACAAACAATCAATATCGTCTTACCTACCAGTCTCACGCATCCTATTTTTTCCTGTCAGATCATCGCCATGAAATCAGCCAGTTCAGTCAACTAGGCGAGCAACTGCAATCCGTTAATTATCAGTACAAGCGCACCGGTACCGGACGAGATAAATCGTTAGCAGCCGAATTCAATCCAACTGATCACACCATATTGTTGAATAATGATGAAAAGCTGCCATGGCAACAGGAACTGGATAATCAGTTGTATCAGTTCAGAATTAAGCAGTTACTGGCAGAGGGTAAAACTGAATTCAGTATTCCGGTACTCAATTACCGTGGTGAAAAAGAGATGTACCAATTCGAGGTGCAAGGCGAAGAGGAGCTTGCTTTACCCTACGATAAAGTTAACGCACTAAAAGTCGTGCGTATTCGCGAGACCAAACGACGCGAAACCTTTATCTGGTTTGCACCGTCCCTCAACTACCTGATGGTGCGGATCCGGCAGTTAAAAGAAGACGATGAACAAGGCGACATCCGGCTTAGCCAATACGCAGCTGAAAGCTGCACAGCCAAAACTGAGCGAACTGAATCAGCCGCCACACCACTTGCAAAAGATTAGCATCTCCAGCTGATTTTCACTTTATCCAGCTAAACTGGTCTTTAGCGCTTACACTTATGTGTATATACATAAACGCTATTACTTGATTTTTTTCTTAAGACATAATACTTTCTAACCTTCTGGTCTGACCTCTACAATCTGGAGTCCTTATGCACGGATTAATCTGGCTACTTTTGCTGGTAGCAACCATCGGTAGCGTCAGCTATCTGCGTCTTAAACTGATCAATGCCACACTCGCCATTGGCGCGGTGATGCTAATTGGTACTTTCACGGGTATTGTCGGTTTATTTTCCTGGGTTATTTTTCTGGCCATTATGCTGCCGCTGAATATGGAAACATTCAGACGACAAAACATCACCCTGCCCATTCTTAAAATATATAAAAAAATCATGCCGGAAATGTCCCGCACCGAGCAGGAAGCCATTAATGCCGGAACCGTGTGGTGGGATGGCGAGATATTTAGCGGCAAACCAGATTGGCACAAACTCCACAGTTTTCCTCAGGCTCGTTTAACCGCCGAAGAGCAGGCTTTTCTGGATGGTCCTGTTGATGAAGCCTGTCGTATGCTGGATGAATGGCAGGTCAATCACAAACTGGCCGATTTACCCCCTGAACTATGGCAGTTCCTGAAAGACAACAAGTTCTTCGCCATGATCATTAAAAAAGAATACGGCGGGTTACAGTTCTCGGCCTATGCCCAATCTCGCGTATTACAAAAGCTGTCTGCCAAAGGCGCAGTGCTGTCCAGTACCGTTGGTGTACCAAATTCCTTGGGGCCGGGAGAATTACTGCAGCACTACGGTACAGAAGATCAGCAAAATTACTATTTACCTCGGCTGGCTCAAGGTCTGGAAATCCCCTGCTTTGCGTTAACCAGCCCGGATGCCGGTTCGGATGCAGGTGCAATTCCGGATAGTGGCGTAATCTGTAAAGGAACATTCGAAGGTAAACAAGTGCTGGGCATGAAACTAACCTTCAACAAGCGTTATATTACCTTGGCTCCGGTGGCTACAGTTGTCGGCCTGGCGTTCAAACTTTACGACCCTGATCATCTGCTCGGTGAAGAAGAAAATCTGGGGATTACCTGTGCGCTTATCCCGGCTGACACTAAAGGACTGGATATTGGTAATCGACATTTCCCGTTAAACGTACCATTTCAGAACGGCCCGGTGCGTGGCAAAGATATTTTTGTACCGCTGGATTTCATTATTGGTGGCGCCAAGATGGCCGGACAAGGCTGGCGCATGCTGGTTGAATGCTTGTCTGTTGGTCGTTGTATTACCCTGCCCTCCAACTCGGCCGGTGGTAGCAAAACCATTGCTATGGCAACCGGTGCTTATGCACGCATTCGTCGTCAATTCAAACTGCCAATAGGTAAAATGGAAGGGATTGAAGAAATGATGGCCCGCATCGGTGGCAATGCCTATCTGATGGACGCGGTTACCAGCATGAGTACCACGGGCGTCGATTTAGGAGAAAAACCATCAGTTATCGGCGCTATCTGTAAATATCATCTGACTGAAAAAGCGCGTAACGTAATGGAAGCGGCCATGGATATTCATGGTGGTAAAGGCATTATGTTAGGCCCGAACAATTATCTGGGTCGCGGTTACCAGAGTATTCCTATCGGTATTACCGTAGAGGGAGCGAATATCCTGACCCGTAATATGATGATCTACGGTCAGGGAGCAATGCGTTGTCACCCTTATGTACTAAAAGAGCTTTATGCTGCCAATAACGATGATCGCGCCGAAAGTCTGAAAGAGTTCGATCAGGCGCTGTTTGGCCATATCGGTTTTGCCATCAGCAACGTTTTCAGGGCTTTATGGTTTTCATTTACTGGTGCCATGTTTGCCAAAGCCCCGTTTAGTGACGAAACTGCGGGTTACTATCGCTCGATGGAAAGATACAGCACCAACCTGGCGCTATTGTCTGATGTTTCCATGGGTGTTTTGGGTGGTGAACTAAAACGTCGTGAACGTTTGTCCGCACGGCTGGGCGATATGCTCAGCTATATCTATCTAGCTTCAACTGTACTAAAACGTTTTGATGATGAAGGTCGTCAACAAGAAGACTTGCCTTTGCTGCATTGGGCTATGCAAGACAGTTTGTACAAGCTGGAAATTGCCCAGCAAGAGCTGCTACAGAACTTCCCGTCCAAACCTTTAGGAATACTGCTTAAATTGCTGGTTGCCCCTTTTGGCAATAAATACTGTCGTCCTTCAGATGTGCTGGATCATAAAATTGCCCAGATACTGCAAAACCCCTGCCCCAGCCGTAATCGATTGATCCAGGGACAATATCTGACTCGCGAAGAAGGCAATGTAATTGGCCAAATGGAACAGACTTTAGAAGATATTATTGCCTGTGAACCTTTGTATGAAAAAATCTGCAAGGCAGCCAATGAAAAGTTCTTCTTTACCCAACTGGACGAACTGGCTAAAAAAGGCCTCGAGCTGGGAGTCATTAATGAGCAGGAGGCTGAATTATTAACCCGTACCGAAGCTGGCCGTTTACAAGTTATCAATGTTGATGACTTTAAACCGGAAGAGTTGATGGTAGAAAAGCCGGAGGTTAAAAAGCCAGCAGCGGCTAAGGCTCCAGCTAAAAGAAAACCGGCAGCTAAAACCAGCAAAAAAGAAACCGAAAAAGAAGCCTGACAAGTCTTTGTTGGTTAATTAAGGCACCTTGGGTGCCTTTTTTTATTAGACCATATACAGCCCCAGTCAGATATTCAGCTACCTGCAGGTTACTCAATCCGATAACTGTTGGCCTACATGCCCTGTCATGTGATACTTACTGCACAAAGCATTATTTGCCAAGAATGCGTCACAGATAGGAACAAAATGTCAGACAAAAGTAATATCTCCGATTTTTTTAAACTCGAATCTGCTGGCGGCATTCTGCTTATGCTGGCGGCTTTGCTGGCCATGTTATGTGCCAATACTCCCTTAAATACCTATTACGAACTGTTTTTATCCACGCCGGTAGCAGTGCAGGTCAGCACGCTGGTGATCGCTAAACCTTTGCTGTTATGGATCAACGATGGATTAATGGCAGTGTTTTTCTTTTTAGTCGGGCTGGAACTTAAACGAGAACTGATCGAAGGCGAACTGTCTGACAAACGTAATATTATTTTACCCGGCGTTGGCGCAATAGGCGGTATGGTCGCCCCGGCGCTGATTTATCTTTATTTCAATTATGACGACCCCGTCGCCATCGAAGGTTGGGCGATCCCGGCGGCTACCGATATCGCCTTCGCGTTGGGAGTCTTGACCTTGCTGGGTTCAAGAGTACCGACCTCCATCAAGATATTTTTAACCTCACTGGCGATTTTTGATGATATTGGCGCAATTCTGATTATCGCGTTCTTTTATACCGCCAAAATATCGGTAACCTCATTGATTGTCGTGTCTCTGTGTATTCCTGTTCTGGCCCTGTTCAACTACCGCAATGTGGAATCCAAAAGTTTATATATTCTGGTCGGGATCATTATGTGGGTTGCGACATTGAAGTCAGGCGTACATGCGACGCTCTCTGGCGTGGTACTGGCAATGTTTATTCCGATTAAATCCAAGAATAATCCGGATTATTCACCGTTAAAAAGTATGGAACATGACTTACACTCGGTGGTGGCCTTTTTCATCTTGCCTGTATTTGCCTTCGCCAATGCCGGGATCAGCTTCACAGGGATGGGCATGGAGCAACTGTTTCACGGTGTTCCATTAGGCATTGCCGCCGGACTATTTATTGGCAAACAGCTCGGGATTTTCGGTTTATGCTGGCTGGCAATCAAACTAAGACTATCCCAACTGCCACAGGGAATGTCCTGGAGTTCGCTGTACGGCACAGCAGCATTATGCGGCATAGGCTTTACGATGAGTTTATTTGTGGGCGGACTTGCCTTTGAGGAGACCGGCGTCAATATTATCTTTGATGAACGGCTGGGTATAGTGCTGGGCTCGTTACTCTCGGGGATTGTCGGCTTTATCGTACTTAGAGCCTGCCTGAAACCCCAAACCGAAACAAATGAGTATGGCTGAAATACTTGGTAAGCAAGATGAATACGTTAATGAGGCCTTTAACGGTTTATCTTGCGTAGCAGATTCATTTGATCATCAACAATTTGATAGCTGCCGTTTCAAATCCTGTGACTTTAATCACGCAGTGTTCAATACCTGCAGCTTCGTCGACTGTTATTTTAGCCAATGTAATTTGTCATTAGTCAAACTGATCTCATGCAAATTTAACAATGTGCAGTTTGAACACTGCAAATTGCTTGGTATTGACTGGACGCAGGCAGACTGGTCGGGCTTTGGCGGCGCAGCTGTAGCTTTTGAACACTGTATATTAAACAATGCCAGTTTTTTTGGCTTGAATCGTATCGAACACTGTAAAATGCATGACGTCGACTTTCGTGAAGCCAATTTTAAACAGGCAAGTCTGATAGGCACGGATTTGTTGAATAGTTTGTTCAACAATACCAATTTATCCAAGGCTGATTTTACTGAGGCGACAAATTATCATATTGATGTATTTAACAATAACATCCGACAGGCAACCTTTAGTCGCGTTGAAGCCCTGCATTTACTGGAAAGTCTGGGGATAAAGCTGGTTTAACCTGACTTGGATTAAAGGCATAAAAAAAGCCTCATAGAGGCTCATTTCATTGTCACCAAATTGGCGGAGTGGACGGGACTCGAACCCGCGACCCCCGGCGTGACAGGCCGGTATTCTAACCAACTGAACTACCACTCCTAAAAGGATACTTTGATGTTGGCGGAGTGGACGGGACTCGAACCCGCGACCCCCGGCGTGACAGGCCGGTATTCTAACCAACTGAACTACCACTCCAACCCTAATCAAAGTTTTGAGTTATTTGAATTGGCGGAGTGGACGGGACTCGAACCCGCGACCCCCGGCGTGACAGGCCGGTATTCTAACCAACTGAACTACCACTCCAGTTATTCAAATAAATCATGCAGTTAACTTTGAGACAGGCCCCTAGCCAACTGCGGCGCAGATGATACGGTTTCACCTATAACGAGTCAACCTATTTTTAGGGCTTTTTTACATTATGACCAAGGATTAACCAGAAATGCAGATTAATTAGACAAAGCCAGTAAAACCAAGGCTTATAGGGATGTTTTTTGTACAGTTTCAACGGCATGATCGCTGTTGATTTTCTCCGCTAGTCCACTTTTGTCGACTGACTATGATCGGTCTTGGCCGGCTTGAAAATAAACCACAATACCAACCCGCCAATTAGCAATAAAAATAAATTAATGCCGATAATTAACCAAACCGGCGTTTCATCTTCCTGTTGCGGCATGGGTGTTGGCGTATTTTGACGCTGTTCACTTGGCACTGTTTGCGGGTTATTGACTTGTGTGCCTGCGGCAGCATCTGGCGTAACCGGTTCTGCCACTTTAAGCTCGGGTTCTTCGATTAAGAAACTGTACTCCGGCACATCCAGAATAAAGTTGCGACCATTATAGGTATTACCATACACGGTTATTTTCACCCTGAAAATGCCGTACTCGTAGTGGGTGATCCGGTGCAAGCGCGCCTGATCGGAGGGATCAGTAATAGAGAAATTCTGCACATCGCCATTGGGAAACCGCACCTTGCCATCAATTAATAAACTGTTGATATCCACATATTGGCGATCAGCATCAATTTTTAACTCGTGATATCCCCTATTCCCTTCATTTTTGTCCACGCTAATATGAACAGGATTTTCCAGTACCAGAATTTTGTCGCCATATTGTTCACGGTTATACAAAGGTGTATTAACTACAAATACCGGGATCCATTCTCCATCACCCACGGTTAAATCGTACTGGCCGGTAAACACTCCATCACGGGGTCTTTCGTCCATTCCTCTGCCATCATCCTTGAAGGTAGCGATCTCGCCGTCATTGGCACCAAAGTTATCGTAGTTGGGATTGTTGGTACTGATAAATTTTATGGATAAATCCACAACATCACGGAATTCCTTAAATTCAATCGGTTCGCCGCCATTGGTCAGTCGACCAGTTTGCTTCATGATTTCACCGGAAAACATAATTTCAGGCAAAGGAGGAACATGCAGCTCAATATCCGACATTATCATGACACGACTACCGGGCAAGATTTGGCCCATAGCTTGCCAGGGTCCGGGAGTTGGATTTTTTAGCTTAATCGCATCGTAATTGGCCGAATAAACCCATTCGGCCACATCCTCGGTCACCCGGGACTGAAACAGTTTCGAGCCGTCTGGCTTAACCAATACCACAGGAGAACTGCCAAAGGTACGAAAGAACACCATACTGACTTCATCGACTTGATAGTCGATTCGGAAGCGATTTTGCAGCAAAGGAATACTATTCTGATACTTGTCGCCCAGCATTGATATGGGATCATTGTCTTCACTGTCCAACTGATTGTCTTGTGGTAATCCCCATGCGCAAAAATGGCAGGTTAAAAACACCGCGAACAGAAATCGATATCTACCCATAAAATCTACCGGCCTTATTGTCTCCACAGGCAAGCGCCGCCTTTTTCAACTAAATCAAGGCGTTGCTCATGTTGTTCTAGTTCATCGGCTGTAGCTTGTACAATCTTTAACGGTTTTCGATCCGCAGACAAACGGCGAATTGTTTCACCCTGCTGGTGTTGGGACTCGGCTGATTTACCGGATAAATTCAACGCAGTCTGGCCACCGGTCATCAACAAATACACGTCGGCCAGAATTTCCGCATCCAGCAAGGCGCCGTGTAACTGACGATGCGAATTATCGATGCCATAACGTTTACACAGCGCATCCAGATTATTCTTCTGTCCCGGGTGCATTTGCCGGGCCAGCGCCAAACTATCCAGAACAGTACAAATTTCGCTGGTCTTTTTAATCGATAGACCACGAATTAAACCAAATTCGTGATCCATAAAGCCGATATCAAAAGCAGCATTGTGGATCACCAATTCAGCACCTTTGATAAAACTAATAAAATCTTCGGCAATATCTTTAAATACCGGTTCACCAGCCAGTTGTTCATTGGTTATCCCGTGCACCGCAATCGCTTCCGCTTCGATAATTCGCTGCGGATTAATATAGACATGGAAGTGATTGCCAGTCAGGCGGCGGTTAATCAACTCCACACAGCCTACTTCGATAATCCGGTGCCCCTGCTTTGGGTCAATACCTGTTGTTTCTGTATCCAGTACGATTTGACGCATGCTTTTAAACTGTCTTATTCAATGATGTCCGCATTATACCCAAGCCAAATCAAGATGCGAGAGAAGCCTTGGCCTATTGAGCCAGGATACGGACTGCATCGCAAGCTGGTTTCGTTATATACTCCGTCGCTATAACAACAACAGGATAAAAGGGCAAAGATGAAGCACGTAGAAATTTATACCGATGGTTCCTGTCTGGGTAACCCCGGCCCCGGAGGTTATGCCGCAGTATTAATTTTCGGTCAACATCGTAAAGAGCTGAGCCAGGGTTATCAGTTGACCACCAACAACCGCATGGAGTTATTGGCAGCAGTAGAAGGTCTGGCGACACTCAGTGAATCTTGTACAGTGGATTTAACTACCGATAGTCAGTATGTTCGTCAAGGCATTAGCCAGTGGATCCATAACTGGCGCAAAAATGGCTGGCGCACCGCCGATAAAAAACCGGTAAAAAATGTCGATTTATGGAAACGACTTGATGAGGCAAGCCACAAACATCAGGTTAAGTGGCATTGGGTAAAAGGTCATTCCGGCCATCCGGAAAACGAACGCTGTGATGAACTGGCGCGCAGTGCCGCCGAGGGCAACAACCTGCTCGAAGATAAAGGCTTTATCGCTACCAACTAACCACCAATTTGCCAATATTGCTATTGCCGGCCAATATTTGATGGGTGTGTTCGATCTGACTGCTATCAAACACCTGTTGAATATTGGCTAACAACTGATTGCGTTTTAGTAAATCACCGAATCGATGGTTGAACAACTGCACCAGTTGCGCCTTATAATCATCTGAACGATTTCGCAGAGTAGACCCTTGTAATTTAACGCGTTTACCCAGCAATAATGCAATATCCAGTTGTTCGGCATAACGTCCGCCTAACATTGCCAATTGGACAATTGTTCCATCCAAGCTAATAGCCTTGAGATTGCGATTTAAGTATGTGGCTCCTACCACATCGATAATCGCATCGACGGCTGTCCATTGTTGACGGATCACCTCTACAAAATCTTCCTTATGATAGTTAATCAGTAAGTCGGCGCCATTAGCATGACACGCAGCGAGCTTTTCATTACTGCTGCTGGTCACCGCCACCAGACAATCAGCATGTTTGGCCAACTGGGTAGCGGCCAACCCAACTCCGCTGGCACCCGCGTGGATTAAGACTTTCTGTTGTGCTTGTAGCTGGCACAGCTCGAACAGTGATTGATAAGCGGTTAGAAACACCTCTGCCATTCCCGCAGCTTGTGCCATTGTCATCTGCTCCGGGATTGCCAACAAATGTCGATAATCAACCACTGCATATTCGGCATAACCGCCACCCGACGTCAGACAAAAAACCTTATCGCCGATGTTCCAGCCCTTCACTTTCGCGCCAACTTCAATAATTTTTCCTGCAATCTCAAGACCTAATATAGTGCTATGCTCGGGCGGAGGCGGGTATTTTCCCTCGGCTTGCAAAACATCTGCCCGGTTGATCCCGAACGCGAATACCTGAACAAGTACTTGGTTGGCGTCGGGAACTGGCTCCTTCATCTGTGCCATTTGCAACTGATAGCCTTGCTTATCAGTTTGATGTTGAATAAATCGCATCTCACTGCACCTCAAATCCACTTAAATTAAGGGCCTCACAGGGTTGATAAATAACCTGTTCAACTATTGCCGCTGACGGCCCTATTTTCAGCCATTGCTGCATTTGGGTAATGGCTTGTGGCGCACCTTCCAACCACACTTCCACCCGCCCGTCAGACAAATTTTTGGCGTAGCCGTTAAGACCTAGCGCCTTGGCTTGCTGTTTGGCACTGGCGCGATAAAAAACACCTTGTACCCGGCCAGATACAAAAGCTTTTATGCAAGAATGATTCATTTGGTATAGGATCCTGTTTTTCCTCTACTTCAGTTGACCATGCTATGTCATCCAGCGTTATTTTGCAGCCCGAGCGTGAAAAATCACTGCTCAGAAAACATCCCTGGGTCTTTTCCCGTGCCATTCGTGAAACTCAGGGCAAACTTCGTAGCGGTGATACTGTCGATGTTTATAGCGATGCAAAGCAGTGGTTGGGTCGTGGCGCCTGGTCACCGGAATCGCAAATTCAGGTACGCATCTGGACATGGGATCAAGATGAAGTCATCGACAATGGCTTTTTCCTGCGCCGTATTGAACGAGCGTTAGCTGGTCGCCAGTTATTGATTGACCAGCACCAACTAAGCGGGTTTAGACTGGTTGCATCCGAATCAGACGGATTACCGGGTATAACGATCGATTATTATAATGGCGTACTGGTATGCCAACTACTTACCGCTGGTGCAGAAAAACATCGCAGTAAAATAGTCTGGGCACTACAAAAATGTTTTCCCGATGCCAGTATCTACGAACGTTCCGATGTGGCGGTACGTGAAAAGGAAGGTTTGCAACAAGTCACTCAGGCTTTGCATGGTGACGTACCTGATGAGGTGACGATCAGTGAAAATGGCGTCAATATTCTGGTCGATATAAAACAGGGTCATAAAACCGGCTTTTATCTCGATCAGCGCGATAATCGCGCCATTGCCGCCGGTTATGCTAAAGGTAAAGACATCCTGAACTGTTTCAGCTATACCGGCACTTTTGGCAGTTATTGCCTGGCCGCTGGCGCCAGACATATTACCCATCTGGACGTCTCTGATCTGGCTTTAAACACTGCCAGACGCAACACCGAAATCAACCAGCTGGATACCAGTCAATGTGATTTTATTAATAAAGACGTATTTGAAGCATTGCGTGAATACCGTGACCAAGGCCGCTATTTTGATATGATAGTGCTCGATCCTCCCAAGTTTGTCGACAGCAAAGCCAGTCTTAATCGGGCCTGCCGCGGCTATAAAGATATCAATATGCTGGCTATGCAAATTTTAAAACCTGACGGGATTTTGCTGACATTTAGCTGCTCGGGATTGATGACCACCGACTTGTTTAACAAGGTGGTAGCCGATGCGGCTTTGGACGCAGGACGAGAGGTTCAATATATCCAGCGCATGACTCAAGCCGCCGATCATCCAATCAGCTCCGCCTTTCCGGAAGGATTTTACCTGAAAGGTATGGTGTGCCGGGTGTTATGATACATACAACCAAGAGTAACGGGCTTAAAGTCGCGAGCTAAATGACTGGCACCCCGCTAACAACATGCGGGGATGACAAATTAAAAGCAGGATCATGCTGTGTATCAGGGGGGCAATAACTATTCGACCTGCACCTTCCACGAGCTCAGGATGCCCGGACTTGAGGTAGTCAATAGTCTTAGAATGGCAGGGGTTTATTTTTGCTCGTAACCCGAAGCTCGCCACTCGCAGCTATATTATGTGGAATATCGATATTTCGAGACCAACTACTTCATTTCAACAATTTCGACACCGACAACAAAACTGTCCTGGGTTTGTTCTTCACACCGCACCACTTTGCTATCAGCTATTAACGAAGGAATTTGGCTGCTGGTTGATTCTATCGAGACCTGTACTTTAGTACCCAGTTCAATCGGCTCATCAACTTCAAAGGACATACCTGTAGCACTGATATCATGGCATACCGCCGATATGGTACGACTGGATTGTTCATCATTAATGGTGAGCTCACACCCTGAATTGACCATCATGCGAAAAAAATTTCGTTTGTCATCGTACCCTAGCATGTTGTCTTCTCCTTCGTTTAATACTACCAATACAAGGTTATATTAACCTTAGTTCACAAAGTCAACGGCTAAAAGCTAGCCAGATGATTGATTATGCGTTTTTCACTGACTGGATAAGCCGTTCCCAATTGCTGGGCAAATAATGAGACTCGTAATTCCTCTAGCATCCAGCGCGCTTGGTCTATTTCTTGCGGTATTGCCTGTCCAATCGGCACCTTATTTTTGGCAGCATCGATGGCTTGCTGAACTTTCTCGACTGTTAACTGTTGCAACCTATCTTTATTCGGATCAATGGGTAATTTCTCTAGCCTGCGTTCAATACCCTGAATATAGCGTTGCCAATCCACCAGTTTGTCTGCACCAATACGGGTAACAAAGCCGGCAAACACTAACCCGTTAAGTTGTTGCTGAATATCACCATGGGCGCTGATCATATTCAGCGGAACATTGCCCTTCATTTTCTTCTTGATTTGGTGAGCGGTTGTCAATCCGGGTTCTATTGCGGTGGCAATCTGCAATACGCGATCATTCAATTCAGCCCGAACCCAGTCACAGGCCTGCTTAAAGCTGTCCGGATCACGGATATCACTAAATTTTTCGGATAATAGCTGGTCAATTGCCGCATCGATACAGTCATCGATCAAAGCTTTAATCTGTCCAAAAGGATTAAAATACAAACCCAGCTTGGCCTTGTTGGGCAGTTTTTCCTGTAGATACTTAACCGGTGAAGGAATATTTAACCGCAATAAACGTCGCAAACCTGCCTGCTGGGATATCACCGCCTGATGGGGTTGATCAAAGAGTTTGATCGCTACCGTTTTACCGTTATCTACCAGCGCCGGATACGCCTTAACCTGGTAATCTCCGCGATCTTCACTGAATTCTTGCTGCAAGGGGCCAAAACTCCATTCAGTCAAATTCTTTTGCTCGACTTGCGGCGTCGCGACCTGGCGTAAACTGCTTTTAACCTTGTCACTAAGCTTATGCTGTAGCTCGGCCAGATCGCGTCCCTGCGCAACCAGTTTGTGATTATCTAATACCTTGAAATTGAATTTAAGATGATCCGGTAATTTGTCCACCGGCCACTCATCTGGTGTTACTTCAACCCCTGTCATGCGTTTCAGTTTATGACTTAATGCCTGTAGAAAAGGTTGTTCAGAGGGAGCCATATCAGCCATACAGGCTTCAGCATAATTCGGTGCCGGTACAAAGTTTTTACGCAGACCTTTGGGAAGCAACTTAATCAAATTCAGAATAAGCTCGTAACGTAACCCTGGCACCAGCCAGTCAAATCCCTGAGCCTGCAGCTGGTTAAGCAAGGGCAACGGCACTAGAATACTCACACCGTCATCCACTGCAGCTGGGGAAAACTGATAGTCCAGCGGCAAGTGCAAATTGCCTTGTTGCCAACTTTCGGGGTAATTCAGCGGATTCACATGCTCCGCATCATGTTTCATTAATGATGCGGGATCAAAATGCAATAACTGAGGTTGCTGCTTGACAACTTTTTTCCACCAGTTGCGGAAACTGACTTCGTTACAAATATGCTCCGGCAGTTTTTGCTGATAAAACTGCTGCATAGTCTGATCATCAACCAGCACATCACGGCGGCGAGACTTATCTTCTAACGCCTGAATATCGTCTACCAGTTGTTGATTATGTTGCAAGAACGGTAAATTAAGCTTGTTGTCCCCTTCCACCAGCGCGTTCTGAATAAACAGCTCCCGACACAGCAATGGATCGATTGCACTGTAGTTGACAGTGCGCTTTATCACTATGGGTAAACCATACAAATTAACATTTTCATAAGCCATGACCGCCCCGCGTTTTTTTGACCAGTGAGGCTCTGAATAACTGCTTTTTGTCAAATGGGATGCCAGAGGCTCAATCCATTCCGGCTGTATTTTAGCGGCAATACGCCCAAATAGTCTGGAGGTTTCTACCAACTCTGCCACCATCACCCAGGCTGGCGATTTTTTTGCCAGAGGCGAACCGGGAAAAATCATAAAACGGGCATTGCGCGCACCAAGATACATCCGCTCCGGTTCCTTGTTACCGATATGCGATAGCAAACCGGACAATAATGCCTGATGGATCGCCGGATAATCGGCAGGGGTGGAATTGAGTCTGAAGCCAATTTCCGCAATAGCCTTTTTTAGCTGACTAACGATATCCTGCCATTCACGCATGCGCAGATAATTGATAAAAACCTGTTTGCACCATTTGCGTAACTGGCTATTAGTCAGGTCTTTCTGTTGCTGCCGGAAGGCCAGCCACAAATTAAACAGACTGATAAAATCCGACTCGCTATCAGCAAATTCGCTATGCTGCTGATCGGCAGCTTGTCGCTTGTCTTGTGGGCGTTCTCGTGGATCCTGAATGCTCATTCCAGCAGCTATAATCAGCACTTCGGACAAACTGCCTAATTCGGCACTTTGTACCACCATACGGGCATAGCGGGGATCGATAGGCAAGCGAGCAATTTGCCGCCCTGTCTGGGTCAGTTTTTTCTGGCCCTTATGGCTGGTTATTGCCTGAATTTCTTCCAGCAAACGGAAACCGTCGTTAATCTGCCTATTATCCGGTGCTTCAACAAAGGGAAATTGATCTATCTCCCCCAATCCCAAGGCCAGCATTTGCAAGATAACGGACGCCAGATTGGTGCGTAA
Organism: Neptunicella plasticusilytica; assembly: GCF_047922965.1. Classification (GTDB taxonomy): domain Bacteria; phylum Pseudomonadota; class Gammaproteobacteria; order Enterobacterales; family Alteromonadaceae; genus Neptunicella; species Neptunicella plasticusilytica. The sequence goes on from NZ_CP150481.1 coordinate 2,314,203, forward strand.
TATTTCCGGAGTGGTAAATTCGTCCCGACTCAAAAAGTCCTGCTCGGAATACAGCCGAATGCAAATACCGGCAGAAACCCGCCCACACCGGCCGGAACGCTGATTGGCCGATGCCTGGGAGATTGCCTCGATAGGTAAACGCTGAACCTTGCTGCGAAAACTGTAACGGGAAATCCTGGCCGTGCCCGGATCGATAACGTATTTAATTCCGGGTACCGTCAATGACGTTTCTGCTACATTGGTCGCCAGGACAATACGACGCCCGGCATGACTTTGGAAAATACGGTTTTGTTCCGCAGCAGATAATCTGGCATACAATGGCACGACTTCAGTGTGACGCAGCTGACGACGATTCAGCGCGTCAGCGGTATCGCGGATTTCCCGTTCACCGCTAAGAAACACCAGAATATCTCCCTGACTCTCGCGACTGAGTTCATCCACTGCGTTAATGATACCCTGGGTTTGATCGACGCCATCCCCCTCGCTGTCAGCCATTTCATGTAAAGGCCGATAACGCACTTCTACAGGAAAAGTACGGCCACTGACCTGAAACACCGGCGCATCATCAAAATGACGGGCAAAGCGCTCGGGATCAATGGTCGCCGAGGTAATAATCAACTTCAAATCCGGACGTTTGGGTAACAGCTGTTTTAAATAACCGAGGATAAAATCTATATTGAGGCTACGTTCGTGGGCTTCATCAATAATAATAGTGTCATATTGATTTAGAAAACGATCCTGCTGGATCTCGGCCAGCAAAATACCGTCGGTCATCAGTTTGATATAACTACGCTCACTGACCTGATCAGAAAAACGAATTTTAAAACCGACTTTTTCACCCAGTGGCGTTTGCAGCTCTTCAGCAATACGGTTAGCGACGGTTCTGGCGGCCAATCTGCGCGGTTGAGTATGGCCAATTAAGCCGTGGATCCCCCTGCCCGCCTCAAGGCATATTTTCGGCAACTGGGTGGTTTTACCCGACCCTGTCTCTCCGGCAATAATCACTACCTGATGCTGTTTAATCGCCTCAATAAGCTCGTCTTTATGCTCACTGACGGGTAACGGCGGATAGCTGATAGCAGGGCATTGCGCTTGCCGCAATTGGGCAGTCTGTATCGATCGCTCAATATCTTGTTGCAACTGTTGGCTCTTTTCTGGCTGCTGACTTTTATCCAGCCGCTTAAGGCCCTGGATACGTTGACGAAAACGATGCCTGTGCATCGTCATAGTGGCAGCAAGAAGTGGATATAGCGAATGAGTTGAAACAGACAAAAAAACGGCTCCTATTTATGCAGGAGCCGATCCTAGAAGAAGTGATTGTTGATTACCAGCGAATATAGCCGCTTGTTTGTTTTCGATGAGGCTAACCGGCTTTTTTATAGGCGTCTTTAAGGTGCATGCCGATGGCTTTTAGCACATCCGCCCGGCAAATAGATCCGACTAACAAGCCATCATCATCCACAATCGGATAAACTTTCGGCTTGGCGCCTAACATCTGTTGCGCCAGATCCAGTACAGAGTCATAGGGTTTTAGGGATAATACCTCAGTGCGCATTATATCCTCTACGTGGGCGGCCTGTTCGTTGTAGTAGCTGCATTCAACCATTTTAGCCAGACAGTCCTGCTCGGATAAAAATCCCACTAACCGTCCTCGACCATCAACCACTGGTCCACCGGGATAATGGCTGTTAACTAATTTTTCTACCGCTTCAGCAACGGTCATGGTGCGATTCAATGTAACGGGGTGAGTATTCATATAGTCACCGACTTTAAGTGATTCCATCAGCAATCCTCAATTTGGTTGCATATTTTATTGTCACTTCAAAGATAGACCCTAAGCATATATTTTTGCGAGGTTTTCAAGAAAATTATTACATTCCTGTAACATTTATCTGGAGAAATCTCTGTCCCGCGACGGGAGGGCCTAATAATCTTCCATCTTCGCTCGATATGGACAAGACTATTTGATAATTCTGCGTGCAACGTTTACCCGCTAACGCCGGTAGTTTAGTATCTGTTGAAATATTTTAATAAACTGCTGTTGGTTACAAAACAATAACAACCAGCAACTAAAGGGTAATCAATAACAACCGATGACAACTAATACAACACCAACAATTCTGTGGCACGACTACGAAACGTGGGGAGCGAATCCCCAAAAAGACCACCCCGCCCAATTTGCTGCCATTCGTACTGATCTTGATTTGAATCCAGTTGGCAAGCCCAGTATGTTTTTTTGTCAACCGCCAACCGATTCGTTGCCCCACCCCCAAGCTTGCCTGATCACCGGTATAACGCCACAACAAGCCATGCAGCAAGGACACTGCGAAGCAGAATTTATGCAAAAAGTGGATGAATTAATGAGTCAACCACAAACCTGTGTCGCCGGATATAACAGTATCCGCTTTGATGACGAGGTTACGCGTTATGGTTTGTATCGTAATTTATTTGATCCTTATGCCCGTGAATGGCAAAACGGTAATAGTCGCTGGGATATTATCGATATGCTAAGGGCGTGCTACGCGTTAAGACCTGAGGGAATTGAATGGCCAATGCGGGACGATGGCAGCCCCAGTTTTAGACTGGAGCATCTGACCGCTGCTAATGGTATTGGCCACGAAGATGCGCACGACGCGCTATCTGACGTACGGGCGACTATCGCGATGGCACGGTTGGTAAAAGACAAGCAACCCAAGCTGTATGATTACCTGTTTAATTTGCGTATCAAAAAAAATGTCGCCGCCCAAATTAGTATTGGCAGCTATACACCTTTAGTACACATTTCATCCAAGCTCCCGGCTACTCATGGTTGCTGCACCTGGGTGGTCCCCATTTGTTTTCATCCCACCAACAAAAATGCGGTTATTGTGTTGAATCTGGCACTGGATCCCGAACCCTTATTTGAATTAAATGCTGAGCAGCTAAAGCAAAAGCTCTATCAGTCCAGCGAAATGCTGGAAGAAGGTGAACAACGTCTGCCAATCAAACTGATCCATCTGAATAAATGCCCGGTCATTGCTCCGGCCAAAACGCTGGATGAAACTAACGCCAAACGACTGGGGATTGATCGCCAACAATGTCTGGCTAATCTGCAAAAAATCAAACAGCAAGCGGATCTAACCGAAAAACTCACCGATGTTTACCGGCTATCGGAACGTAACGATGAGCTGGATGCCGACTATGCCTTATACAGTGGCGGATTTTTCAGTGATGCTGATCGCAGTAAAATGCAACAGATCCGCAGCATGGATCCAGTACAGCTCGCTGGAAAAGACTGGCAGTTCGACGATAAACGCCTGCCGCTGATGTTATTTCGCTACCGGGCCAGAAATTATCCCGCGACTCTCAGCGCCAGCGAAATGGACAAATGGCAGCAGCATCGTCAGCAGAAACTGATGGATAGCGGCCCCTTAACTTTGCCTTCTTTCTATGCCGAACTTAATTCTTTGGCAGAACAATACGCTCAGGACACAAAAAAACTGGCAATCATCAAAGCCCTATATCAATATGGTGAAGTTTTGTAAGTAAGCTTTAAAATTCTGTGGCCGATAAACTATAGGATTGATGTCAACAGGCAGGTGATATGCGAGGAATATATTTAAGTAATTTAGACGATGAGCGCTATCTGGATTTGATTATTCATCCGGATGAAGTAGACGCTGACAGTTTGAACGAAAAAAGTCTTTTTGCCTATATCAAAGAAAAATACGCAGACTTTTACTTGTTTGAAGATACTGTGCGTATCGCCTTTAAAGCCTATACAACCGCTGCACGCAATAGCAATACCGATCCGATCAAAGAGCGTATTGCGGAAAAACGTGATGCCGAAATCAAGTTTATTATTGGCTCTGATGATATGAGCGCCAATCTGGAGATTGTCTGTGCTTTTGGTGGTAAACACGTCACACCGACCTATCTGTTATCCAAAGCCAAACATGCCGGTATCGAACGGGGGTTGAGCTCCAAGCGTATTATCGATATGGCCACCCGGGCCAGAACAGGTAAACCAGGCACAGTATTGAACGAACTTATCGCCAAAGGACTGCCTCCGCGCAAAGGTAAAAACTCCAAGCTGGTACCACTAGTCCCAAACGCGCTGGAGCGTATTCTGCAGCCACAGACTGTCAGCACCAGTCGGGTTGATATGCGCGATTTAGGCGAGATTATTTGCGTTAAACCCGGCGTGGAAATTCTGGAACGTCAGGCCCCTACCAAAGGGCGCAAGGGATATACGGTGCGCGGTGGTACTATTGATTCCACTGAAGGTGAATGGATTAAACTCAAGCCCGGCGACGGCACTTATATCAGTGACGATACTCCCAATATTTTACGCGCCGAAATCGCCGGTATGCCCAAGTTCAAAGACGGTAAAATGTGGGTGGATGAAACCTTCGTTTGCAAAGGCGTTAATATAGGTACCGGCAATGTCAACTACGACGGTGCAGTGATCGTCAATGGCGATGTGACCGAGAAAATGAAGATCATCGCAACCGGCGATATCACAATTAACGGTTTTGTTGAATCCGCCCATATCGAGTCCGGCGGCGATATCATTATCACCCAGGGTGCAATGGGAAAATATGATGAAGAGGAAGAACAGCAATACAGCGGCAAACTGATTGCCGATGGCGGCATCCATATCGAACATGGTCAGGGGCTGGATATTATCTGTAACGGCAATGTGTCCGTAGGTAAACAACTGGCTTATAGCCGGATTAAATGTCGCGGCAGCATCACCGTGGGCCCCATAGATAACCCTAATGGCAATTTATTTGCCTGCGAAATTCAATGTGAAGATGTCATCAAATCAGGTACGCTCGGTGCCATATCCGGTAGTAACTTGTTTATCGATTTTAGCGATGGTTTTAACTTGTTAACCGAGCGCATCGATACTGTTGAGGAATTAATGGTGGAGCTGAAAAACCATGTTCAGCGTCATCAGGCAGAGATGACATCGATGAAATCCAGAACCATACCGGCGGAACTGCGTTCAAAGCTGGACAAACTGCTTGGAAAATATCGCGACGAACGCACCATGTTGCAGCAACTTATCAGCAAGTCCAGTCAATTGAAATTGGCCAAAGAACGCTATGTTGAACAAATTCAGCTCAATGCCAATAAAAAGCTCTATCCCGGTGTTGTGGTTAAACTGAATAACCGAACCTGGAAAGCGGATCGGGAATATTCATCAGCCAAAATTCATTATTTCGAACATCAATGGCAATTTGATACGCTATAAAATGCCAGATCTTTGATTCTCACTTGCGTCAAATCAAGCCGCCTGTTCTGATGCGTGAATTTGATTGAGTATTTCATACAAACCGGTTTCATCCACCTCCAGTTGCTTGTCGGTATTATCCGGTTTTCGCAACTTTTGCTGAGCACTCAGCGGACTATTGTTAATGACATCCTCATCAATATGCATACTATCGTTACGCAGTGACAAAGGACCAGGATGCATAATTTGATAAAGCCTGGCATCGCCAGGTCTTTTATCGCCCAGCATACTGTTTATCTGGCCAAGCTGTTGCCAATCGCGGGCCTCGGCTTTAAGTGGTGTAACTGGATAACAGCTCAGTCCTGACGAGGCAGGATCGAACGCAGCTGACGCCGCTTCTGCGTCATCATGAATATGCAGCCGATCCAGATAATTCTGTTCCAGCATCGCCAACAACAAGCTGAATTGCTGTTGGCTTTGCTGATTCAGGGCGCTGGATAACCGGCCACTAAACTCGATATCATTAATTGAGCTGATTGCTGGATTCATCTGTAATATTTTTATAAAGTTCCAGCTTATATATCGTAGAATGCGAACAAATCTTAACGACGAACCGTTAAAAGATATGACATTAGGTAAGCACCTTAATACCTATCTATTTTTGTTAATCTTGCTTTCGAGTTCTTTATCAATAAATATGTCATATCTGCATCGACTCTCTTTAACCCAACAGGAGCGCACAACCGCCCATGGATAAAATGACCTATCATGATAAACGCGTACTTATCGTAGATGATCACAGGCCATTCCTATTAATGTTGCGCAGCTCGCTCAATACGCTGGGTGTCAGCGCTGTTACCCTGGCCGAAAGTGGTCAGGAAGCGGTTGAAGCTTGTAATCGCACCCTGTTCGACATTGTTATATCAGATCTGAATCTAGGTAATAACAGGCAAAACGGCCTGCAATTACTGCAGGAACTAAGGGTGAAAAAACTGCTCAGCCCTGACGCTATTTTTATTATGATTAGTGGCGATACCGAGCGCCCTATGGTCATCGGCCGCATAGAAGAGCAACCGGACGACTACCTGATCAAACCTTTTTCGCAGGCACAACTGGGTAACAGGTTAAGCAAAGCCGAAACGAAGCGAAAAGCGTTACGCCCCTTGTATATCAAATTGATGAACGAGGACGTCAAAGGCGCCATACTGGCCTGTAAGGATGCTATCACCTCGGGTAGCCGTTATCGTCAATATTGTTCGTTAGTGATGACAGAACTGCTGTGGCGTGAAGATAAATTTGACGTGGCGCTATCAGTATTGGAACCGCTGGTGCGCGACTCGCAACTGCCCTGGGCAGTGATGGCCATGGCCAAAACCATGATGTATATGCGCCAGTTTGAAGAAGCCATTAATCTGGCCAAAACCATTCTGGATAATCGAATATTGGCAGCCGATTCCCACGAAATATTGGCCCAGTGCTACTTACGTACCGAGAAACTGGAAGAGGCCTGTATAGAAATCAAGAAGGCCATTGAACTGTCGCCCCATTCGATTGAGCGTCAATATTTGGGCTGCGAGATTGCCCAGGCAAGCGGAGACTACGACTTTGCTAAAAATTGCTGTTTAGCCATTCTTGAACAGTCCCGCCACTCTGTGCACAAGAATATTGCTCATATGTGTAACTATATTCGCAGCATCCTGGAATTGGCTGAACATGCCACCGACAAAAAATCCGGCAATAAATTTCATCAGGATGCGATTTTGGCGCTGCAGCGACAAAAGCAGACTGAACTGGTTAAAAATAGCCCGCAACCTTTCGATTTTGATGCCTTTGAAAATATCGTGTCAGCCAGAATAAATGTGATACAAGGCAAGCTGATTAATGCCCGTCGAGCGCTGTGTGAGTCACAACAGCAGATTGAACAGAATCATGACGAGTTTCCCATGTCACTAGCACCGGACAGTCTCAAGGTGATGTTCGATTTAGGTGAATATGAACAGGCTTCTTCCCTGATGGAAAAGATGAAGACCAGTCCAACATCCTCCGATCCCAATACGCAGCGTTTATTACAACAGGCCATCTCTAACGCCAAACGTCCCGGAGGTGATTACAACAAACTACGTCAAAAAGGTATAGACTGCTACAATCAGGGTCAGTATCAGCAAGCCTATGATATTTTTCATCTGGCGTTGAAAGTCGCACCGATGAATACAGGACTGGTGTTAAATCTGCTACAGGTTATAGTGAAGTTATTAGCTCAGAAAAGTAAGCCGGATCCTGAATTGAAACTGGAATGTAGGCAGCTTTTTCGTTCCGTCGAGGGGCTGCATTTGCCCGAATCCCATCGCGATAAACTGGTTGCACTGAGCCAGGAATTGCAACCTTATCTAGGATAGATTTAATGTATAAGATGTTATTAAGTAGCGCTGTTTTAGTCTTGGCCGGTTGTGCCCAACAGCCACAAAGTTGCGAGCAAATTCTCGAAGTAAAAGAGCAACAACTGGAATGTAAAAAATTACAATTCCAGATCCAGAACAATAAAAACCCTCAACAAGTGACCGAAGCCAAACGTCGCTTTGAAGAATCCTGTACCGAATTACGTTATTACCGCGATCAATACGATACCATCTGTAAAGGTAATGAAACCCCGATTGGTGAGCAGAAAGAACAACCTTAACGGTTTAAAGCTTGTCCTCGATTTTGGCCACTATTGCCTTGGCAATAGGGATAGACGAGGTCGCTGCCGGACTGGGTGCATTACCGACATGCAAGCATCGCCGGGTTTGAATAAACTCGAAATCATGCAGCAGCTCTCCCCGGCGGGATACCGCTTGCGCCCTCACTCCACTGGGATAGGGGCGCAAATCATCCAAGCTTAACGATGGGCAATACTTTTGTGCCAACTTTAAGTATTGCGACTTGAATAAGGAGTTTTTTAATTCCTGCAAACCACTTTTAGCATGCCGACCAACTAACGGCCAAAATCCGCTGAATCCCAACATACTTAGCGTATCAGACAGATTAAAATCGCCTTTGTTGTACCCTTCCCTTTGCCACGCCAGTACAGCATTCGGCCCTAGTGTAACCGTTCCGTTAATCATTCGAGTTAGATGTACGCCTAGAAATGGCAACGCAGGATCCGGAATGGGATAAATCAGGTGCTCAATCAGCTGATTATATTTATCCGCAAGTTGATAGTATTCGCCTCGAAACGGAATAATCCGAAAATCAGGCTCAAGGCCCGATAAAGTGATTAACCTGTCAGCCATCAAACCACCACAGACCACCAATGTAGATGCATAGAACTGTTTTTCCGCGCAACACACAACAACCTGTTCTGGCTGCTCGTTAATTGCCGTTACACTGTGTTGGTAACGAATTTCACAACCATTATGTTGGGCAATATCTATCATCCGTTGAGTAACTTGCTGATAATCGACAATGCCAGTTTGTTTAATCCAGATCGCGCCCGAGCCTGCAATAACAGGTTCTTTGTGCTGCAATTGCTGTGCATCCAGATAAACCGGCGTCAACAGATTTTGTTCACAACGCTTAAACAGCGCTTCCATTCGCTGATGTTCAACTTCGTTGCAGGCAACCAATAATTTCCCGCATTGCAGGTAAGGGATCTGATATTGCTGACAGAAACTGATTGTCTGTTGCAGTCCTTCACGGCAATAGCGGGCTTTAAGGCTATCTGGCGGGTAATAAACACCAGCATGGATCACACCCGAATTCCGGCCGGTTTGATGCAATGCCGGCTGCGGTTCTTTTTCCAGCATCAGCACTTTTTTACCGGGATACTGTTGCGTAATCTGCCACGCGGTGGCGGCGCCTACAATACCGGCACCGATAATAATGACGTCATAATGCATCGGGTGTGATAACCAGCAAATCCGTTACACCTACATCCAGTTCCAGCTGTGACAGCAAAGTAGTTAATTGACCACGATGATGGGTTTGGTGATTAAAAAAGTGCTGCAATAAAAATCCCAGTTTCTTGTTAAATGGCTGGCCTTTGGTATTGGTATAAACTAGCACTTTATCCAGATCTTTTTCTTGCAGCGCGTTGCAAAGCTCAATAATGAGCTGATCAAGCTCTCGTCGAGCATCCTGTAAGGAATTAAAGTCTGGATAAAGAATACTGGATAGCGTTTGTGGCTGGGGAAAGGTTCCAAGTGCTTGCAATAATGCGCTAACGGGCGTGGAATGTTTTTTAAACCGGTTCAGCCAAATGAGGTCAGCCACCATAATATGGTTCAGAGTGCCGGAGATCGAACTAAAAAAAGCTCCCCGCGCTGCTGAAAATGCCGTTTCATCTAATTGCCCTACTACTGAATATAAACGCTGGTTTATCCACTGGTTATATTCAGCTGCCAAGACAATATGTGACTTTATTGTGTAAGAAGTTTGTTGCATAACACCTCATTTTACCCACAGAGTGGGAGCGGTTAAAAACTTTGCCAATTTTATATGACTAATAGTATTCACATTTACGCGTCAGTCACCCATAATTGCGCCGCTTTTATTATTCATCCATTTTTATCCGGTACATCATGTCAGAAAATCAATTTTCGCAACGTTTTGGTGGTACTCAGCGACTATATGGAACACGCCCTACCGAAGTTCTGCGTCATGCCCATGTTGCTATTGCCGGTATTGGCGGTGTTGGAAGCTGGGTTGCCGAAGCACTGGCACGCACCGCAATTGGTCAAATCACCCTGATCGATTTGGATGATATTTGTGTTACCAATACCAATCGGCAAATCCATGCCCTAACCACAACGGTGGGTGAAGCCAAAGTCGAAGCAATGGCCAAGCGTATCAAGCAGATAAACCCGGATTGCCAAGTAAATATTATTGAAGATTTTGTGGTTAGCGACAATGTGTCCAGCTTATTTAACACCCGGATGGATTATGTGGTCGATGCGACCGACAGTGTCAAAGCCAAGGCAGCCATGATCGCGCACTGCAAACGGCATAAGATTCCGGTTATTACCATCGGTGGTGCCGGTGGCCAGACAGATCCGACTCAAGTGGCTATCGCTGACTTGAGCAAAACCATCCATGATCCCTTAGCCGCCAAATTACGCAGTATTTTACGCAAGGAATATCATTTCAGCAGCAATCCCAAACGCAAATTCGGCATCAGTTGCGTGTATTCCACCGAACAACTGGTTTATCCGCAACAAGACGGTAGCGTCTGCCAAACTAAAAATCTGGCTGACGGCAGTGTTAAACTCGATTGCAATAACGGTTTTGGTGCATCGGTGGCAGTAACGGCGACTTTCGGTTTTGTTGCCGCAGCCAGAGTGATAGATAAAATTATTGAAAAAGCCGAGCGGCATAGCTCAAACAGTTAGCTTTCGCCTTGGGTCATCCGGTTGATTTGCTCAATAACAGCCAATAAACCATTGGTACGACTGGGACTTAAATGCCGGTTTAATCCCAGCTCCCGAAGATAGTTAGTTAAATCAAATTGCCGAATTGTTTCAGCGCTATGCTTGTTTACTGCCGCCAGCACAATTGCCAACAACCCTCGCACAATTTTACTATTCGAATCGGCACTAAACTCAAATATACCCGCTGTTTGCTGACTCTCCAGCCATACCTGTGATTCACAACCACTGACCTCATATGCCGGGATCTTTTTACTACTGTCGATTTTTGTCAGTGACTTTCCGGCCAACATAATCTGACGATATTTGTCATCCCAACTTTTGGCCTGTTGCACGTTATGGGCAATATTATTGATTTCTGGTAACGCTGTCAGGTCTGTTTCATCTTGCTGAAGCTGTTGGAGCACCTGTTTTAGTGCAAAGACAAAACGCTCCACTTCATGCAGATGATTATAAACCGCCAGAGACACTCTGATTGTACCTTCAATACCCAGTGCCTGCATGGCCGGCATGGCACAATGATGGCCAGCACGCACAGCTATCTTTTTATCAGCTAGCAACGTGGCCAAATCCTGATGGTGAATACCATCAACAGTAAAAGACAAAACCGGCACCGAATTTTGCACATCCCCCCAAAAATGAACGCCGGGAATATCTCGCAATCCGTCACAAAGCTTGGTGTATAGTTGCTGTTCATGCCGTTGATAAGCCACACCTGTGTGTTGTGATAACCAGTCAATTGCCGCTCCCAATCCCAATACGCCTTGTATGTTAGCGGTACCCGCTTCGAATTTAAGCGGGGCAGACTGGAACGTGCTACCAGCAAAACTGACCTGCTTGATCATTTCGCCACCAGTCTGGTAAGGCGGTAAACTGTCCAGTAAGGCATATTTGCCATACAACACTCCCACCCCGGTGGGAGCAAACATTTTATGCCCGCTGAACAAATAAAAATCACAGCCCAACTGTTGTACATCAACACTAAAGTGACTCACAGCCTGCGCCCCATCCAACACCGTAATTGCATTTACTTGACGGGCGCGCGCAAAAATAGATTTCACCGGATTAATATTGCCAAACGCGTTAGACACCTGCGCAACCGATACGACTGCAGTTTTACTGGTAATAACCCTGTCTAGCGCAGTTAGGTCCAGAATTCCCTGCGCATCGAGCGGAATCACTTTGATCACAAGTTGATATTGCTCGGCTATTTGCTGCCAGGGCACAATATTGGCGTGATGTTCCAATGCACTTAGCACAATTTCATCACCCGGCTGCAAATGTCGCATTGCCAGACAATGGGCCAACAGATTTATGCTTTCTGTTGCACCTCGGGTAAATACAATTTCCTTGGCTTCCCGCGCACCGATAAAGCGGGCCACCTTGGCTCGCACCGCCTCAAACTCTGCTGTGGTGGACGCGGCCAGTGGATAAGACCCCCTATGCACATTGGCATTCTGCAAACGATAAAAAGTACTGGCCGATTGAATAACACTCTCAGGTTTATGCGAGGTGGCAGCATTATCAAAATAGATCCAGTCATCTTGCGCATTGGTAGCAAGACTAAGCATAGGAAATTGTTGACGCAGCGATAACACAGTGTTCATAGAAAGGCCGTCCGATTCAGTTGCCGCGATTGTTCAGCAAAGTCCGGTGTGATTCAAGTTTAAGTCAGCGCATTTTGTTGAATTATTTGTTGAGGATGCATAATATAAAAACAAATAACTTTATATATTTATTTTTATGACTAACACACAAGCCAATCTGGTGCTGTTTACCACTATGCTAGTCAGTATTATCAGCACAATAGGTATTGCCTTGCCCTACCCCATTCTGGCGCCGTTATTGCTAACATGTAACGCCAGCCATTTGTCCGATTTTATGCAGATCGCCCCCAACTTGCTGTTGGCTGCACTACTGGGAGTCTACCCTATGGGCATGCTGATAGGCAGTTCATTTATGGGCGCATTATCGGACAGTTACGGGCGCCGAAAAGTATTGCTGTTATCCCTGTTATTCAGTACCTGTGGTTATGTCCTTACTGTTATAGCGGTTATTAACGAAAATTACCTGCTATTTTTAATGGCCCGATTTATCACCGGGCTGTTTGAAGGCAATATTTCTATTGTCAGGGCGATTGCAGCGGACCTTGATCCAATCATCGATAAAGCCCGTTCATTCTCATGGTTATACGCCACCACTTATCTGGGCTGGCTAATAGGTCCCTTAATGGGTGGTTATTTAATGCAGTTCAGCGCCGCAACAGCTTTTTATGCGGCCGCACTGGCGGTAGGGTTATCTGCATTATTTGTCTGGCTCTGGGTGCCCGAAACCGCCACTACAAGGACTTCTGATAAAGCCAGTCTTCTGTCCAGAGTAAGCAATGAAAACTCTTTTGGATTATTAAAACACTCCTCCATCCGGCATATATTTCTGATCTATCTATTGATCATGCTGGGATTAAATGGATTATACGAGTTCTTACCCGTGTGGCTGGTCGAACAGTTCCAGTTTGGCAGCGTCCAGATTGGCTGGGCTAACGCGATGTTTACCTTGTTGATGGTGCTTACCAGCGCATTTGTTGCCGAACGACTCAAGAATAAATTCGGCTTATTTGCGACTATCGCCTTCGGCCTAGCCAGTTTAGCCACCCTTATGCTATCAGTGTTCTGGATCCCTCTGCCCTATCTCTACCTATACGTTGCCCTGATGGGTATCGCCAATGCCTTATATAATGGACTACTGCCGGTATTTATTACCGATAAATTCAGTCAGCAAAGTCAGGGACGTCTGCTGGGATTGCTATCCAGTATTTTCTGCCTGGCCAATATGTTATTTGCGCTTATAGGTGGCATTATCAGTTTGCTTGGCGCCCAGTGGAGTATTTTTTGTGGTGGATTAATGCTGTTAAGTGGCTTGATTTACCTGCTTATATTTAACCGACGTATAATCTCGTCAGCTAACCATTTATCCTTGCACCCAGGGACTGTTGATGGTGCGAATATATAAATCTTCTACTGCACTTCTGGCCCAGGCAGTACGACGTAAAAACTTAAGGCTCGATTTAACACTGGGATCATTCTGAAAACAGCGGATATTGACTAACTCACCTAATCGCTGCCAACCATAATGTTGCTCCAGCTTAATAACAATTTGTTCAAGCGTAATACCATGTAAGGGGTTGTTAGGTTGTTTTTCTGTCAATGTATCCTCACTTTAAGCTGTTGATTAATTGCGCCAAACGAACAATCCGTTGATTGGTTAACTGGCGATAGTCGAAATAGGGGCAGATGATAATATTATGCTCCCTGCAGATGGCAAAATGACAATCCAGCCAGTCAAATTCAAATTGTCCACCGCTTTGCTGACCATGCGTCTTACCGCAAATTATCCGTATCGCATTGTGATGATCACGTACTTCCGGCGATCCAAATATTAATGCTGTCTGGCTATCTGATTGTAACAGATTCTGGTCACGATACTGTTGCCATGAAAAAGCCTGTTGAGAAAAAACAAAACGTTGCGGATCCAGGGCGAACAAAAGTTTGGCATAAACATTAAAAACTTTGCGCCATCCGTTACCGCAATGCTGATTTATCACCTGTATCTCGCCGGGCAACAACGACAGGATCTGCGTCAACTGCTGATATTCCTCCATTGGCGGGATATTAGCGATATAAACCGCAATTTTATACTGTTTATCCCCAAGTCCTTTTTCTATTTGAGTATCCATTAGCAAAATAACTGACAATCGTGATCTTCACCGGGTAACCGGACCAGTCGGTTAAAGCTGAACCCAAGCTTGTTCAATAGTCCAATCGATGAAATGTTATCAGGCGACACTATCGCCACCACCTTATCCTGATTCAGCTCGGTTCTGGCGTAGTTCAAAATGGCCTGAGCCGTTTCAAATGCATAGCCCTGGCCTCTGGCCGATTTTACAAATCCGTAGCCAATATCGATGTCCTCCAGTCCAGCTCTTTTTATCAGTCCGGCCATTCCCACAGGCTCTGCTGTTTGCGCCAGACAAATTAACCACAAGCCGAACCCATTGGTGACATAACTTTTTTGTGGTCCATTGATGATATAGCGACGCGCATCTACAGAGTTTCGTACGCCGCGATCACCAATAAAACGGATAAAGTCAGGTTCATTCAACAATCGACATATAAATTCAGCATCATCGGTGGAAATACTGCGGATCACCAGACGAGGTGTGACCATTATTCTCAACTTAGCTACTCCTGTGGAAACTTTGTCATATCGGATAAAAACTCCTCAATTGCCGCACAAAGGTATTGGCATTGTCGCCAGACAATTTGCTAACATGCAGGCAATATATCTGTTTGGGAAAAGTAAATGAAGTTCATCTCGTTTAATATCAACGGTCTGCGCGCCAGACAACATCAATTACAAGCACTTATCGATAAACATCAGCCCGACGTGATTGGTTTGCAGGAAACCAAAGTGCACAATGATATGTTCCCGCTAGAAGAAGTCGAATCAACCGGCTACAAGGTATTTTATCATGGTCAAAAAGGCCATTACGGTGTTGCGTTATTGTCCAAACAGCAGCCAATCGACGTTCAGTACGGTTTTCCTACCGATGAAGAAGACGCCCAGCGACGCATGATTATGGCGACATTCGAACTGGAAGACGGCCAAAAAGTCAGAGTACTTAACGGATATTTTCCTCAAGGTGAAAATATCGAGCACCCGTTAAAATATCCCGCTAAAAGAAAATTCTACGCTGATCTGATGGATTATCTGCACACCCTGGATGCCAATGACAACATCATTGTGATGGGTGATGTGAATATTTCTCATCAGGATTGCGATATTGGTATTGGCGAGCCAAATCGTTTGCGCTGGCTAAAAACCGGTAAGTGCAGTTTTTTGCCTGAAGAAAGAGAATGGCTAAATTTGTTGATGGCTTATGGATTTAAGGACAGTTTTCGCGAACTTCATCCTGAAACAGAAGACAAGTTCAGCTGGTTTGACTATCGTTCAAAAGGCTTTGATGACAACCGCGGGCTACGCATTGACCTGATTATGGCCACTCACAACTTGCACGACAAACTGGTTGATGCTGGTATAGATTATGAATTGCGCGGCATCGAAAAACCTTCAGATCATGCGCCAATCTGGGCGACCTACAAGTGATAAACGCAGCGCTGGAGTATCATCTATAACATGGATATGCTGCATACTATGGCCTTGCTCATCTATTTGGCTCTTATCGGCTGGACATTGCGGACCTTACCGCTGAAGTTACTGTTGCAAAGTGGTAAAACCCAACATCTGGTATTTGGCAGCAGCGTATGCCTATTTATATTATGGCTATTCCGCACCGGTATTTATCCGGGCCTGAATGTTCATTTTCTGTGGTTATCGGCACTACCGCTAGTGTTGGGGCTAAGATGGGCTATTATCAGTTCTTTTGTTAGCTTGATTGGCCTCACTGCCGCAGGACTGGAAAGTATCGATATGTTTGGTATCAATGGCCTGTTGGGATGCCTGGTGCCAATCGTTGTCAGCTATATGATTTTCAGTCTGGCGTTTCACAAGCTTCCACGCCATTTATTCATCTATATTTTCGTCTGCGCATTCGCAGGAGGTATTGTCGCATTGACGTTTAAAATGCTGTTAATGGGAGGATATTATTATTTATCCGGTATCTATGAATGGCAGATAATTGTGGACAACTACTTGATACTCACCCCGTTATTACTTTTTCCGGAAGGTATGTTAAACGGTATGACTATCACCTTGTTAATCATCTATTTACCAGGCTGGGTTAACACTTTTTACGATAAACATTATTTGTACAATAAATAACTTCGATTCGGGATAAACCGCACCTCTCGATACGTTGTTGTTACGCCTGACGGGGTTGGATTTTCTAGCAATAGCCAAAATTACGGACCAAGACCCGTCTTGCTATCCACAAAAATGTCGTTATCGAGTAAGTATCAGCTCAGGCAAGAGCTAATTTATTATAATAAGTAATTGAATTAATTATATAATTTAAAGTATCAACGACACTTCCCAATTCGAGTTCAGGTTATTTGATTTTTTCACTAAAGTTCAATTTTTAACCGCCGATATAATCGTTGGAGGGTAGTGAAATGAATATATCGGTAAATTTTGGCACCGATGTACAAAATCAGCAGTTTGGACATCGGTCAGTACAAGCTCAACAACAAAAGCAGCCAACAGAGTCGCTGGCAGTTGCTGCGTATGCCCCGTCAAGTCAGAGTGACTCAGGCCAGCCCGATGCCCCTGTTCAACCAGTAAAAACCAACCGGCAGGATAATACCGTGCATTCAAGCAAGACCGAATTACAGGTCAACAATACTGATTACAGGATTAAGTTGTTAATCGAGCGTCAGGCCGGCAATGCAACCATGCAAACGGTACTGAATTTTTACAAAATACAACCTGAGCTGAATATTGCTGCTGCGCAACATGATGTGGATGTTTTAGCCTGATATTAGCTACCTTCCTCCTCCAACATTAATAACAAGCCCGGCACTTAACGCAACTTTAGCCATTTACCCAATCAAAACCACTGACGGGTGAATACCTTATCCAGTTCATCGAAGGCGGTTTTTAACAGGCGAGCAAGCTCTTTATAGGTTGGTTTGGCTTTAACCGATTGCAAACGACAACCTTGCACTTGCATTTTTTGATGGATATCACGATACCAATGAATCGTCGAAGGCGGTAATACTTGTTTGGCGCGGTGTCCCAACCACAATAAACCTTGCATTGGCAAACTTAACAGAAACGCTCCGGAAGCCAACGCCTGAGGCAATTGTTCCGCACCAAAATAATTATACTGCAATGCAACGACAGCAACGGCCATAGGTGGCATCACTTTAATACTTAATTTAGTCGCAGCAATTACCCGACATTCCGGAAATAAACTGTAGAGTTCCTTTTGTTCAGGCCATATTTGCATATATTCCTGACCATCTTTGAACATCATTGAAAGTGTCTGTGCCATACAACAACTCCTCTTCGCAGAGTATAAGGTTACCTTTTAATCGACCATTTCGCTAATTTTAATTGGACTATTGATAGGCTTATTGGTTGCAAAACAGAATTGAATAAGTAAAAAATTTTACTGGAATAATTGCGATATAAACTTGAAATACAACTATTTGCGCCCATTTATTCACAATATTTAAATAACCTGAACCCGGAATAAGCTACGCCTCTACATAACGCTCTTTTTGGGCCTGGCGGTGTTGGATTTTCTGGCAATAGCCTGCTATTGCTGACAAAAACTCGCTTACTATTTACAAAAATATCCTCACCGGATCAGTAATGGCCCCGTCGGAGAAAAATTAGTTGTTATAAGTGACTGAGTTAATTATACAATTTAAATTACAACGACACTTCTTATCCAGAGTTCAGGTTAAATAGGTTATATTGTGGCTTGCTTAATAAGTCACTGTTATTCATAAATTGATGGAGTTTTTCATGTCCGAATCAAGACATTGTCGTCTACTTATTCTGGGGTCCGGTCCCGCCGGTTACGCCGCTGCAGTTTACGCTGCGAGAGCTAATCTAAACCCGGTGCTATTAACCGGCATTCAACAAGGCGGCCAATTAACCACCACCACCGAGGTGGAAAACTGGCCAGGTGATCCTGAGGGGCTGACCGGACCGGATCTGATGGTTCGGATGCAAAAACATGCTGAAAAGTTTGATACCGAAATTATTTTTGATCACATCAACAAAACCGATTTCAGCCAGCGCCCTTTCACACTTACCGGCGATAACGGCACTTATACCTGTGACGCGTTAATCATTGCCACCGGCGCATCAGCTAAATATTTGGGCATGGAAAGCGAACAAGCCTTTATGGGTAAAGGGGTGTCTGCCTGTGCGACCTGTGACGGCTTTTTCTACCGGAATCAGAAAGTCGCAGTAGTCGGCGGCGGCAATACCGCCGTTGAAGAAGCACTTTATCTTTCCAATATTGCATCAGAAGTGCACGTTATCCATCGTCGCGACACATTCCGCAGTGAGAAAATTCTGGTTGATCGTTTAATGGATAAAGCACACAACGGTAATGTCACGTTGCACCTCAATCGCACACTTGATGAAGTTATGGGTGATGAGATGGGGGTGACCAACATTCGTATTAAAGATACCCAATCTGCCGCCACCGAAGAACTGGATATTATGGGTCTGTTCATTGCTATTGGCCACCAACCTAATACTGGTATTTTTGAAGGCCAACTGGATATGAAAGATGGTTATATCAAGATAAAAAGTGGTCTGGAAGGTAACGCTACCCAAACCAGTGTTGAAGGTGTGTTTGCCGCAGGCGATGTATCAGATCACGTCTATCGCCAAGCTATCACATCTGCAGGTACAGGTTGTATGGCCGCTCTGGATGCCGAAAAATATCTGGATGCTCTGTAATATAATGTTATAAAGGCCTCACCAGAGGCCTTTTGTTGTCCCTCAATGTCAATACAGCTTACCCACCTCAGTCATAAACTGAATTTTCCTGACGTAGAAACGGCTTTGGATGATCCCGATGGATTGCTCGCCTTTGGCGGTGATTTGTCTCCTGCTCGGCTATTATTAGCGTATCGGAATGGTATTTTTCCCTGGTTTGGTGAAGATGAACCTATTATGTGGTGGTCCCCTTCCATCCGAGGGATATTAAACCTAGCGGAGTTTCATTGTTCTAGAAGTTTAGCCAAGCTGGTTCGCCAGCAATCTTATCGGGTAACATTAAATGCGGATTTCAATCAGGTTATTCAGACTTGCTCCGGTATTCCAAGAACGGATAACGGTACCTGGATTACCCAATCGATGATAGCAGCATATCAGCAATTACACCGATTAGGTTATGCCCATTCCGTTGAGGTGTGGCAACAAGATCAGTTAGTTGGCGGCTTATATGGTGTCGCTGTGGGTAAAGTATTTTGCGGGGAATCGATGTTTCATCAACAAGCCAATTGTTCCAAACTAGCCATGTACTGGCTGGTTGAATATTTACAAAGTAACAGGTTTGATTTTATCGACTGCCAAATGGTAACGCCCCACCTGGCAACTATGGGGGTAAAAGGCGTTAAACGTTCGGAGTTTGTAAAACGCTTACATCAGTCAATTAGCAGGTCGCAAAACTTGGCAGATGATATTTGGAATCCCGGTATTTTAAATGGCTAATATGAAGTTTGGTATTACTCAGACCTTTCAATGTGCTTATTTACCCAATGAGCAGGAGCGTCTTATTGTACTGGTAGAAGAATCCAACGATCCCAAGGAGCCCTATGAAAAACTGCTTAATGCAGGATTCAGACGCAGTGGCGCGCAGATATACCGCCCTCACTGTATTAATTGCAATGCCTGTCAATCGTTAAGGGTACCGATCGAATATTTTCGTCTTTCACGCAGCCAAAAACGTATTCAAACTAAAAATCGCGATATAAAAGTGGTGATTAATCGTAGTGACCAGCCTACTTATTATCAATTGTATCGACGCTACATCAATGCCAGGCATACTGACGGCAGCATGTTTCCTCCCAACAAAGAGCAATATGAAAGCTTTTTATGCCACGACAGGGCCGAACAGTTGTTTATCGAATTATGGCTGGATAACACTTTGGTCGGTGTGGCGGTTACTGACGAAGTTTCCGACGCACTGTCGGCGTTATACACATTTTATGCACCAGAACTGGAAGATCGCTCTTTGGGAACCTATGCCATACTCTGCCAAATTGAACAGGCGAAGGCATTGGGAAAACAATACCTGTATTTGGGTTATCAAATAGATGACTGTGCAAAAATGAACTATAAGGCTAAATTTCACCCACATCAGCGCTTTATTGACAATAAATGGCACGAATTCACAAAAAAGCCGGACTAGTGCTTTACTCTTGGGCTTTTATTGGGCAAAATCTGCGCGGATTTTTATCATTGATCAAAATGCAACTTGGGGTAGTGTCACATGACCATTCCGATTGAATGCATTAACACAGAGGTTTTTTAACTAGATGGCGAAAGAAGATTGTATTGAAATGGAAGGTACGGTTCAGGATACCCTCCCAAATACTATGTTTCGAGTTGAACTTGAAAATGGTCACGTTGTAACTGCACATATCTCCGGCAAAATGCGCAAAAACTACATCCGTATTCTGACTGGCGACAAAGTGACCGTTGAAATGACGCCATATGACTTAACTAAAGGCCGGATTATTTACCGCGCCCGATAAGTCACAGGCGTCGTCGTATGCCTGTTTTGAATTATTTCCACAAAAAACCCAACATGATGTTGGGTTTTTAATTCGTCCAAACAACAAGTAAGGTTATTTTACTTTTTCGTTCTGCAACTGGTAATTAAAACTCAGTTGGTCATCTTTAACACCGATCTGCACATTACCGCCATGGGATAATTCTCCGAACAACAGTTCATTAGCCAGGGTTTTCTTAACCTGATCCTGAATCAATCTGGCCATCGGTCTTGCCCCCATGCTCTTATCGTAACCTTTGTCGGCCAACCAACTTCGAGCTTCATTACTGACCTCCAGCGACACGCCTTTAGCATCAAGCTGAGCCTGCAGCTCAACAATGAACTTATCTACCACTTGCAATATCACTTCGCTTTCCAGATGGTTAAACCAGACAATACCATCCAGACGGTTACGAAACTCAGGCGTGAATACCTTGTTGATTTCTCCCAGCGCATCATGGCTGTGATCCTGTTGTTTGAAACCAATAGATTTGCGGATAGTTTCAAGCACCCCAGCGTTGGTGGTCATCACCAGCACAACATTCCTGAAGTCCACCTTACGACCGTTATTATCAGTCAACGTACCGTGATCCATGACTTGCAGCAAAATATTGTAGATATCGCTGTGGGCCTTTTCAATCTCGTCCAGCAATACTACAGAATAGGGGTTTTTAATAACCGCATCGGTTAGCATGCCCCCCTGTTCAAACCCTACATAGCCTGGGGGCGCGCCAATTAGACGGCTGACAGCGTGACGTTCCATATATTCTGACATATCAAAACGCACCAGCTCGACGCCCATTATTTTTGCCAATTGCTGGGTTACTTCTGTTTTACCCACACCAGTTGGCCCGGCAAACAGAAAACTACCAATCGGTTTCTGCTCATTACCTAGACCCGAACGAGACAACCGAATTGCATTGGTCAATGTATCAATCGCCTCATCCTGACCAAACACCACCAGTTTCAGATGACGATCCAGATTTTTCAGCACTTCTTTATCAGATGCAGATACCGACTTTTCCGGAATACGCGCAATTTTGGCAATAATTTGCTCAATATCACCCACACTGATGGTCTTTTTACGCCTGGAAACCGGTAATAGACGCTGACTGGCTCCAGCTTCATCCATTACATCGATAGCTTTGTCCGGCAAATGCCGCTCATTGATATATTTAGCCGATAATTCTGCAGCAGCCTTAATCGCCTGACGGGTGAAACGTACGCTATGATGTTCTTCATAACGACTCTTCAGCCCCAACAAAATCTTGGTCGTATCTTCTACGCTGGGTTCAACAATATCGACCTTTTGAAAGCGGCGTGCCAGTGCTCTGTCCTTTTCAAAGATACTTTGGTATTCCTGATAAGTGGTTGAGCCAATACAACGCAATTCACCACTGGATAATTTAGGCTTTAATAAATTGGATGCGTCCATCACCCCGCCTGATGCCGCTCCGGCACCGATAATGGTATGAATCTCGTCAATAAACAGAATAGCGTCGGGATCTTTTTCAAGTTCATGCAAGATTGCTTTTAGACGTTTCTCAAAATCGCCACGGTATTTAGTACCCGCCAACAAACTGCCGAGATCCAGCGAATAGACAGTAGCTTTTTCAATCACTTCAGGTACGTCCCGCTTAACGATACGATAAGCCAGTCCCTCTGCGATGGCAGTTTTTCCTACTCCGGCTTCACCGACCAATAATGGATTATTTTTACGGCGACGGCACAAAATCTGAATCGCCCGTTCAACTTCGTGATCCCGTCCGATCAGTGGATCGATCTTGCCCTGCTCGGCCATTAAATTCAGATTACTGGAATAACGCTCAAGAACACTGGTGCGATCTTCTCCGTCAGCCGCTTCCTGCTCTGTTTCGATCTGGGAGGAACGATCCTCATCGCTTTTTGCGACACCATGGGAAATAAAATTCACCACATCAAGCCGGGTAACATCAGATTTCTTAAGAATATAAACCGCCTGGGATTCCTGCTCAGAGAATATCGCCACCAAAACATTAGCGCCTGTCACTTCTTCTTTACCGGAAGACTGAACATGAAAAACAGCACGTTGCAAAACTCGCTGAAAACCTAGTGTTGGCTGGGTTTCGCGCTCACTGCTTTGTTCTTCCAGAATAATCGGAGTGGTGTCTTTAACAAAATCTTCCAGTTCATTTTTGATACTTTGTATATTGGCTCCACAAGCCTGTAATGCTTCACAAGCGGACGCATTACCCAATAACGCGAGCAGCAGATGTTCGACTGTCATAAACTCATGTTTGTGCTCCCGAGCGAAAATAAAGGCTTCATTCAGGGTTTGTTCCAGATCTTTATTTAACATCTAATGGATCCTCTTACTGCTTAACTGTTCGGCTCAGACTAGCGGTCATAATACTTTTCTAACAATATTTTGCTGATGATGACGAGTAGATAACTTAATTGTTGTATACAAAAGTCATCCTGTCTCTACGCAAACGCATAAATACTTCTACTTTATCCAGTTTACGCCTGTTCCAAAGAACACATCAACGGGTGCTGATGTTTGCGCGCATACTGGTTGACTTGCATCACTTTAGTTTCTGCCACTTCAGCACTATAGATGCCGCAGACGGCCTTTCCTTCATAATGTACTGTCAGCATCACCTGGTTGGCTTTCTCAATATTCATATTGAAAAAACTTACCAATATCTCGACGACAAAATCCATCGGGGTATAATCGTCGTTATTTAGCATCACCTTATACATTGGCGGCGGTTGTATTTTTTTCTTAACCGCATCCAGCTGCTTTTCGTGACTGATTCCTACTGCACTAAATTCTTTCATAAAATAATAGCTGTTGGGTTCTACTTTAACTCTATTTATACCGCGAAAGTGACAATTTAATAAAATAATTAAATTAGACTTGACACATTTAGGTTAAAAAACCTACAGTTTTAAGGAACTTTTGGATTTTTCCAAAGGTTTGTGTCTCCAAATATCAGATATTGGGACAGGTAAGTGATAGTTCAAGGGATTACAGAGGAAACAGAAGTATGGCAGTTGGCAAAGTCAAGTGGTTCAACAATGCAAAGGGTTTCGGCTTTATAGTACCTGATGACGGCGGTGAAGATGTGTTCGCACATTACTCGACTATTCAAATGGATGGATATCGTTCGCTTAAAGCGGGTCAGGAAGTTAACTTTGAGGTAGAAGCCGGGCCTAAAGGTTTGCATGCAGCAAACATTTCTTCCACAGAACCCCAACAGTAAAAAATTTTTGGAAAACTAAAAAAGCAGATGAGATTTCTCATCTGCTTTTTTTATATCTTTAATTTAGCCCATCAGATTATTGCCAGACAGACTATTTCATCACAAACAAGGTGCTAGCCAATGATCTGGTTGAAGGTTGAGCTGGGACGCATTACCTTGGCAATCAACGCTGTGTCGGCATGATAATAACCGCCCAGCTCTGCGGGCTGGCCTTGAGTTGCCATTATTTCATCGATAATTTGCTGTTTGTTTTCTTGCAATGCTTCGGCAATAGGTTCGAAATGAGCCTTCAACTCGGCGTTATCATTCTGTGTAGCAAGTTCAGCGGCCCAATACATCGCGATATAAAAATGACTGGTACGGTTATCATGCTGGCCGACTTTACGACTGGGAGATTGATTATTGTCCAGCAATTTCCCTACAGCGACATCCAGCGCTTTAGCCATTAATGCCGCTTTTTCGTTACCTTTAACATTGGACAAGTGCTCCAAAGATGCCCCTAATGCACAAAACTCTCCCAGCGAATCCCAACGAAGGTGATTTTCTTCAACCAGTTGTTGTACATGCTTGGGAGCCGATCCCCCTGCTCCGGTTTCAAACAAACCACCACCATTCATCAAAGGAACAATAGATAGCATCTTGGCTGAGGTTCCCACCTCCAGAATGGGAAACAAATCCGTCAGATAATCGCGCAGTACGTTACCTGTTACAGAAATGGTATCTTTGCCTTCCTTGATTCGGGCTAAAGACAATTCAGTTGCTTCCACTGGTGACATAATGCGGATATCCAGACCGGAGGTATCATGATCAGGTAAATACTGTTCAACCTTCTTGATCAATTCAGCATCATGAGCGCGGGCTTTATCCAGCCAGAAAACAGCAGGCGAGCCTGTTGCCCGGGCGCGATTGACCGCCAGCTTAATCCAATCCTGGATTGGAGCATCTTTGGCCTGACACATCCGCCAGATATCACCCTGCTCAACCTGATGCTGATGAATCACATCACCATTTTCGGCCACAACCCTGATTTGACCGTTGCCCGGTGCTACAAATGTTTGCGGATGAGAACCGTATTCTTCGGCTTTTTGCGCCATTAAGCCGACATTGGAAACACTGCCCATTTCGGCAGGATTAAAAGCGCCGTGTTTGATACAGAACTTGATGGTAGCGTCATATACGCCAGCATAAGAACTATCAGGAATAACACATTTGGTATCTGCCTCACGGCCATCAGGTCCCCAACCTTTACCACCAGCCCGGATCAAGGCCGGCATGGACGCATCAATAATCACATCACTGGGAACATGTAAGTTACTGATACCTTTATCAGAATTAACCATATATAAATCGGGTTGGTCAGCCAGCACTTGTTTAATATCAGCTTCAATCGGCGCACGCTTGTCTTGCGGTAATGTCGCCAGTTTTGCCACAACATCACCAAAACCGTTGTTGGGATTGACGCCTAACTGCTCGAATGTATCGCCATATTTTGCAAACAGATCTTTAAAATAAACTTTAACCGCATGGCCAAAAATAATCGGATCCGATATTTTCATCATGGTGGCTTTCATATGTAACGAAAACAGAATACCTTGCTGCTTACTGTCCTGAATTTGCTCTTCCAAAAAAGCGCACAAGGCATTTTTATTCATTACAGTGGCATCGACAACTTCTCCTGTCTGCAGTGCCACGCCGGACTTCAGCACTTCGTTGCTACCGTCATCGCCGATAAATTCAATATTGACATTGGTAGCAGAGCCAATGGTGACCGACTTTTCATTGTGGAAAAAATCACTATCCGTCATAGTCGCAACATGGGTTTTTGAATCGCTGACCCATTCACCCATGCTGTGTGGATGCTTTTTCGCAAATTCTTTTACTGCTGCAGGCGCGCGTCTGTCTGAATTACCTTCACGCAATACCGGGTTAACAGCACTGCCTTTAATTTTTTCATAAATGGCTTTAACTTTCGCGTCCTGCTCAGTCTTGACTTCGCTTGGATAAGACGGAATATCGTATCCTTGCGATTGCAGTTCTTTTATCGCAGCATCCAGCTGGGGTGCCGACGCAGAAATATTGGGTAACTTGATTACGTTAGCATCGGCTTCTTTCACTAACTCGCCCAGTTCCGCCAATGCATCTTCCTGTTGTTGTGATGCCGTCAGACGGTCAGGAAATTGTGACAATATTCGTCCGGCAAGTGAAATATCTTTACTACCAACAGTAATACCGGCTGCTTTGGTATAAGCCTTAACGATAGGCAAAAATGAACCACTGGCCAATTCTGGCGCTTCATCTACTTTGGTATAAATGATGTCAGGCTTGTTATCACTACTCATATTACTTTTCGGCTCCTGGAAAATGTATGCGTTGCTATGCATATTGAAAATAACGCAACGATAATAATTGAGTTATCGTTCTCTAATTTGGTGTGGGATAATAAACAATTCAGCTTATAGTGCAAATCGTCAAATCTTATTTTATATCCCAAAAGGATTATTCTCTATGGCTAAAAAACAGCCTTTGAATAAAAACCACCAACAGCCAAAAGTTATTTTGTTCAACAAACCTTTCAATGTGTTGTGCCAATTTACTGATACCGAACAGCGCGCCACGCTCAAAGACTTTATTGATATTCCTGAAGTATATGCGGCAGGACGGCTGGATCGCGACAGTGAAGGCCTGTTGGTGCTGACCAATAATGGCAAGCTGCAACATAAACTGGCCAATCCCAAACATAAAACCAGCAAAACCTATTGGGTGCAGGTAGAAGGTCAAATTACCGATGATAAAATTCTGCAGTTATCTCAAGGTGTAGAACTTAAAGATGGTAGGACAGCCCCCGCTAAAGTAGAAATAATCGAAGAGCCGGAACTATGGCCACGTAACCCACCGGTTCGTTTCAGGCAGCATATCCCAACCAGTTGGCTCAGTCTGACCATTACCGAAGGACGAAATCGTCAGGTACGCAGAATGACCGCCCATGTAGGCTACCCTACCCTGCGTTTGATCCGTTATCGAGTGGGTAACTGGACGTTAGATGGTATCCAGAGCGGCCAATATATTGAGGTCTAATCTATATAACCCCAGCTCGGGATAAGCCACGCCTCTCAATAACGCTCTTTTTGCACCTGGCAGCGTTGGGCTTTCTAGTCATAGCCCGCTATGACGTACGAACCCCCGCCTTGCCAGGCACAAAAATGTCGTCATTGAGTAACCTATTTATTCAACAATGGTTGAGTGAATAATATAACTAACTGAATTATTTACCCTTTGTAAATATAAACGACATTTCTTATCCCGAGTTGGGGTTATATATCCCCAAACCACATTAAATTGTGCACTTAAGCCGCTTTGAATCCGTCATTTTGACGTGGTGCGGGTATATTGGTTATGGTGGATGATTTTAACTGTCTGTTTTGTTAGAATGCGCGTCCTTAAAATTTCGGAAAAGTCCTTCGTTTTCAATCATGTCAGAAAATAGCCAAACTAAAGTCATCGTCGGTATGTCCGGCGGGGTAGATTCATCTGTTTCAGCCTACCTTCTTCAACAACAGGGTTATCAGGTTGAAGGGCTGTTTATGAAAAACTGGGAAGAAGACGATTCTGATGAATATTGCGCAGCGGCCCAGGATTTGGCCGATGCCCAGGCCGTGGCCGATAAACTCGGTATGCCATTGCATACGATTAATTTTGCCGCCGAATACTGGGATAATGTATTCGAGTATTTTCTGGACGAATACCGCTCGGGGCGCACACCTAACCCAGATATCATGTGTAACAAGGAAATCAAGTTCAAGGCGTTCCTGGAATTTGCCGCAGAAGAACTGGGCGCCGATTACATCGCCACCGGTCACTATGTACAACGCGGCAACAAAGATAACCAATGGCAAATGTTACGCGGTCACGACGGCAATAAAGATCAAAGCTATTTTTTATATACGCTCAGCCATGAGCATATTGCCCAGACTTTATTTCCTATCGGTCATCTGGATAAGCCCGAAGTGCGCAAAATTGCCGAGCAGCAAGGCTTGGTTACTCACGATAAAAAAGACAGTACCGGTATCTGTTTTATCGGCGAGCGTAAATTTAAAGATTTTCTCAGCCAATATTTGCCCGCTCAGCCAGGCATCATTGAAACCGCCAACGGTGAAGCTATAGGCCAACATGAAGGTCTGATGTATCACACATTGGGTCAACGCAAGGGGCTGCAGATTGGCGGATTAAGTGAATATGGGGAAGAGCCCTGGTACGTGGTGGACAAAGATATCGCCCGCAACGTATTGATAGTCGGTCAGGGAGCCGATCATCCCCTGCTTTACTCCAGGGGATTGGTGGCTAACCAGCTACACTGGGTTGATCGAGTTGGTCCACAACAAAAATTACGTTGCACGGTTAAAACCCGTTATCGACAAGAAGATATCCCCTGTCAATTAACCGTTAACAATAACCAGGTAGAAGTATTGTTCGACCAACCTCAAAAGGCAGTAACACCGGGCCAGTCAGCGGTATTTTATCTGGATCAAGTTTGTCTGGGTGGCGGGATTATAGAGAGTTATATCCGATAACATGAAAGACTCAATACAAGATAAACATATCGCCCTGGCAGGGGTCTGTCAGGCCGCATCACTGGTGCAGCAAATTGCGCGTAAACAGCAATTGGACGAGCATGGTTTTCTGGCCAGCATCCATTCTTTAGTGGTGATTGATGCAGATAATACCGAACAAGTGTTTGGCGATATCAGTAAACTCCAACTTGGCTTTACCACGCTTGCCGCCCAATTGAGCAACAAAGCAGTCAAAAAAGACGCCGAGATTACCCGTTATATTGCTGGTATTTTGCAACTTGAACGCAAATTGGCCGGCAATAGCCAAAAGATGTCTGAATTGGGCCAACGCATCAGCCAATTACAACGTCAACAGTCTCTTTACTCACTGTTTGACAGCCAAATGTTGAGCAATATTGCCAGTGTATATACCGAAGTAGTCAGTCCGATTGGAGCCAAAATTCAGGTCGCGGGAGACCCGGAGCAGCTCAAACAGCCGCTGAATCAACATAAGGTAAGAGCGCTACTGTTAGCCGGTATTAGAGCCGCCGTGCTATGGCGTCAGTTAGGTGGTAAACGACGCCAGATACTGTTTAGTCGCCGTCATATTTTAAATGCCGCAAATGACGCATTACAGCATATTAACCAGATTCATTAATTTTAGGAGAATATCCCTTTGGAACTATCTGCCCTGACGGCCATATCCCCTGTCGACGGACGATATGGTAATAAGACCACTGAGTTAAGAGCAATCTTCAGTGAATTTGGCCTAACCAAATATCGCGTACAAGTTGAAGTACGCTGGTTACAGTTACTTGCCAGCCAGGCAAAAATTGACGAAGTGCCGCCATTAAGCGATCAAGCAAACCTGTTGCTGGATAACATTGTCAGCCAGTTTAATCCGAGCGATGCGCAGCGGGTAAAAAACATTGAGGCAACCACCAATCACGACGTAAAAGCGGTAGAATATTTCCTAAAAGAGAAAGTCGCCGATAATGCCGAATTGCAAGCCATCAACGAATTTATTCACTTTGCCTGCACGTCGGAAGACATTAATAATTTGTCTCACGGACTCATGCTAACCGAAGCACGTGATCAGGTTATTTTGCCTTATTGTGACAAACTTATCGCCGAGCTAAAGAAACTAGCGATTGAAAACAAATCTGTAGCGATGATGGCTCGCACACACGGCCAACCTGCCACACCTACTACCATGGGCAAGGAAATGGCCAATGTGATGATCCGCTTGCAACGTCAGCGCGATCAGATTGCTGCAGTACAAATTATGGGCAAAATTAACGGTGCTGTAGGTAACTATAATGCGCATCTTGCTGCCTACCCAGATGTGGACTGGCATAGTCTGTCTGAGCAATTTGTTACGTCATTGGGGATCAACTGGAATCCGTATACTACGCAAATTGAACCACATGACTATATTGCCGAACTGTTTGATGCTATCGCACGGTTTAACACCATTTTAATCGACTTTGACCGTGATATTTGGGGTTATATTGCTTTGGGCCATTTCAAGCAAAAAACCGTGGCCGGCGAAATTGGTTCGTCCACTATGCCACACAAAGTCAATCCAATTGATTTTGAAAATTCCGAAGGTAATCTAGGTTTGGCCAATGCGATTTTTGCCCATCTGTCGGTCAAATTGCCGGTATCCCGATGGCAACGCGATTTAACCGATTCAACGGTACTACGCAATCTTGGCGTTGGCGTCGGTTACTCGCTGATTGCCTATCAGGCGTCATTAAAAGGGATCAGCAAACTGGAAATCAATACCCAGAGCCTGCTGGATGAACTTGATAGTAACTGGGAATTGCTGGCAGAACCGATCCAGACAGTAATGCGTCGTTATGCTATCGAAAAGCCTTATGAAAAACTCAAGGAGCTGACCCGTGGCAAACGTGTCAATCAGGTTATTATGGCCGAGTTTATCGACGGACTTGCATTACCTGACGCCGTCAAAGAAGAACTCAAGCAACTGACTCCAGCCAATTATATTGGTCGCGCAATCGCTTTTGTAGATGATCTGGTTCAATAAAAAAAACTGCGTGCCCCTTTAAATGACAAAACAGGTGAATTGACTACACTGTGTAGGTCTTCACCTGTTTTTCTATTAAGGGACTAACAATGCTACGGACAGTATCATTGTGGATAAAAGCTGGCAGCCAGCATTCCACGCTGGACACTATCAGTCCAATCAGAATCAACAATGTTGTCACTCTTATTTTTGCGCTAACACTGTGCGCCCAAGTTCCCTTTATGCCAGCATTCTGGGATCAGGGAGGCGCTAACCAGTGTTTGATTAATCTTGCCGCTATTCTGCTGTGTATAATTATCCCGCTACTTAATCACCTGCGTCAGCATCTGTTGGCCCGGCTAGCGTTGATTAGCATATATAGCGGCTACCTAATTTTAACGGCACTGCATTTGGGCGCCCAGGCCAACGTGCACTATTTTTTCTTGCTTGGCGTGTTTGCCACGCCATTTATTTTTCAGGTCGATTCACCGTTACTCAGCCGGACCATCATCGGCTATTTTGCGCTTTTGACCCTATTGTTCGGCTTTATAAACCCGCCGACGCCAGCCAGCCATCTCGACTATAGCCAGTTGGTCGGCACCACTAACCTGATCAATCTGGTCATCGCCGGGATCCTGTGTGCATTTTATATTCAGTTAAATACCCAGCTGGATAGAGAAAAGGTGAATTATGAAAGAAAACGCTCGGAAAATTTATTGCTGAATATATTGCCTCCGGCTATCGCCAAACGATTGAAGGAATCCAGTCAACCTGTAGCCGATTATTTTGATCAGGCAACTATACTGTTTGCTGATATCTCCAATTTTTCACAGTTAAGCCAGCATAAATCTGCTATTGAGCTGGTCAGCTTGCTGAACGATCTATATAGCGAGTTCGATCTGGTGCTTAGTCGTTATCGTCTGGAAAAGATTAAGACCATCGGTGATGAAATCATGGCTGTTTGCGGGGTGCCCAATTCGGACAAATATCACGCCGTCCAGGTGTGTGAATGTGCATTGCAAATGCAACACTGCTTTGAACGTTTTTGCCGAGAACATCAACTCGACAACGGATTACGTATTGGTATCAATACCGGCCCGGTGGTGGCCGGTGTCATAGGTAAAAACAAATTCAGCTATGACCTGTGGGGCGAAGCAGTCAATCTGGCATCACGCATGGAAAGCTATGGTGAAAGCCATAAAATCCAGATTACCGAGAATACCTATTTACAGGTTAAAGATCAGTTTCAATGCCGTTTACGCGGCAAAATAGAGGTTAAAGGTATGGGTGAAATTAACAGTTACTGGCTAATGCATCCTAATTCAGCCAGTCGCTAAAGCCTGTCATACCAATCCGTATAAATTCTCGCTGAGTGGGCAATTGTTTATACGGATTGGTATCACTTATCCAGCCCACCCATACACAAATATTTTATTTCCAAATAGTCATCCAGTCCGTACTTGGAACCTTCACGACCATAACCTGACTGTTTGACTCCCCCGAAAGGAGCTGCCGCATTGGATATTAATCCTTCATTAATGCCTACCATGCCATAGTCCAGTTTTTCTGCCACCCGCCAGATACGGCCAATATCTCGGGAATAAAAATAAGCAGCCAGCCCTACATCGGTATCGTTAGCCATGTCAATTACCTGCTGCTCATCAGCAAAGCCGATAATTGGCGAAACCGGTCCAAATATCTCAGTTTGGGCTACCGGCATATCGTTATTGACGTTGGTCATTACCGTCGGCATATAGAAATTGTCTCCGGCTTTGTGTGTTTTTCCTCCAAGAACCACCTGCGCCCCCTGCTCCACCGACTGTTCGACCAA
Organism: Neptunicella plasticusilytica; assembly: GCF_047922965.1. Lineage (GTDB taxonomy): Bacteria > Pseudomonadota > Gammaproteobacteria > Enterobacterales > Alteromonadaceae > Neptunicella > Neptunicella plasticusilytica. The sequence goes on from NZ_CP150481.1 coordinate 2,346,730, forward strand.
TTTAATCACACCAGATAGCGCATCCTCGGTAATCAGCGGACCAATATCAACACCATCTTTCAGCCCGTCGCCAACCTTTAGTTTGGCGACTGCATCGACAAACTTATCGGTAAACTTTTCGATAATATCCTGCTGAACAAAAATGCGATTGGTACACACACAAGTTTGCCCGGCATTACGATATTTGGACGCAATTGCCCCCTCCACCGCGGCGTCAATATCTGCATCATTAAATACAATAAAAGGCGCATTGCCCCCCAATTCCATCGACACTTTTTTAACCGTAGAAGCACACTGTCCGATTAATAACTTGCCAGTCTGAGTCGAGCCAGTAAAAGTAAACTTAGCCACATCTGGATGTTGGGTAAGCACTTTACCTATGGCTTTGGCATCGTCCCCTACCACCACATTAAACACACCGGCTGGAATACCGGCCCGTTCGGCAAGTTCGGCCATCGCTAACGCGGATAACGGGGTTTGTGTGGCGGGACGTACCACAAAAGTGCAGCCTGCGGCCAATGCCGCGGCAGCCTTGCGGGCAATCATGGCATTGGGGAAATTCCAGGGCGTTATCGCCGCAACCACACCTACTGGTTGCTTTAACACCACAATGCGTTTGTCCGCACCAGGAGATGGAATAACGTCGCCATAAACCCGTTTTGCTTCTTCGGCAAACCATTCGATAAAAGACGCGCCGTAGGCGATTTCACCTTTTGCTTCCTTTAACGGTTTACCTTGTTCCAGGGTCAGGATACGACCCAAATCGTCCTGATGCTGCATCATCAAGTCAAACCACTTGCGCATCAAAGCAGCACGCTCACCCGCCGATTTTGATGACCACGCGGGTAATGCCACTTTAGCCGCTACTACGGCTTTTTCTGCCTGTTCCGCTCCCGCATTAACCACCTGGCTAACGGATTTGCCTGTGGCGGGATTAATCACATCAATATGGTTGCCACCGGTTTGCCACTGTCCATCAATATAGGATGAATGACGCAACAAAGACTTTTCTTTTAACGCTTGCATGGCTTGCTCCTGCATTTTGGCTGACTGGGTCAACTTACAATAATAGACTTTATATTGCTTCTAATAAGTACCTGAGGTTAAATTAAAAATATTCAACCAACCGTCTTAATTCATTCTCGTTATTAACTTGATTATAGAAAGTATTAGCGTCCTTTAAGTCCATCCATTTTAGCTGGTTATTACATGCAAGATTTTCGTCTGAACGGGGTTGATCCCGAGTTATTTTTGAATACTTACTGGCAAAAAAAGCCCTGTATCATTCGCCAAGGACTGGTCAACTTTATTGATCCTGTTGATGAGCATGAACTTGCCGGCCTGGCGATGGAAGAAGAGATTGATGCACGTATTATCAGTCGTTCCAAAGATGGTTGGGGCATGGAGCAAGGCCCTTTTACAGAGCATGATTTTACCGCTCTGTGTGTCAATCAATGGTCGTTGCTGGTGCAAAGTGTCAATCACCATATTCCGGACAGCCAAGCATTAATGTCGGCCTTTAACTTCCTGCCGTTTTGGCGTACTGACGATTTAATGATCAGCTATTCAGTCGCCGGAGCCGGTGTCGGGCCACATCTGGATCAATACGATGTATTTATCGTCCAGGGAAAAGGATCACGGCGTTGGCAAATTGGTCAGCCTGGAGAGCATCAGAAAATCTACCCGCATCCACAGTTGAGTCAGATTGAAACCTTTGAACCCGTTATTGATGAGATTTTCTACCCCGGCGATATTATTTATATTCCCCCGGGGTGGCCACATAACGGCATCGCACTGGAAGATTGCATTAATTATTCAGTCGGCTTTCGCGCCCCTTCCCAGCAGGATTTAATCCTGTCTCTGGCCGATTTTGCTGTGCAAACCAACAGTTTTAATCAACGATTTAGTGATGCAGATATTGCTTCACGCTCCAGCCCCGCGTTAATTCTGGATGCAGAACTGTGCAGATTTAGAAAATTGATGACAGAAGCAATACAAAGCGATGATTTTGAAAGATTCATACTTACCCATTTGAGCCAGTCCGCGCCCGGGGATGAATTAGAGCCCGATCCCCCCTTTACGCCAGATGATATATATAAACTGCTGGAACAGGGCGTTACCTTTAGCCCGCGAGGAGGATTAAAACCGCTATATCAGCAAAGCCAGTCAGATGACTTTAGTTTTTATCTGGACGGACAGGCATTTAAGCTTCCTCAGCACAGCCAACCTTTGATGATACAACTGCTTAATCAGGACGTTTTTCAAGCTCAAAACTTAGCCCGAACGCAGGAGTGGCTAGATTTTATACAGATGTTAACTATTCTTGTTAATACAGGGTACTGGTTCCCTGAGTGTTAAGGGGTTGTTACTCATTCAAATCGACCACTGTGGTGAAGATAAAGAACAGCAATCCCTAAGGAGAGCATTTATGACGTTAAGAGCAAAAAGCGTCGACTGGAAGAATGCTAAAGACAAACTGACCCAATTGAGAGAAAAGGTGTTTGTGTGTGAGTGGCGGATCCCCCGGGATATCGAGTTTGATCAGCAGGATCCCCGCTCTTTACATGTATTAATTTTTGATGAGCAGGAAACACCTATCGCCACTGGCCGGATTACGCCAGAAGGCGAAATGGGCAGAGTTGCGGTTGACCGCCATTGCCGTCATCCGGAGGTATATCAAAAATTGTTTAAAGCGTTGCTAAAACTGGCCAGAAAACAGCATATTGATGCCGTTATCGTTCAGTGTGAATTAGAAGGGATAGACTACTATCAACGACAGGGATTTCAACCGGTCGGAACAGTATATATGGATGCAGGTATTCCCAGACAGCGGATGGCTTGCCCTATTACACAATGCCAAGTGGCAGACTTGCAATATACTCACTAAGCGGGGACTTGCCCCGCTTATCCGTTGCCAAACTCAATCACTCAACGAATTTAACAATATCTGTACTGGGTGCTTTGGTTTAAAACCCTCAATACGTTTTACCTGACTACGGCAGGAATAACCGGTAGCCAGTATTTGTTGGGGTTTAAGCTCCGTTATTTGCTGTTGCCAACTTAAATTATAAATCCCGATGGAATTATCCAGATTGGATTTCTCATGGCCGTAAGTACCCGCCATGCCACAACATCCCGTTTCAACCAGTTTTAATGATAATCCAAAACGGGAAAATATTGTCTGCCATTCACTGCCGCTGACCGGCAACGCTGTTTTCTCGGTACAATGGGAAAACAGGTAAAAATCATTCGGCGCGTTAACACTGGGTAACTGTTGCAAGCGACTCAACCATTCATGCACCAGCAGTACCTCAAATTCACCACGCACCTTGCCAAGCGCTTTACTGTATTCATCGCGGTAACAAAGCACCAGCGACGGATCGACTCCCAGCATCGGACAGCCTAACGCCGCCAGGCGGTTAAGCAGTTGCGCGGCATTTTTTGCCGTACTGGCAAATTCCTGCAAGAAGCCTTTCACATGTTGTGGTTTACCGTTAGGCACAAAAGGTACCAGCACCGGTTGATAGCCAAGTTTTTCAATAAATTGTAAATAGTCATCCACCAATTCGGCTTCGTAATAACTGGTAAAAGGATCTTGCACCAGTAGCACCACTTGACTCCGCTGCTCAGCGCTCATGTTCTCTAGCTCAGTCAAATCAAAGGCGTAACGATGTTGCACTCGTTGTCGCAGATTGGGTGAAGTTAACAAAGGGGTATCCACATAACCAATCGATTTATCGATCAGGTTATTAACCCATTTCTGCCTTAAAAAGAAGTTCACCAGTTTTGGTGCTTTCGCCATTAACGGTGCCATTTTTTCAATATTGCCCACTAACATATCTTTTAGCGGGCGGCTGTAACGCTGGTAATAAATAGATAAAAACCGGGCTCTGAACGTCGGTACATCGACATTAATCGGACACTGGCTGGTGCACGCCTTGCAGGCCAGGCACCCGTCCATAACTTCCAACACTTCGTGAGAAAAATCCTGCTGCTCGCTATTGTGACGATTGCGGCTGTTGCGCCATTTACTCAGCCAGCTTATTTGTTCCGGGGCCGTTTCCAGTTGTTCAATATTGACATTCTGCTTGGCTAACAGGCGCAGCCATTCGCGCATCATACCGGCTCGCCCTTTGGGGCTGTGACGACGATCGCGAGTGATCTTACTGGAAGGGCACATAGGGGATTTAGTATCGTAGTTAAAACACAGGCCATTGCCGTTACAGTTCATCGCTGGCGCAAAGGATTCGCGGATATTGACAGGAATTTGCCGATCATATTGGCCACGTTTCACATCATCCACTTTGACCAGTGACTCAGTACTTTGATAAGGCGTGCAAATCTTGCCCGGATTCATCTTGTTATATGGATCGAACACTGCCTTAATTTTTTGCAATTCGGCAAACAACTCATCACCAAAAAACTCCGGCGAATATTCCGAACGGTAACCTTTGCCGTGCTCTCCCCACATCAGGCCGCCGTATTTAGCCACCAACGCCACTACCTGATCGGAAATTTCTTTCATCAGACGCTCCTGCGCCGGATCGCACATATCCAGCGCCGGGCGTACATGCAATACTCCGGCATCCACATGCCCAAACATGCCGTAGCGCAATCCGTGCCCGTCCAGTAATGCCCTGAACTCCATAATAAAATCGGCCAGATTTTCTGGTGGCACTGCAGTATCTTCAGCAAAAGGCAGCGGTTTTTGCGGCCCTTCGGCTTTACCCAATAGACCGACCGATTTTTTCCGCATCGCGTAGATATTGGTAATCTGGCTGGTATCGCGAGTAATCTGATAACCAATAACCCCATTGCGCTGCTGAGCGATGTCAGCTTGCAACACCGATTCCAGAGTCAACAGCTTGTCATCAAAATCAGCTTCCGATTCACTGTTATATTCGACCATATTCAGGCCTAGCATATCCTTGCCTGGTACATCACTGATCATATCTTTAACGCTGTGCCAGATAATATCCTGACGCGCCAGATTGAGGACTTTGCTATCCAGAGTTTCTACCGACGTCGCCTGCGCAGCCACCATTTGCGGAGCGTGGCGCAAAGCCGATTCAAATGAATCATATTTGATATTGACCAGTGCCTTGAATTTGGCAATAGGGGTAACATTGAGCGTGGCTTCGGCAACAAATACCAGCGAGCCTTCCGAACCGCTAATAATGCGGCTCAGATCAATCTGCTGCAAATCATCACTGACAGCATGTTCCAAATCGTAACCCGTCAAAAAACGGTTTAAACGCGGAAATTTGGCCAAAATTTGCTGCCGCTTTCCAACGCAAGTGGCTAATATTTGTTGATAGATTCGACCCGTGATGCTATCTGTAGTGGCTTGCTGCTGTGCTGATTCAGCACTAACGGGAACAGTATCAAGAATATCACCATTGGCCAGCACCGAGGTCAACCCCAGCACATGGTCACTGGTTTTACCGTAAACCAGCGAGCCCTGCCCTGACGCATCAGTACTGATCATTCCGCCAATGGTGGCACGGTTACTAGTGGACAAATCTGGCGAGAAAAAATAGCCGAACGGGCGTAAAAAATCATTGAGCTGATCCTTGACGACACCCGCCTGAACCTTGACCCATTTTTGTTCGGCATTGAAGTCCAGTATCCGGTTCATATGCCGCGATACATCCACGACAATCCCCTGCGTCAGGGATTGACCGTTAGTACCTGTCCCCCCGCCTCTGGCGCTAAAACGGATATCAATAAAACGGCTTTCGGCAGCAGTGCGCCCCAGCAGCGTCAAATCATCAATATTTTTAGGAAACACCACAGCTTGCGGCAATGCCTGATACACCGAGTTATCGGTAGACACAGCAAGTCGGCTGGAATAAGCCGTTTCTATTTCACCGGAAAAACCGGATTCAGGTAATACCGCCAGATAATCCAGATAGTTTTGTTCCAGACTGGCTTGGGGATCAACAACAGGAAGCATGAATACACAAATACGATTCTAGAATGCATGCAGTATACCGAAACAAAACGCCCCCCGCTATTGCCGCTATATGCAAATAATGTCGGGCATATGCTTGGTGAGTAAGAGTTTGTAACAACTGTTTTGTATGTTGTCCGACGCCATATACTCTATAGTAGCGCTATACATTTGTGGCAAGTAATCGAAGATGACAATGAAAAGAATGATTAGAATGATATTAGGGGCCGGATTAGTGTTGTTTGGGCTGCTTACCTTTTTCATTTTACCCGGTTCAATTTTGACTATCGCCATCGGACTGATGTTGCTCAGTTTTGATTTTCCGTTGGCTCGACGCTGGCTAAAACTAAGTCAGCGCAGCATGTCGCATTCAGCCCGCAAACTGGACAGTTATTTGCTGGCGCGTAAACATCGTCGTAACTGAAAACCCATAATCCAGATGAATTAAAAACAAAAAGCCAATCAACGGATTGGCTTTTTGTTATCGGATGATTAAATCAATCAGGCGTGCTTCTCACCCAAATATAGCCACGTCTCAACAACCGAATCAGGATTTAATGACACACTGTCGATGCCCTGCTCGACTAGCCAGGCAGCGAAATCTTCATGATCCGATGGGCCTTGTCCGCAAATACCCACATATTTTCCGCGCGTTTTGGCGGCTTTAATTGCCATTGACAACAGCGCTTTGACCGCATCATTACGTTCATCAAATAAATGCGCAATCACGCCTGAATCCCGGTCCAGTCCCAAAGTTAACTGGGTCAAGTCATTGGAACCGATAGAAAACCCGTCAAAAATATCCAGAAATTGATCCGCCAGCAGCGCATTGGAAGGCAGTTCACACATCATAATAATGCGTAAGCCGTTTTCACCCTGCTTAAGTCCCTGCTCCGCCAGTAGTTCTACGACCTTGCGGCCTTCTTCCACAGTACGCACAAAGGGGATCATAATCTCGACATTGGTCAGTCCCATATCATTACGCACCCGTTTTATCGCTTCGCATTCAAGGGCAAAGCAGTCACGGAAGTCTTCTGATATATAACGACTGGCACCACGGAAACCGAGCATCGGGTTCTCTTCATCAGGCTCGTACTGGTAACCACCAATCAGGTTGAAGTACTCGTTCGATTTAAAATCCGACATCCGCACGATCACTTTTTGCGACGAGAATGCCGCACCAATAGTGGCAATGCCCTCAACCAGTTTACTGATATAAAACTCTACCGGTGATTCATAACCGGCCATCATTAAATCAATGTCCTGTTTAACCTCATCCGGCTGCAAGTCATAATTCAGCAAGGCTTTTGGGTGTACGCCAATCATACGGTTGATAATAAATTCCAGACGGGCCAAACCGACACCCGCATTGGGTAAGCGCGCGAAATCAAAGGCACGGTCAGGATTTCCCACATTCATCATCACCTTCAACGGTAAATCCGGCATAGAATCGATACGTGATGTAGTGACGTCAAACTCCAGTTGCTCATCATAGATATAACCGGTATCCCCTTCAGCACACGATACCGTCACCTGATCGCCATTACTGATTAAATCAGTGGCATTGCCACATCCCACCACAGCCGGAATACCCAGCTCGCGAGCAATAATTGCGGCATGACAGGTGCGTCCACCGCGATTGGTCACAATCGCCGAGGCCCGCTTCATAATCGGTTCCCAGTCAGGATCGGTCATATCGGTAACCAGCACATCTCCTGGCTGGATCTTTTCCATTTCTTCCACGCCGGATAATACTTTGGCGATGCCGCTACCAATTTTGTGACCGATGGCGCGGCCTTCGGCAACAACCTTGGCTTTACCTTTAAGGTTAAAGCGCTCAATGACCTGGATATCCTCACGACTACGCACAGTCTCAGGGCGGGCCTGAACAATATACAACTTGCCATCGATACCGTCTTTGGCCCATTCAATATCCATAGGCCGCTGGTAATGCTTTTCGATGATCTGGGCTTGTTTGGCCAGCTCAGTCACTTCAGCATTGTTAATAGAAAACGTCAGGCTTTTGGCGGGCTCTACATCGACAATTGAAACTTGCTTGCCATGATCCTGATTATCGGAATAAATCATTTGGGTCAGTTTGCTACCCATATTACGCCGCACGATGGCGGGTTTACCTCTGTCCAACGTCGGTTTGTGTACATAAAACTCATCAGGATTTACAGCACCCTGTACCACCATTTCACCCAAACCGAATGAGGACGTAATAAACACCACATCTTCAAAACCGGATTCGGTATCAATGGTAAACATCACACCAGAAGACGCACAATCGCTACGCACCATGCGCTGAACGCCGGCAGACAATGCAACGCCTTTATGGTCATAACCTTGATGTACGCGGTAGGAAATCGCCCGATCGTTAAACAGCGAGGCATATACATGCTTAATTGCCACCATTACCGCGCCATAACCTTTTACATTCAAAAAGGTTTCTTGTTGACCGGCAAACGAGGCATCGGGCATATCTTCGGCTGTGGCAGAGGAACGTACAGCAAAAGACGCCTCATCCCCCATTTCGCCCTGTAACTGGGCGAAAGCGGACTTTATCTGGCTTTCCAGTTCAGGCAGGAAGGGAGTTTCGATAATCCAGTCGCGAATAGTTTTACCGGCCACTGCCAAAGCACTGACGTCATCTACGTCCAGTTCATCCAGCAATTGATGAATTCTGTCGTTCAGGCCACTTTGCTCAAGAAAATCGTTAAATGCCAGCGCCGTGGTAGCAAAACCACCGGGCACTTGCACACCGGCATTGGCCAAATTAGAAATCATTTCTCCCAGGGATGCGTTCTTGCCTCCCACCCGATCAACGTCGGCCATGCCCAACTGTTGATACCATAAAACATACTCTTGCACTGTAGGGTACTCCTGCATATTGAGGTTATGGAGACGTTATGTCCCAATCATTTTCCAATCTATTAGATCTTTGTGCTTACGCGTCCAATTTTTCGCTTGTTATTATTATATTTTTTAAACAAATCCGGCTTTTTATATGAATACTGGCTTTTTACGCAGATGATTTTAGAATGTTGGTTATAAGAAAGTAAACTTTTATTTATTTTCGTAATAAAATTACAACATTGTTAAGGAATTGTTATGCGCTCATCTTTTTATATCTCTGACGGAACCGCAATTACCTCAGAGGTATTCGGCCACGCATTGCTGTCTTTATTCCCTGTCGAGTTCAAACATTACACTATTCCATTTATCGAAACCGCCGAACAAGCGTTAGAAGTTAACAAGAAAATTTCTGAAAGTTTTCAAGATACCGGACAGCGTCCGCTGGTATTTCATACCATAGTGAATCAGGAAGTGCGGGATATCATCTCCAGCTCGGACGGGATCAATTACAACTTCCTTAATCAGTTTGTGCCACCACTAGAAAAAGCCCTGGGCATCCAGGCCAAGCCGGAAAAACACCGTACACACAGTATCCATGAAAAAACCTACGATATCCGTATTGATGCGGTGAACTTTGCGCTGGCCAATGATGATGGCTCCAATCTTAAAGACTATGGCGCAGCAGATATCATTCTGACCGGCGTATCGCGCTCCGGTAAAACTCCCACCAGTTTGTATCTGGCCTTGCAATATGGCATTAAAGCCGCCAACTACCCTTTTACCGAAGATGATATGCAAGATGTGTTAAAACTGCCCGCGGCACTGCGAGCCCATAAACACAAGCTTTTTGGTTTAACCATTGCCCCGCAGCGCTTGCATCAAATTCGCTCTGAGCGCCGGGCTAACAGCCGTTATGCTTCATTACAGCAATGTATGATGGAGTTAAGGGAAGTGGAAAACCTGTATCGACGGGAAAAAATCCCTTTTTTGAACAGTACGTCGTTTTCTATTGAAGAGATCTCGGCCAAAATATTAGCCATTACCGGACTGGAACGCCGCAAATACTAGAACCTGAGGACCTTATGCCACAACATTTCACACCAGAGTTAATGCATTTTTTACAAGCACTACGTAATAACAACGACAAAGGCTGGTTTCATGAGCATAAACAGGATTACGAAGCGCTGGTGCGCACCCCTGCGCTAAATTTTATTCAGGAAATGGACAACTGGATCAAGATGATCTCGCCACATTACGAAGCCAATGCCAAGAAAATGGGCGGCTCGCTGATGCGTGTATACCGGGACGTGCGCTTTTCTAACGACAAATCTCCGTACAAGACCAATGTGGGGATCCAGTTTCGCCATGAAGTGGGTAAAGATGTGCATGCCCCCGGGTTTTATATGCATATTGAACCGGGTAATGTCTTTTTGGGTGTGGGTTCCTGGCATCCTGCCTCGGACGAGCTTAAAGCTTACCGGGATCATATCGTCGCTAAACCCGGCCCTTATCAGGATGCCATCGAGCATCCGCCTTTTACCGAGATATATCAAATGAGTGGCAGTTCGTTATCCCGCCCTCCCCGAGGTTTTGATAGTGACCACCCGCTGATTGACGAACTGAAACGCAAGGATTTTATTGCCCTGACGCCTATAGACGAATCCCTGTTATATCAGGACGATTTGGCCGAACAGGTAGCGCGTATTTTTGGTCGTGCCCAGCCCTTGCAACGGTTTTTATGCGAAGCATTGGGACTACGCTTTTAACCTGTAATATAGCGAATAAAAAAATGGCCTCAAACGAGGCCATTTTTATAATATAAATCAGATAGTTACGATTTAAGATGATCAGCCACTAAAAAGGCCAGTTCCAGCACCTGATCGGCGTTTAAACGCGGATCACACTGGGTTTGGTAACATTCGGCCAAATCGGCATCACTGATTTTATACGCGCCGCCGGTACATTCGGTGACGTGCTGGCCGGTCATTTCCAGATGGATACCACCCGCATGAGTACCTTCAGCGCGATGAACCTGGAAGAACTGCTGAATTTCACGCAAGATATCATCAAAATTACGGGTTTTATAACCGCTGGAAGCCTTGATGGTATTGCCATGCATCGGATCAGAACTCCACACCACGTGGCGGCCTTCCTGTTTTACCCGCTGTAGCAAACGTGGCAAGTTTTCAGCCAGGTTATCAGCGCCCATACGCGTGATCAAAGTCAAACGACCGGCTTTGTTATCCGGATTGAGCGCATCAATCAGCTCAATCAGCTCATCTTCCTGCATGGTTGGGCCGACTTTAACCCCGATTGGATTATTGATACCGCGGAAAAATTCCACATGAGCATGATCCAGTTGCCGGGTACGCTCGCCAATCCACAACATATGCGCAGAACAGTTGTACCAGTCACCAGTCATGGTATCGCGACGGGTCAAGGCCTGTTCGTAATTGAGCAGCAAAGCTTCATGGGAGGTAAACAGCGTGGTCTCGCGAATTGCCTTGTGCGTATCAGAATTGATGCCGACCACCGACATAAACTCCAGCGCATCATGCAGATTGTTGGCCATGGTCTGGTAGCGTTCTTTGAGCGGATTGTTTTCCACAAACGCCATATTCCATCGATTTACCTCATGCAAATCCGCCAAACCGCCCTGCGCAAAAGCGCGTAACAGGTTTAATGTTGAAGACGCGCGGTGATAGGCTTCCACCATACGCTGCGGATCTGGACGGCGTGCGGCCTCGGTAAACTCAAAACTGTTAATAATATCGCCACGGTAGCTGGGTAGAGAAACACCATCAATGGTTTCAAAATCACCGGAGCGCGGTTTAGCATATTGGCCGGCCATACGAGCCACTTTGGTGACCGGACATTTGCCCGCGTAAGTCAACACCACCGCCATTTGCAGAATAACCTTGAAGGTATCGCGAATTTTGGGTGCGTTAAATTCATCAAAGGATTCAGCGCAATCACCACCTTGCAGTAAAAACCCCTTGCCTTGGGACACATCGGCTAACTGACTAAACAACTGGCGAGCTTCAGCGGCAAATACAACGGGAGGATAACTATGCAGACGTTGCTCAACTTCTTGCAGTTGTTGCACATCGTCATATTGGGGTTGTTGTAATATTGGCTTTTGACGCCAACTATCAGGTTGCCATTGACTCACTATTGTTCCTTTAGTCTGTTAGTGTTTGCACAAAAGAGTAGCCCTGTTTATTCATAGGGCAATATTCGGGAGCCAGAAAGATACGGAGGTTAGCGGTCTTTTTCAACTGTTTGAAAAATCTTTTTACCTTCTAACGTAGTATGAATCGCAATAAGACAGCCAAAGGCATTTGAAAGCGCTTCAGGCTGCATCACTGCTGAAGTTTGACCGAACTCCTGCAATTGGCCACTTTTTAGCAAGCCGACCTTGTCTGCATAGCGGTAACAAAGATTGAGATCATGGTTGCTGATCACCACCTTGTTGCCTTTATCTGCAATATCAGCCAGCAATTGCATCAGTAGCGACTGGTGGCGAAGATCCAGTCCTTGCAAAGGTTCATCCAGCAATATCAATCCTTCACCGGCCAATATGGCTGGCCAGACTTGCAGTAACGCGCGGCTAATCTGTACCCGGCGCAATTCGCCACCAGAGAGTTGCTGCATCGATTTGTCCAGAAACGGGGCGATTTCCAGCGCGTTATCCAAAGGCTCGGGAATGGTCGCCAGATCCGGTATAAAAAACTGCAACGCTTCACGCACCTTTACCGCAAAAGCGGGATATTCGCTTTGCTCCTGCAAGGTTCTAAAATTGGCCAACTCTGCCAGACTAAAGTCAGCCCAATTACGTCCGGCATAGCGGATCTGCCCTGAAGATACGGGTAACAAGCCTGCCAACACCTGCAACAATGACGATTTACCGGCGCCGTTAGGGCCAATAAGATGGAGCAACTCTGCCGGTTGAACTTGCAAACTGATACCAGTGAGTCGTTTGTCCAGACTGACCTGTTGAATACTTAACCCACTCATCTTGCCTGCCTGCCAATGCGGCTCATCGAATACAGAAAAACCGGACCGCCCAAGGTCGCAGTTAACATACTGACCGGCACCGCGATACCGCCAAAACTTTTTGACAGGATCACCACTAGCATCAATAACAAGGCACCACCTAATGCCGAAGCTGGAATAATAAAACGGTTATCGTGTCCGCAGAAATTGCGCAATAAATGCGGAACCAGCAAGCCGACAAATGCGATGGAGCCAGCCAGAGATACTGCAATGCCCACCAACAAAGCACTGCTAAGCAATATACGGCGATTAAAACGACTAACATCCAACCCGGCCAGGCGGGCACTGACATGACCAAAATACAGCCAGTTCAAGCGTTTGCTCTGGACAAAACTGTCAATCACCAACAATAGTACCAACGGGGCGCTCACACTGATCAGTCGCAGATCAGTTTGCATCAGGCTGCCCATTAACCAGAAGGTCAAATTGCGCAATGCCTGGGCATCAGAAAAAAAATATAGCCAGGCAATAATGGCCCCCGCAATAGTCGAGACACCAATACCGGCTAAAATCACCGAGCTGCCATTTAAACTGGCCATACGTCGTGCCAGCATATAGATCAATAGCGTCGAGAGTAATGCACCAATAAAACAAAATAGCGGCAATCCATACTGCATCCCGGTCCAGCCCCATACGCCACCGGCCAGCAGATAAATAGCGGCAAACAAGCTGGCGCCACTGCTGATGCCGATAATGCCCGGATCCGCCAGCGGGTTACGTAATAATACCTGCAATAATGCCGAGCTAACCGATAATGCCGCCCCTACCGACATCGCCGTCAGCATCATCGGCAAACGAATATGGAGCATGATTTGCTGGTCAACGACGGAATCAAAGGGCGAAGACAGACCGCTAAATAACACAATCAGACTGCAAACTAGCAATGCTAGGGCGAGACACACCAGCCACAGATTCTGGCTGCGACGACTGGAATTTATCACCGGGATTCTGCTTTGATATGCTCCAGCAACCCGTCGGCAGCGTCTTCAATTAAATCCAGCACGTACTCAAATCCCTTGGCGCCGCCATAATAAGGATCGGGTACGGCTTCTTCGTCACAGTCGCTAAAGGACAAAAACATTTTGATTTTATGTCGATATATCTCGGGACAGGCGTCGGTGAGTTCGGCAAAGTTGGCATGATCCATCGCCAGGATCAGATCAAATTTTTCAAAATCTTCTGCCACAACCCGTCGGGCAAACAAACCGTCGAAATTGTAACCCCTTGTCATACCGGCTGAAACGGCTCTTTCATCCGGTTTGGCATTTTTATGGAAGCCTTGTGTACCTGCACAATCTGTGGTGATGCTAAGTCCTTCAGCTTTGGCCTTGTGGCGGAATACCGCATGAGCAGAGGGTGATCGACAGATATTGCCTAAACAGACAAACAGGATGGCAGGGTAATGACGCATAATATTGTTTTACCAGATCAAAAAAAGTTTGAACAGACCGCCTATACTACCCAGCCGTGGATGGCTTTAAAAGTAAATGTTGTGTCATAAAAGGGTTTAGATAATTTGGTAGGTTTGAGTCCATTCGATCACAAAATCAATAAAAACCCTTAAACGTGCCGATACCGTTTCCCGGTCACGATATAAAAGATAAACCGGGCGCTGTTGTCCCATCCAGTCAGGCAGAACGGCTTGCAGTTCCGCTGTATCATCCTGGGTTGCGCGAAAATAGTAATTAGGCACCAGTCCAATACCTAACTGCGCTGCGATAGCATCAATAGCCAAATGAAAATCATTGGTACGGAAACGGCTTTGCGGATTTAGTCCCACCACTTCGCCGCTATGCCGATGTTTAAGATCCCAGACGGTGACAGGTTCAGCCACAATCAGCTTTTTATCAGTCAAATCATGCGGATGAAGAATATCTCCCACCTGTTGCAAATACGATTTTGAAGCACATAACCCCATGTGAGTGGTCCACACATGTCTGGCTATCCAGTTGGGTTCCTGAGGTTCGCCAACCCGAAAAGCCGCATCAAACTGCTGCTCAACCAGATTTTCATAATGATTGGATAGCACCAGTTCCAGATGGATCTGTGGATAACGTTTGGCAAAATCGAAAAAGCAGCCGCTTAACCAGCGTTGACTCAGGCTAATCGGCGCGGTTATTTTCAAGCGCCCGCATAATTTATGTTGGTTAGTTTCCAGTGTTTCAGCAATTGAATGCAGGTCATTCAATAACGGGCTGCACTGGGTATAATAATTCTTGCCCATTTCAGTCAGTGAAAAATGGTGCGCACTGCGCTCGAGCAAACGCCCCCCCAGAGCCATTTCCAACGATTTTAAGCGGCGGCTCAGCGTCGCCGGAGCCATTCCGGTTGCGCTCGCAGTAGCATTAATCCCCTTGTATTGCACCACCAGTTGAAACAGGTGCATATCATCCAGCGAAAATTTTGATTTCATATTTGAAATTAATCACTCCATTTTTAGCTATTTAAAAGCATAATCGAAATCAATATATTCTCCAATATCGAAATTTGTCATCGTCATCACAAGGGTTATCAGACAACATGAACAAATCTGCTTACATATGGCCGCTGGTCATCCTCAGTACCTTTTTTTGGGGCAGTAATTTCAATGCCGGTCAGGCTATAGCGGATTCAGTCACACCGCTGACCGCCGCAGCCGAGCGATTCTTTATAGCCATGTTGATATTTTTGCTGTTCAGGTTAATCAAAGGTCAATCAGAATCATCTTTGCAATGGCGTGACGCGTGGATATTGGTGCCACTTGGCATTATTGGTGTGTTTGGATTCAACTTCGCATTTTTTACCGCTTTGCATACCACGCAGGCACTTAATGCGGCGTTGATTATGGCGCTATCACCGATGGTTTCAATGCTGCTGGCGGTATGGCTACTCAATGCACGGATGATGCGATACCAATTACTTGGCATGCTCATCGCGTTTGTAGGTGTGAGTCTGGTGATCACCGGCGGCAATTTTGCTTTGCTGCATGTGGCCATAGGTGATCTGTGGATGCTGGTCGCCTGTTTGGCCTGGAGTTTATACAGTGTCGGTTCCAAACGTTATGCATCACACATACCTTCGTTGCAATTTGCCCGCTGGACCGTATCTATCGGCGCAGTGGCGCTGATTGTGGTCGCCTTTATCACTGACACGCCCTATAGCAGCATACAACAACTGTCGCTGCAGACTCACAGCATTCTGTTCTATATGGCCTTGTGTGGTTCGGTCTTGGCGTATATTTTCTGGCTAAGGGGAATTCAGGTTTTAGGGCCGGATCGCTCGGCAATCGCCTTTAATCTGGTACCGGTTTTTACCCTGCTGATCAGTGTCACGCTGGGCGTGGTACCAGATAAGATGCAAATAATGGGACTGTTATTGGTGTTATCCGGCATGCTGGTTTTCAGCGGATGGCGGCCACGCCGGGCCAAACAAGTTTGCCCCGGCTAGCTTTACCTATTAGCTTTGACGTAACGCATCAATACGTTTCTGCAACGGTGGATGACTTAAAAATAGCTCGCTGAAACTGCGTTTGCCCCTGATGCCAAACGCCATTAAGCTGCCATCCAGATGCGATTCCTGACTCAGTTTCAGTCGCTGTAGTGCCGCGATCATTTTATTGCGGCCCACTAACCTGGCAGATCCGGCATCAGCGCGAAACTCTCGATGACGACTAAAGGCCATAACGATAATACTGGCCAGTAAACCGAATACCATTTCCAGCACAAACACCACCGCCATATAAGAAAACATTCCCAAGCCGCCGGATTGTCGGTTATTTCCCCGTAAAGCATTATCAATCAGGTGAGCAATCACCCTGGCCATAAAAATGACAAAGGTATTCACCACCCCCTGTAACAGGGTCATGGTGACCATGTCGCCGTTAGCGATATGGCTGATTTCATGCGCCAGCACCGCTTCCACTTCATCCTTGTCCATGCTTTCCAACAACCCTGTCGATACCGCGACCAACGCGTTGTTGCGATTAGCTCCGGTAGCAAAGGCGTTCATATCTACGGAACGATACATTGCCACTTCTGGCATACCAATATTCGCTTGTTTAGCCAACCGCTGTACGGTTGACACCAGCCAGCGTTCCGTTTCACCCACAGGTTGGCTGATTACCTTGGCGGACACTGCCCGCTTAGCCAACCATTTAGACATTAGTAAGGAAATAAAGGCCCCACCAAAACCGAAAATACTGGCAAATACCAGTAATCCGCCCATTCCCTCGGGATTAATATCCATGGCCGCAAAAACGATATTCATTACCACAGACAACACCAGCACAACGGCCAGATTTGTCGCTAAAAACAACAACACACGCTTCATACATTCCTCATGGAAACAGGCTTTAACTACGTATCAATATGTAGTGCTTAAGATTTCATTATTCAAGAGACTAAAGTGTCAGCAAATATTTCATCGCCAATGGTATAATAGAGACCAAAAACTAATGTGGATCAGGAATCACAATGAATTTGTTGCTATTAAGTAGTTCCAGACAGGAGCAAGGCGCTTACCTTGAACATGCGCAAGCTATGCTCAACGAACATTTGCAAGATGTATCTGAATTACTGTTTATTCCTTTCGCTGGTGTTACTGTTGACTGGGATAGTTATACGAAAATGGTTCAACAGGCTTTGCCACAATTTAATGTGACCGGTATCCACCAAACAACCAATGCCCGTCAAGCGCTGGAAAATGCCCAGGCCATTGTGGTAGGCGGTGGCAATACCTTCAATTTACTCTACCAGCTATATAAACAGGATCTGCTTAACGGTATCCACAGAAAGGTTTCCGCAGGCACGCCCTACGTTGGCTGGAGCGCAGGTTCCAATATTGCCGGCAACAGTATCCGTACCACTAATGATATGCCGATTATTGAACCACCCTCATTTGACGCATTGCAGTTGGTGCCTTTCCAGATAAATCCCCATTACACCGACTATCAGCCGCCTGGACACAACGGTGAAACCCGGGCCCAGCGACTGGCAGAATTTATGGTACTCAATCCAACCATGCCTGTCCTGGCTATACGCGAAGGCAGCGCATTAAAAAGACAGGGAAACCGGCTAACACTGCTGGGTGACAAAAAAGGACTGGTATTTGTTGCAGGCGACCAAATGAATATTGAACCGCACCAGGATCTTTCCGACTATCTGTAATTATTCGTTGCTGCAGCAGTTGTTGTAAAAGTCACTCTACAACAGCGGGGTGACATCCAGATAAGGCGCTGCCATATCCGCGTTGTTCACTTGTGGCACTTTACCGATCAACGGTGCGTCAATCAGGGTTTGCAGAGCTTCGAGGTTGTCTTGCAGATAGGCCATGTTGCTATCCGGGATATTGGCAATCCAGCCGGATATGATCAGCCCGTCATGGGCAATGGCTTCTGCCGTTAAACGAGCATGATTTAAACACCCAAGACGTACCGGCACCACCAACACTACCGACATCTGCTGCTGAATAGCCAAATCGGATAAAAACAGCGTGTCGCTAAGCGGCAAACGCCAACCACCGGCGCCTTCGGTGAGGATAAAGTCCGGCTGATATTGTTGCAGCACATCAAATGCCTGATTGAGTTGAGTTAAATCAATCTGCTGCGCGGCCTTTTTAGCCGCCAGATGGGGTGCCACAGGCTCCTTAAATGCCACCGGATTGATTTGTTGGTAATCCAGAGTTTTACTACAACGAGCTTGCAAGGCAAGCGCATCGGCATTGCGTAATCCATCTGCAGTTTCTTCACAACCGGCTGCAACAGGTTTAAAGCCCAATACTTGATAACGTCTGTCAGTCAGCTCCTTCATAATGGCTTCTGTCATAAAGGTTTTGCCCGCTTCTGTATCAGTCGCGGTAATAAATATTTTTTTCACTATCAATCCAGATTTATAAAAGTGTGATTAACGCTTGTGCAGTTGAAGAAAACTAATACGGTATCCAAGAGGTAATAAGCCTTGCTCATTGCGGTATTGTTCATATTGTCTATTCAGCTCAGCCAAAGAGCGACGGGTCAATGGCACCGCATTGGCCGTTTCGGTGACAACATTAGCGCCGATGGACTTGATTGACCCCAACAGTTGCCGCACGTCAGGATGGTAAGTCATATACTCGCGCTGACTTGCTTTAACCGCAAAACCGGCTCGCTCTGCTGCCTGTTGCAATGATACATGGGATGGAAACTGATTTATATGTTGCCGACTGTCTATTTGTTGCCAGCATTGCTGCCATTGCTGGAAAGAGCCTTGCGACATTATCGCCACCACGCCTCTTGCCGCTGGTTTCATCACCCGATAACATTCGCTGAACACCCCTAAACCACACCATTGCAATGCCATGGATGAGAAAAGGGCCTCAAAACTGTTATCAAGAAACGGCAGTTTTTCTCCGTCGCCAGCCACCCAGCTTAGCGAATGGGCGTTACTTTCGCGGGCTTGTTGCTGCGCATATTTTAACATTCCCTCGGCCAGATCCAGTCCAATGACTTTAGCATGCAACGGCAGCATAGCGCGGGTAACTTTGCCTGTGCCTGCACCTATATCCAATACCATGCCATCACTTGCTGGCAACAATTGCAGCGCATCCTGGGCAATGTGCCACTGCACATCGGCACAATGATCATAATCCGCCGCAGCCCGACCAAACTGACGGGCAATACGCTGCTTGAGATTAATCGCCGGTGACTGCAAGCTAGTCTCCATGTTGCACGACCTTGGCCAAAACAATCAATAATTCGTCCAGTGCCGGCACTTCATGTTGTGCCGATAAAGTAATGCGCAATCGCTCCGTTCCTTGCGGCACTGTGGGGTAACGAATGGCTGTCACCCAAAATCCAGCCTGTTTTAATGCTCGACTGGTTTGTAATGCTCGGTCCGGATCACCGACCATTACCGGTTGTATAGCGGTATCTGACGGCATCAGTGCAATCCCGAGCTGGTTGGCTCTGGTTTTGAAATACTCAATATTGCTACGCAGTTTGTCACGACGCCAGGATTGGCTGCGGATTAGTTCAATACTTGCCAGCGTCGCCACCGCCTGCGCTGCCGGCATATGGGTGCTGTAAATATAATGACGGGCAGAATTGACCAGGTAATCAACCAACTCCTGACTGCCAGCCACAAAAGCGCCTGCGGTACCCACGGCTTTACCGAAAGTCGCCATCAACACCGGCAATTGATTTTGCGGTAATTGCTGTAATTCCGCGCTCCCCATCCCCTGCTCACCCAGCACGCCAAATCCATGCGCATCATCCACCATTAACCAGGCATTGTGATCAGCACAGCATTGACTGACCTGCTTTAAAGGAGAAACATCGCCATCCATGCTAAATACTCCTTCTGTTACAACCAGCTTATTATCGGCGGATTTGTTCATCAGACGTTGCAGATGGCTAACATCATTGTGGGCAAAGCGCTGTAACTTGCCGTTGCTGGCCAGAGCGCCGTCGATAATAGAAGCATGGCTGAGCTTGTCGGCAATAATGTATCCACCCTGAGCCATTAACCCTTGGCAAATGGCCTGATTGGCAGCAAATCCTGAATTAAACAGTAATACCGCTTCGCGTTGCAGGTACTCTGCTAACCGACACTCCAATGCCTGATGGGCAGCACTATAGCCAGTCACTAATGGCGAAGCGCCGCTGCCGACGCCCCAAAGCTCAGTCGCATCTTGCCAGGCTTGTTTGAGCTGGTCAGATTGAGCCAGGCCGAGATAATCATTGCTGGCAAAATTAATATAGGGCCGCCCTTCAACCGTAATGCCGGTAGCGCTTAGCGCAGTTATGGATTGGCGTTGACGATACAACGAATCGCTACGCCGCTGCTGTAATGACGTAACGATAAAATCAAAGGCCATGTGGTTCTCTATTCTATGCGTTGCAACTAGTGAGCTGCATCGTAAAAAAGCTGCGGTTGTTGTTGCTCTACAATGGCGTCAGAAAGTGCTGCCTGATGTACTTCATCGGAATACCCCTGTCTGGCTTCCGGCCGGATTCCCAATTTCTGGAACAGGATCTGATCCGAGTCCGCTTCAGGGTTGGCAGTGGTTAACAACTTACTGCCATAGAAAATCGAATTCGCACCGGCAAAAAAACACAACGACTGAGTTTGTTCACTCATTTCTTCCCGACCGGCAGACAGGCGCACATGAGATTTGGGCATCATAATACGAGCCACAGCAATAGTACGGATAAACTCGAACGGATCCAGATCCACTTCATCTTGCAGTGGCGTGCCTTCTACTTTGACCAGCATATTAATCGGCACACTTTCTGGCTGTTGGGGTAAATTGGCCAATTGGACTAGTAACGCCGAACGATCATTGGCGGTTTCACCTAATCCGACAATACCGCCGGAGCATATCTTCATACCTGAATCACGTACATGCTGCAGCGTATTTAACCGATCAGCATAAGTACGAGTGGTAATAATCTCGCCATAAAATTCCGGCGACGTATCCAGATTATGATTGTAATAATCCAGACCGGACTCTTTAAGCATGGCCGCCTGTTCGCGGCTCAACATACCCAGCGTCATACAGGATTCCAGCCCCAATGCTTTTACGCCTTTGACCATTTCAACAATATAAGGCATATCGCGATCTTTGGGATTACGCCATGCCGCGCCCATACAAAAGCGGGTTGATCCCAAGTCTTTGGCTTTTTGTGCTTCTGCCAACACTTTTTCCACTTCCAGCAGGCGCTCTTTTTCTACATCGGTAGTGTAATGGGCGCTCTGTGGGCAATATTTGCAATCTTCCGGACAGGCACCGGTTTTTATCGACAGCAAGGTACTGACTTGCACTTCATTAGGGTCAAAGTTGGCACGGTGAATACCTTGCGCTTTAAACAGTAGATCGTTAAAAGGCAAGGCAAATAATGAATTTACCTCAGCCACCGTCCAGTCATTACGAATATCTGCTGAGCCAGTCATAGTGTTCCTTTACAAGAGATGAATGCTGGCTTAGTCTATTGCCCGCGCTAAACTTGTCAACCTAATCAACAATAAAAGGTTAACAGCTGTTCCAAATACGTACACCTGACATTCTGAATATAGGCAAATATGGATCTCTCTTTCGATCAGCAACACATCTGGCATCCCTACACATCCGCTACGCAGCCATTGCCATGTTATGGCGTTACGTCAGCCAGCGGCGTCTATTTGCACATGCAGGATGGCAAACAGCTGATCGATGGCATGTCATCCTGGTGGTCAACCATCCATGGTTACAACCATCCGCTACTCAACCAGGCGGCCAAGGATCAAATAGATAACATGTCCCATGTGATGTTTGGTGGCTTAACCCACCAACCCGCGATTGATTTGTGTCGCTCACTACTTGAGGTTGCACCACAAGGACTAGAGCGCGTTTTTCTGGCCGATTCCGGTTCGGTGGCGGTGGAAGTAGCGATGAAAATGGCCGTGCAATATTGGGCCTGTCAGGGCAATAACGATAAATATCGTTTTATTACGCCGCGCAACGGCTATCACGGCGATACGTTTGCGGCGATGTCGGTGTGTGATCCGGTTAATGGTATGCACAGCCTGTTTAACAAGGTGCTACCCCAGCAAATATTCGCTCCTGCCCCGCAAACCCGTTTTGATCAGCATTGGAATGAAGATGACTTTATCCCCATGCAGGAACTGGTGGAGCGCCATCACCATGAACTGGCAGCATTGATTCTGGAACCGGTAGTGCAAGGTGCCGGTGGTATGCGCTTCTATCACCCCATGTATTTGCAGCGCTGTCGCCAACTCTGTGATCAATACGATTTACTGCTGATTTGCGACGAGATCGCCACCGGCTTTGGCCGAACTGGCCAATATTTCGCGTGCCAGCATGCGGATATCAGCCCGGATATCCTGTGTTTGGGTAAAGGGTTAACCGGTGGATATATGACACTGGCCGCCACTTTGTGTACCGAAGATGTTGCCGCCGGAGTGAGTGAAGGCCAGCCGGGGGTGTTTATGCATGGCCCGACCTTTATGGGCAATCCATTAGCCTGTGCGGTTGCCAATGCCAGTCTGGGGATACTGGCAACGGGAGAATGGCAAACTCAGGTAAACAATATTGAGCATCAGCTTAAACACCAATTAGCCCGATGCACAGAATTAGCCGCAGTTGCCGACGTGCGCGTATTGGGTGCCATTGGTGTGGTAGAAACCAGACAACCCGTCAATATGGCGGTTATTCAACGAAAATTTGTTGAAGCAGGTGTCTGGATCCGCCCCTTCGGTAAACTGGTGTATATTATGCCACCTTATATTATCGAGCCGGACCAGTTGACCTGCTTAACGGACGCCATCTATAACGCTTTAAAATAAGTCTAAACCGGTATATCCATATCAACATAAAGCAGCAGATAAGCGAGTGATGCGCTGGCGGCAATGATCAGGAAAAAAATATTAACCCATAATGCGTCAGTTTTGCGTCTGGCACGACGACTGCGGATAACAATCATCAGCAACGACATTCCCACACAAAACACCAGTAGCCACACCAACCAGCCAATTAACGAATGATTCCAGCCCTCTCGGACATTGACGTCCAGAAAACGGTTAAAACCGGTTTCCATTTCAGGACGAGCAAAATGAAACACTGCCATCGCTGCGACAAACAAAGCCCAGGCCAGCACATCGGTTAACACCATTAAACGATAAAGCAGATCCTTGCCTTTATGACGCTGATCACTGAAATAACTTTTATTGTCATTAGCCATTATTTTTACTTGAGTCTGTCCACCAGCCAAGTAACATTGGCGGATTGAATAAGAGAGTCCTATCTTGGCATTGAAAAACACACTTTTCATCCCAAATATCCAATAATCGACTCAAAACCATTAAAAAATGATAAATCAGCCTTGCAACTGATTTTGCTATGGAGATACACATGACGCACTCCCCGATTACTGATGTCCTGGCTGGCAAACATGCCGCAGGTACTGACGTAGTAGTAAAAGGTTGGATCAGAACCCGACGCGATTCCAAAGCCGGCCTGTCCTTTTTAGCCGTTCACGACGGTAGCTGTTTTGATCCGGTGCAAGTCATTGCTTTAAATACATTAAATAATTACGAAGATATTAAAAAACTGACTGCGGGCTGTTCAGTTTCTGTCAGCGGTAAAGTTAAAGCTTCCGAAGGTCAGGGCCAGGCCTGGGAAATCGACGCGCAGCAAGTCGAGATTGTCGGTTGGGTCGAAAACCCGGATACCTATCCGATGGCAGCAAAACGACATTCGATAGAGTACTTGCGTGAGCATGCTCATTTACGTGCCCGTACCAACGTGATTGGGGCGGTGACCCGCATTCGAAACTGTTTGTCTCAGGCTATTCATCGTTTTTTCCACGAGCAGGGTTACTATTGGATCAGTACGCCGATTATTACCGCCAGTGATTGTGAGGGAGCCGGTGAAATGTTCCGCGTATCCACACTGGATATGGTCAACTTGCCGATGACAGATAAAGGCGAAGTGGATTACAGCCAAGACTTTTTCGGCAAAGAAGCTTTTTTAACAGTATCGGGACAGCTCAACCTGGAAACCCTTTGCTGCGCCATGTCCAAGGTGTATACCTTTGGCCCGACTTTCCGCGCTGAAAATTCCAATACCAGTCGTCATTTGGCTGAATTCTGGATGATCGAGCCTGAAGTCGCCTTTGCCGATCTCAACGATATGGCGGTACTTGCCGAACAACTGCTGAAATATGTATTTAAGGCGGTATTGGCAGAGCGGGCCGACGATATGGCCTTTTTCGCCGAACGTATCAACAAAGATGTGATCACCCGCCTTGAGCACGTGATTGCGGAAGACTTTGTGCGGATGGACTACACCGACGCCATCGAGATTCTGCAAAACTGCGGTAAAACCTTCGAGTTCCCGGTGGAATGGGGTATCGATCTGTCTTCCGAGCATGAACGTTATCTGGCCGAGGAACATGTGGGCGCGCCGATTATTATGCAGAACTATCCCAAGGATATTAAATCCTTCTATATGCGCCAGAACGAAGATGGCAAAACCGTGGCGGCTATGGATGTATTAGCACCGGGTATTGGCGAGATTATCGGTGGTTCCCAGCGTGAAGAGCGACTGGATATTCTTGATCAGCGGATTGAAGAAATGGGTCTGGATGCCGCTGATTACAGCTGGTATCGCGACTTACGCCGTTATGGCACCGTACCTCACTCCGGTTTTGGTCTAGGTTTTGAACGACTGGTCGCTTATGTGACCGGAATGCAAAACGTGCGAGATGTGATTGCCTTCCCAAGATCCCCCGGCAATGCCAACTACTAAACGAAGTCGATAAAACACAAAAAGCACCTTTAACGGTGCTTTTTTTATGTCAATAAGGGTATACCTTTATTCATTGTCAGCCAGCATTATTCCCAAATTTCAAAATATTGGCTGCTGTCTTTAGCCGGGCGCGAAGTTGGCGGACTCATCGGTGTCCCCAGGTATAAAAAGCCGACTATTTCATCTTCTTCAATAAGATTCAGCGCGCTTTTGACTTCATCAAACCGCGCATAAGCCCCGGTGCGCCATACGCCGGCAAAACCTTGGGCAACCGCAGCCATTTGCATGGCATGAATGGCACAGGAAGTCGACGCAACCTGCTCCACCCAAGGCACCTTGGCGTGCTCGACAAACTTACTGATAGCCACAATGACCATTGGTGCACGCAAAGGCAAATCCGGCGCCTTTTCAATATCCTTGTCAGACATATCATTGGCAATCGCGGCCAATTCAAAAATATCACCGAGCTTACGTAAGCCACTAGCCTGACAAACAATAAATTTCCAGGGTGTTAGCCCTGCATGATCCGGCGCTCTTAATCCGGCCTGCATAATATTTTCCAACGCCTCTCCCTGAGGTGCCGGCTCCTGTAAACGAGGTTGAGACGAACGGTTTAGTAACAGTTCCAGTGCTTGCATAGTTTGCCCTAAAAAATTGCCCGGTTGCCTGCTGCTAACGTTAGGAAAACCTTGACCTATTTACAACAGAAATTTTTATTTTTTAACCTCTGGAATAAAACGCTTGGCTAACCAGTAATCAATACTGGTGAATTTCCCCCCGCCAATAAAAAACAGAGTCAACAACATAATGAAATACGTCGCGGCAAACTCTATGCCGTTATTTAAAATCACAAAGCTGCCACTGCTCGTCAACCAGTCATAATTGCCATGTTGCTGTAATATCTGTCGCGCGAACTCCAGTTTACGGGGTGCAGCCATAACCGTTTCATTTGCTATCAGGGTACCGTCAGCTAACCAGCTCGATGCATCAGCAATCGCCAGCCAACCATTTTGCCAATGCACGGTAAACGCCGCTACCAGCATAGTTACCATTAGCGGAATAGATATCCAGCGTGTTGCCAGTCCAATTAACAACAAAATCGCCCCAAAAAACTCAGTTCCAATAGCCAGACTGGCTAACAGCTCAGGCAAAGGTAACCCCAATCCCCATTGCGTATTGCCAAACCACTCTACTGTATCGTCAAAATGCTGCATTTTATTCCAGCCTGCCTGCATTAACACCGGTGCCAGATAAATACGCAGCAACAAAGGCGCAACGCCTTGTATTAGCCGAGTCTTGTTTAACAGTTGGTGCAGTGGCAAATAGAGTTCGACAAGTTTATTCATTATTATTCCTCGCTATACGCATGACGCAGGTTATTTTTGGTCCGTTTGGTATAAGATGGAATGATCGGAAAAAAACTTTCGCGTAGCCTTAAATGTCAGACCAAAAAAAATCACCGCTTAACAACTTGTTTGCCAGACAACAACCTAAGGTCAAGGCCAAACCGGATATGGCAAGATTGCTGACTTGCCTGGCAGAAGAGGATCATAAACGGATAGCTCAACTGATCCAGAAGTGGTTAAACGACAGTGACAAAAAGACTAAAAGCCGCTAACGTTTAGCGTCAATAGTGGTAACAGACATCATAAAAACTACCCGGCTGTATATGAAACTTGATATCAAACGCCAAATTGAGCAGTTATTTGCAGTACTACTGGCGATGATTGCATGGACAATAAGTGGCTGCCAGCATCATGCTGCACAACATTCTGATGAAATTCCGATCTATGTTTACCATGACTTCGCACCTTTTATTATCAACGGCAACAAAACAACCGATCTAAGTCGTTTATTGGTTAGTAAGTTACGCCAGAAAACCGGTTTAAACTGGATATTACATATTGTCCCGCGGACGTTACTCAACCAGAAGCTGGCCCGGGGAGAAGATGTCACCATTCTATGGGCGAATTCCAAATGGTTTGGAGGTCAGCCCGGTTTGCTGGCCAGCAAGTCCATTTTATGGGATGCCGATGTTATCGTTTATCAACCCGAACGGGCGATTATTGGCCAGTATCCCGACGCCTTCAAGCATAAAACATTCTGCGGCATTGAAGGTCATGTTTATCGACATTTCTCACCACTGTTCGTTAGCGGGCAGATGACACGAATCAACGGCGACAATTACAATGACTGTATCAACAAACTGCTCCAGCACGAGGCGGACGTTGTCCAAATGGAAAAGTCGCAGATACTCAATGCATACCAACAACTGATCCCCGACAAAATAAGGCAATATTCTCCCAACATCGACAGTTTTACCCGCCATATGCTGCTCAGCCCGTCCTATTCTCACTTGTTACCTCAGGTAAATAGGGTGATAACACAACTGAGCTCAGATCAGGAATGGCAACAGGATTTAGCCGCATTTGGAGAACGGGACTTTATCAATCTGTTTGATATGAAATTGGAAGATTTGCTTAAAGTCCACCCCTTGGAATAAGCGGGGGCACTATTATGTGCCCCGCCAATAAATAATCCGTTAAGTTCACAAACCGCTGAGGTTATGGATACTTATGTCTGGAAAACCAGCTAAACAAGATAGGTAATACAAACAGGGTTAACAATGTTGCACTTACCAAACCGCCAACAATCACGCTGGCAAGGGGCTTCTGGATTTCTGCCCCAACCCCGTTAGACAACAACATGGGTATCAGGCCCAACATGGATGTTAGCGCCGTCATTAACACCGGCCGCAAACGTGATATAGCTCCTTGATAAACTGCTTCACCAATACCTTCACCTTGGTTGATACGCTGATTGATACTTTCTACCATCACCACACCATTCAGCACCGCCACGCCAAATAGGGTAATAAAACCTACCGATCCGGGTACGGATAAATATTGTCCCGACAGATATAAACTGAATACGCCACCAATTACTGCCAAAGGTACGTTAACCAGTATCAATGCGGCCTGCCCTAACGATCCAAATGAGAAATAAAGCAACAAGGCGATCAGCGCCAATGAAACAGGCACCACAATCATCAGGCGTTGCTGGGCGCGTTGCTGGCTTTCAAACTGCCCGCCAATGGTGACGGAATACCCGGCTGGTAAATCTATGTACTGGTCAACCAAGCTTCGAATTTCTTCCGCCACACTGCCCATATCCCTGTCCTGCACATTGGCTTGAATAACCACTCTGCGCTGCACATCATCACGGCGAATTTGTGGTGGACCAGACTGAAAGCTGACCTGCGCCACATCTTCCAGTCTGACCCAGGCTCCGGTTGGTGACTGCAGACGTAAATCCCTGATACGTTGTGGATCTTGCCGATATTTTTCAGCCAGACGCACATAAATATCATAACGTTGATTATCATTGATAATTTGTCCGGCGTTCTGCCCACCCAATCCGTTTTGCACCACAGACATCAAATCCTGGACAGAAAGACCATAGCGGGAAAGTTGCCGCCGATCAGGGCTCACTACCAGTTGTGACTCACCAACAATCTGCTCCAAAGCCACATCACGAGCGCCTTCAATGCCTTTTATCAGCTGTTCAATTTCAGCTCCCTTTGTGGTCAATACTTCCAAATCAGGGCCAAACAGCTTGATCGCCAGTTGGGCCTTAACCCCGGATAACAATTCATCCACCCGAGTAGCAATAGGCTGGGAAAAATTCAGTAATAATCCAGGAAATTGTCCGAGTTTGTCCGACATCAAATCTTGCAGTGCATAGCGGTTATCGGCGCTTGTCCATTCGGCACGGGGTTTAAGGCCAATATAGATTTCAATATTGCTAACCGGTTCAGGATCCCCTCCAATCTCGGCTCGACCAATGCGACTCAGTGCGTAGTTAACCTCAGGAAAGGTTAATAGCATCGATTCCAGTTTAGGCGCGACGGCCAATGCTGTATCTAAACTCGCCGAGGGCGCCAAAGTTACCCGCAGATTGATGGTTCCTTCCTCCAGTTCGGGAACAAATTCGGTACCCAGGCGCGGGATCAACAAGCCAGCCGCGAGCAGCATCAATAGTGATATGCTCAATACCACTTTGTTATGCCTCAGCGCCCATTTCAGGCTACGCCTATAGGCTTTTTCAAGGGGTGAGAAAATAATGCTGCGACGCGCTTTGATACCGCGCGTAAAAACATAAGTGGCTAACGCAGGGATGATAATTAATGCCACCAACACAGCCGCTAAAATAGCCAGAATGATACTGATTGCCATAGGTTGGAACAATTTTGCCTCAACCCCTTCAAAGCTAAACATAGGCATAAACACCACCAGAATAATCAGGCTAGCAAAGAAAACAGGACGTGCGACTTCCCTAGCGGCCTGCTGCAACCTAAGTGCTATAAGCTTTCGGTGGTTAATAACATTATCAGGATCTGTAGATTGGCTGCTATGCGGCGCTGTCTGATTATCATGCCTAGCGTCTGGGCAGCTGAGATGCTTAAACATATTTTCCACCATCACCACAGAACCATCGACCAGCATACCAATTGCAACAGCAATGCCCCCTAGTGACATCAAATTGGCCGATATCCCTAACCACGCCATCATCATCAGCGCAATAGCGATGGAGATGGGTATTGATATAACCACCAGCAAGGTGGCACCCAGATCCATCAAGAACAACGCCAATACCAGCAGAATAAAAACAAACGCCAGCAGCAACGCATTGGTAACAGTGCTAATTGCCTGCTTAATCAGATCGGCCTGATTATAAAAAGGTTGTAAGCGGACGCCTTGCGGTAATGCCTGATTAATCAATGCCATCCTTTGCTCTATACCCTGTATAGTTGCATTGGTATTGGCTCCCATGCGTTTAAGAACAATGCCGGACACCACTTCACCCAGAGATTCTACTTGTCCATTTTGGCGTCGGGTCATGGTGACAGCCCCCTGCCGGATTTCACTACCCAACTCTACCTCTGCCACGTCTGCAATGGTAACAACTGTCCCTTGAATCGTTTTCAACGGGATCTGGCTTATTTCGTCCAGCCCGCGTTGTGAATGACTTAGCCAGCCGGTACCACGTATAACCAACTGCTCTTGCCCCCGATTCAGGTACCAACCTCCAGCGTTACTATTGTTGCGTTGCAAGGCTTCCACCACATCCTGCTGCGACAACGAATAAGAAAGTAAACGGGACGGATTGAGATTGACCTGATACTGGCGCACTTGACCGCCAAACGACAAAATATCGGTAATCCCGTCGACCGGCATCAGCAGCAGCTTTACCACCCAATCGTTGAGGCTTCGCAAGTTCATACCGTTATATCCAGAGTCGGGATCAGCCAGCAGCAAGTATTGATAAACCTGCCCTAATCCTGAAGTATTAGGGCCGATTTCAGGCGTTCCCACATTGGCCGGGATCATCTGTTTGGCGGCTTGCAACCGTTCAAACACCAGTTGTCTGGCAAAATAGATGTCGGTACCCTCGCTGAATACCACGGTAATTCCGGACAAGCCGGTTTTAGAAATGGAGCGCACTTCCTGCACATCAGGTAACGCATACAGGAGCGCTTCAATCGGAAATGAAATTAACTGCTCTACTTCTTCAGCTGCCAGACCGGGTGCTTCGGTGTTAATCGCCACCTGCACATTGGTCACGTCGGGGAATGCATCCAGATTCAGTTGCGGGATCTTGAAAACAGCAAACGCTATCAAGGTAAACAAGGCGATCACCACCAATAAACGGTTGCTCACAGCCCAATCAATTAATCGATTAAACATAAGGAAACACTCCGTAATTAATGATTATGCGGATCAAATCCGCTTTTAGCCTGCTCCGAGGCAACAAAAAAGGCTCCCTGTACGACGACAGCGGTACCGGCGGCAATACCGGTTATCTGCCTGACAACACCGTTGGAATGGCCCGGCGTCACTTCCCTACTCGCATATTCACCTAGCCTAACCTGAACAAAAACCATCCAGTCACCATCGCTACCGCGTACCAGCGCGGCTTCGGGCACAGCCAAAACCGGTTTATCAGTACTGATATCAAAAAACACGTCAGCGAACATACCTGCATGTAACTGATGATCGTTATTCTGTACCGACAGGCGCACAACCCGGGTGCGGGTTAATGGGTCAATAGTGTGGGCTTGCTGGATAACCTGGCTTGAAAACGTGCGTTTACCGACCTCCAGTCTGGCATATGAGCCAGTTGGCAAATGGATACCAGCATCGGGTGACAATCGGGCCTCAACCCATAATTCACTTTCATCAGCCAATATCATCAAAGCTTGTCCCGCCTCTACCCGCTGGCCCTGCTGAAAATCATCATTTAACACTGAGCCGGATTGTGTCGCTTGCAGCGTATATTCACCCAGTGCAGAGCTGTTATCGGCGGTTAATTGCTTTATGTCGTTGTCTGTCAGGCCGAAGGCTTTCAGGTTGGCCAAGGACGCGATATAACCGGTCTGTGCTTCCGATATATTCTTCTCGCTGACCGCCGTTTTAGCCAATTTGCGGATCCGGTTCCATTCGGCATAATCAATCCGGTACCTGGCCTGAGCCTGGGCAATAACGTCGCTGAACAAGGTGACTAGTGGCTGACCATTGACCACGTGTTCACCTAAAGACACATGACGGGTTAACACCACAGAGTCAACCCGTGGCGAAACAATATAAGTGCTGTATCCATTCGCTTTTATTTCAGCAGGCGCGTAAAGAAATTGCTGCATAGGTTGCAGTTGAAGTGTTTCAACCTGGATCCCGGCGTGCGCTATTTGCTCGTCGGTCAATATAACCGGGGACGCTCCTTCATTTTCGCTATGACTAGATTCTGTTATCGGGTTAATTTGCTGTTGTCCGTAAGCAAACACGGAAAAGCTCAGTACCGTCACCAGCAAAAGGTGACTGCAGATATTCGATTGCATGATTTTTTCTCCCGGGCGGGATAAATAATTATGTCGCCAATACACTGGCGGGTAACATTCAGCACGCCCTAATTCAATTGATAAATGCTCTGACGGAAATATCAGAGCGAAACTTAAACTCTTGAATCAGGCGAAAATAGGAGGGCGCAACAGATTGTCGGTAAAAGTTGGCAGATAAGCAGGTTCAACATCTAGCAGTTTATTTTGCTCCCGATCGTCCAGTGAAAACCTGAAAACACTGTTAACCCAGCTAACCGAATGGGAACCATGGCAATGACCACAATGGTGGCAATCTTCAATATTATGACCGGCGGACAACGCGTCTCCCCGCTCCTTTAAGACAGACAATTTGTCCGATTGGTGGGAGTGTTCAACTTTGAGATGATTAATATCAATTTGATGGGGCTGCTGTTGGCTAGCTACTGCAAACATTGATTGCACAGCAATCATTAACAGCAACACATAATTCAGCCAATACTTATTCATCTAACTTGGGACTCTGCGGATAGAAAAAAATTCAACCCGTTGCTGAAGGGAAAATACTGCCACATTTTATTGTTTAGCCAGTTGTACACAATTTCGACCCGCGGCCTTTGCCTTGTACAAAGCCTGGTCAGCAGCTTTCATCACATCTTCAAATTCAGCAGTCTGACTATCCCGCTCGGCGATACCAAAGCTGGATGTCACATAGACTTCCTGACGTTTTTGAGTTGCCGCCCCACTACGGCTTTTGGCATTCCCCTGTTCGCGGCCCGAGCCGCGTAACAAAAAAGGTCTGGCACCAATCGCCTGACGAACTTCTTCAACAAAAAGCTTGGCCTGTTGGGCGGTTTTGTTCTGGAATACGATGGTAAATTCCTCACCACCATAACGAAAAGCTTTACCCCCACCGCCCACTTCGTCGACGCAGGTGGCAACCATTTTGAGCACCTGATCACCCACTTCATGACCATATTTGTCATTAAAGCGCTTAAATTTATCCACATCCCCCATCACCACGGTGTACTTCTTGCCCAGTGTCGACGCATATTGCATTAGCGCCCGGCGCCCTTTGATCCCGGTTAATTCATCTTTAAAGGCCATATTGTAGCTGTCATGCAAAATCAGCACACAAAATGCCGCCGCCAGCATACTCAACATCAACTGTGGTAATAATTGCCCAAAATACAACATCATGCCGGTTACGCTTAAGGTCACCAACATCAGTGCAGCGTGACGATTAGTGGGTTTTAAAATAAAGCGTGCCAGTCCGGCAAATTGCACAATCAACATTAATAACACTTCAGCGCCGTTAAGCTTGAGGGCTGTCACAGTGGTTGAGTTTTGAAATAACTGAGTTAACCATGGCATTGAAAGACTTTGCAAATACATGCTGGCCAGAATAACGGTACTGCAGCTGGCCACCATCACCGACACACTGACAGCCAGCCCCTGAAGACTAAAACCCCGGTCTCTTTCCCATAATAATCCCACCATACTGCTGATCAGCACCAGCGGCAGAAAATGCTGAACTTGCTCAACAGACAAGTAATCGGCCGGAATACTGCCAACATAGAGACTGGAAAAGAGTAAACAGGAAGCAATAAATATGCGGCTATGACCAAATTGGACTGCCATAATTGCCGCCACAATAAGCAGTGAATGAGGTAGCCACTGCAACTTTTGCAAATATTGCCCCACCATAATCGGTAAATTATCAATGCAGATAATCAACAGAACAATAAAAATAAGCTGTCCTAGCAGTGATTTCAGTGCAAATTTGGCAGTATCCACAAAGTCCAAGCAAACCCCTTAATTCTGTTGGAATGTCTGCCATATCAAAAAGCAGCAGTTAATTGCCGCTATGTTGCCAGATTGTGGCGATAATTCAAAAGTGTATTGAAAAAAATTTCATACACTTCAGGTATTTGTCATACCTAAAAAACCAACTACTAGGGGAACTTTATGGAACAACGCATGGAAGAGATTCCATTATTAATCAAGTTTAACAAAAATAAATGCAACCATTTGGTTGCATTTAAATAATTACAATGCTTTACTGACTGCAAATTAAACCTCAACCCGAAAGTGAGTTCCTTATGCAAGATATGATCAAACGTGAAATTATGATTAACGCCAGTAAAGAAAAAATCTACGCGGCAATTGCCAACCCTGAACTGGTAACCAAGTGGTTCCCGGAAACCCTGGAGGGCGAATATAGTCCGGGTCATCAACCGGTTTTCGGATTCGGCGAACACTGCACTAGCCGGATTTATGTCGTAGACGCCAAGCCCTATGATTACTTTGCTTATCGCTGGGTGCCGGGGGCGGATAGTTTTGTGGGTGACGTGCTCAGCGTACCCAATACCCTGGTCGAATTCCAAATTGCACAAGAATCGGCAGACTTATGTAAAATAACCCTGATAGAGTCCGGTTTTACCCAACTACCTGCTGAGGTAATGGAATCGGCTATCATGCAAAATATCAAAGGCTGGGATTTTATGCTGGATCGTTTAGAAAATTACATTAAAGCGGCATAGATGTTAGAAGCACAGATATATAAAGCCTTGGGTGACCCGGTTCGCCTGCTAATTGTAACGCGGCTCGCTAGTGGCGAGCCTTATACCATTGGCGAGTTGTCAAAGAATCTCGGCGTTTCCCGTCAGGGTGCCCGGAAGCAACTACAGGTGCTGGTATCGGCCAATCTGGTGCATTTGGCGCAAAAAGGACGCGAGACAGAAGTTATACTGGATACCGATAAACTGGCTACCGCCAGGCAGTTTATCGCCAAGCTGGAACAGCAGTGGGATCAGCGGCTTCATGCTCTTAAGGACTTTGTTGAAAACAAATCAACAGACCCTAGCCCCTAACCATTCAACTCTGCTCTGCGGTGCCGCGTAAAAACGGCACCGACATCAACAATCAAGGCCAAGCTCAGGGCGACTCCTCCCAACATAAACAGCAGTGTATAGTCGCCATCGCTGTGATCGAACACGTAACTAAGGCTGTACGCGCCCGCCGCCTGAAATAACGCAAAACCGGTAGTGGCGATACCCCAGGTTTTTTTCTGCCCTGCCGGATGATTTATAAACAGCTCACGAATACGCCCAAGCGCCAAAATAACACTGCCTGGTATAAAAGCGCCGACCAGTACGCACGATACCGCTAACGCTATTTTATCCGCACTAAATACCGGCAACACAATAGCGAACGTTTCGACCAGCAAACACAAACGCAGGACGGCGCGATAACCAAAGTGGTCTGCCAAATAGCCAAGCACCAGCGGACCGGTGATAGCGCCAAAACCTACTATAACCCAGTAACCCGAGCCAATAGATAGGCCCTGTTCAAGTCCACGTGCGACAAAGTCGACCAGAAAAATCATATGCGGAACGAGTCCAAAAGCACACAGAGCGTATTCGATATATACAGCACGCAAAGACCAAAGCGGAATAGACACTGGTGAGGAATCGACTACTGTAACAGATACGTCAACGCGCGGCCATCCTCGCCAGGCAATGGCAGTAAGCAGCAAGGACAACATACCCAGTCCGAGCCAAGTTTGCGTGATCCCCTGCTGTAACAACAACGGCATCAGCGTGCCTGAAATAGCAATACCTATGCCGATACCGCTAAAAATGGCGCCACTGACAAGACCCCGTCTGAGCGTCGGAATATGAGCAAGCACAGTGGGGGCCGCCAATACCATAAGTACCCCACCCGCGAAACCTGATAGTAGTCGCCACAACGAAAACCAGATAAAGCTTGCCGGCCAAGCACAAGCTATAAACGACGCGGCAACGGCCAGCATCATTACTCTAAGTGTCGCTACCACCGGAAACTTTTTTACCAGTGTCCCCGCCATCAAAGCGCCAACAAGGTAGCCCGCTAAATTCGCAGCACCAAGATAAGCCGCATCGGCAGCGTCAAACCAGTTCCCCTCGACTAGCGCAGGCAATAGCGGAGTGTAGGCGAAACGTGCCAGTCCAATGCCAATCAGGCTGGCACACAACCCGGCGATGGTTAAGCCTACAAGCTCTGTTATTGTTATCCTGTCATCGCCTTCTGTCTTGTCCTGAACCATAGTGTTTTACCCTTGTATCTTTGTATAAACAATACTGGCAGCAATTGAAACATTTTGGCTGCTTGCCAAGACCCTGCAGACACTTTCTATCGTGCCTCGCGTTGACGCCTGCTGGCAACATTTTCTCGGTTAACGCCCCAGTTCTCCATCTCGACTTCATCGATAATAACAAAGGTTGTGGCGGGATCTTTATTCAGTACCCGCTGAAGTAAATCCGTCGCTCCTTGTATCAACTGCAACTTTTGCCCTGTAGTGACACCTTCATTCGTTACTCTGATATTTACATATGGCATTGTCATTCTCCTGTTTTAAATATTGTTACCAATGTCCGGCCGCCTGACCGCCATCGACATAGAGTATTTCCCCTGTTACAAAGGTCGCTTTATCAAGAAACAGAACGGCGTCGACAATATCCTGAATCTCGCCCATACGGCCAACAGGATGCAGTGCTGCCAGGGTTGAATGAGTTTCTTCAGGATGCATGGGCGTCTTGATAATGCCGGGTGCTACTGCATTAACGCGAATATTGCGCGATGCGTATTCAATTGCTAACGATTTGGTGGCCGCGTTAAGTCCACCTTTGGTCAGCGAGGCTAACACTGAAGGTACACCGTTAATTGGCTGATCAGCAATACTGGTGGTAATTTGTATTAGGTGACCACTGCCCCGCTGCTCCATCTTGTCAATAGCACGTTGACTGATATGAAAAAATCCCGCCAGATTGGTATTAATGTTGTTTTGCCAGTCTTCCACAGAGAACTGGGTAAAAGCTTTAGACGTAAAAATACCCGCGTTATTGATCAAAGTATCGATCTGCCCGAAATGTTGCATACTTTCACTAATAACCCGCTCTGCTGTATCTGGATCGGCAATATCACCAGCCACTAACAACAGGTTAGCCGGATTACCCAGTGATGTCGCCGCAGCTTGAAGACCTTCAGCACTGCGGGCGTTACCCACAACATTAAAACCTTGCAACAAATAAGCCTTGACCAAGGCCAGACCAATTCCGCTGGATGCGCCAGTAATAATGACAGTTTTTCTATTCATAATTTTTCTCCCGAAAACAGTTATAAACGTCAATAGAGACGGCCGCGATACATCTGCGACTGTCATGCGGGCAATACTAGTTTTGACTTAAACTTAGATAAATATGGGATTAAGCAAATCACTTGATACACTTTGTAACTAATAAAGATTATTTTTGTGGATTAAATTTGCCGGAGCAATGAGATGAAACGTATCTTTGACGAGAAGCAATTCAGCGGAATTGAACTATTTTGTCTGGCCGCAGAACTAGGCAGTTTTACCCAGGCTGCCAACACTGCAGGGATTACTCCCGCAGCGGTAAGCCGTTCCATCTCAAGGCTTGAAGAGCGTCTCAGTGTGCGTCTGTTTGTGCGAACCACAAGACAGATTCGGGTCACCGAACATGGACGGCGCTACTATCAACAATGCCGCAATGCGCTCACACAATTGGAAGAAGCCGAACGCGAAGTGACTGGCGAACAGAGTACACCGACAGGACTATTACGTATCAGCGCACCAACACCCTATGGTCACTTCCGTTTATTGCCGCTATTGGCGCAATTTCGCCAGCTTTATCCCGGTATCACCTTCGAGATTAATATTGGTAATCGCAATATCGACTTGATCGCCGAAGATTTCGATCTCGCTATCCGCATGCGAGATCCGAAAGATTCGTCGATGATTGCCAGAAAACTCGAATATGCCGAACTGGTGCTGGTGGCTTCGCCCGCCTATCTTGACCAAGCGGGTACTCCTACCCATCTGGACGATCTTGAACAACATGACTGTATCCAGTTTGAACTGCCAAGTACGGGACGAAGAATTCCGTGGTTGTTCAGCATTGATGGCAATATCACCGAGATCGAAACAACCGGCAGTTATACCTGTACGGACGATGCACTTGGGATTGCAACACTGGCCAAAAACAGTGCCGGGCTGGTACAAACCTATCGTTTTATCGTTGCAAAAGAACTGGAACGAGGAGAACTGATCGAATTACTGCCCCAACATGGTGGGGCATCGCGTCCGGTTTTTCTGTTATATCCGCATGCCCGGCATATATCCTTGCGATTAAGAAGTTTTATTGATTTCTTGATAGCAAAACTGACGCTGCAGAGTTAACCGCTATATCACTGCGGCTAATTCTGCGCCCTGACGTATCGCTCGTTTGGCGTCCAGTTCTGCTGCCACATCGGCACCACCAATAATATGCGTGGTAATACCTCTGTCCAGCAGACCTTGCTGCAGATCCCGCAACGGCTGCTGACCGGCGCAAATAACAATATGATCAACATCCAGAATTTGGGCTTGCTGATCAATTTCAATATGCAAGCCCTGATCATCTATTGCTTTATACGTCACCCCGGGGATCATCTGCACTTTTTTGGATTTAAGCGAACTACGATGGGTCCAGCCAGTGGTTTTACCCAGATCCTTGCCGACACGAGTGGTTTTACGCTGCAACAAATAGATTTGTCTGGCCGGTTCTTCCACCTCAGGCGGCTGCAATGCGCCGCGGTCGCTGTAGTTTTTGTCAATTCCCCAGTTTTTTAGCCATTTATCCGGTTCGACGGTTAATGAATGCGATTCCACCAGATATTCAGCCACATCAAAACCAATTCCCCCGGCACCGATAATCGCCACTTTTTTGCCTACCGGCTTGTCATCTCTGAGTACATCCAGATAGCTCAACACTTTTTGATGTTCAATACCGGGAATATCCAGCTGACGAGGTACTATACCGGTTGCCAGTACCACTTGATCAAAGCCCCCCTTGGCTAGAGATTCTGTGGTTTGTGTACTGTTTAAATGCACTGATACGCCGAGTTGTTGCAACTGATTGTCGAAATAGCGCAAGGTTTCATAAAACTCTTCTTTACCGGGAATTTTTTTGGCGTAATTAAACTGGCCGCCAATTTTGTCTGCCTTGTCAAACAAGTGCACTTCATGACCGCGCTGGGCAGCGTAGCAGCTAAAGGCCAATCCGGCAGGTCCTGCCCCTACAACGGCCAGCTTTTGTTTGTGATTGGTCAGGGTAAAATTCAATTCGGTTTCATATCCGGCGCGCGGATTCACCAGACAACTGGCACGTTTTCTGGCGAAAACGTGATCCAGGCAGGCCTGATTGCAGGCAATACAGGTATTGATAAGATGCGCCTTACCCGCTTTAGCTTTATTAACAAAGTCTGCATCAGCCAGAAAAGGTCTGGCCATTGAGACCATATCGGCCTGACCTTTTGCCAGTATATCTTCAGCCACTTGTGGATCGTTTATGCGGTTAGTGGTGATCAATGGAAGCGAAACTTCACCTTTCATTCTTTCGGTGATCCAGCTAAACGCGGCGCGGGGGACCAACGTACTGATCGTAGGCACGCGAGCTTCATGCCAACCAATGCCGGTATTGATAATGGTTGCGCCCGCTTGTTCAATTAATTTAGCCAACGCGACAACTTCTTCCCACTGATTTCCACCTTCAACTAAATCGAGCATGGATAACCGGTAAATAATAATAAACTTTTCACCCACATGCTGCCGCACGGCCTTAACGATTTCTACCGCCAGGCGCACACGATTTTCAAAACTGCCGCCCCATTCGTCGTCACGCGTATTAGTCCGCGGACAAATAAACTGATTAATCAGGTAACCTTCGGAGCCCATAATTTCGACACCGTCATACCCGGCTAACTGGGCCATTGCCGCACAATTGGCGTAATCCTTAATGGTGCTATAAATGCCGCGTACCGATAACGCGCGAGGTTTAAACGGCGTTATCGGTGATTGAATGGCCGAAGGTGCGACGTTTAATGGATGATAGCCGTAACGCCCGGCATGCAAAATTTGCAAACAGATTTTACCCTGGTGCTGATGCACGGCATCGGTGATCACCTGGTGCTGCAATGCGTGTTTCTTTTTCGACATTCGTGATGCAAAGGGTGATAACCAACCCTGACGATTCGGACTTACACCACCGGTAACAATCAGCCCAACGCCGCCTGCTGCACGCTCCGCATAAAACGCAGCCAGTTTTTCATGACCATGTTTTTCTTCTTCCAGACCAATATGCATGGAACCCATCAGGGTACGGTTGGATAATTGGGTAAAACCCAAATCCAGCGGACTAAATAAGTGCGGATAGAGAGCATGGTCGTTCATTAATTATCACCCTTACTGGTCATACCTGTTAACAATAAGTTTACCTTAAATAAAAGCGATTGAAACCCCTGAATGAACAACGAGCATCTCAAATCCACGTGATTGAGTCATATTTAATTACATTTGTAGCTTCGCTATAGGGCTCCATTTAAGTAGAATAACCTGATCGAACTATATAGGTGGTATTTATGGCAACAGGAACAAGCTGGACGAAGTCGTTGTTTACGGGGCTTTGGTCATTTCTTAATTTTTTACGCAATGCTTTTTTCAATATCATATTTTTGATTATTGCGATTGTCCTGATTAGTGCCTTTATGTCCGGCGAAGAAAAAGTATTAGTGCCGAGTGAGACTGCGCTGGTTCTGGATCTGGTCGGTGATGTGGTGATTCAGAAAGAAGCTGTCGATCCCTTTCAGGAATTTATTCAGGAAGCCTTTGAGCAACGCGAAGACAAGCCTGAAGTGTTATTGTCAGATGTTATTTTTGCCATCAATAATGCCAAAGAAGACAAGCGCATTAAAACGCTGGTGCTGGATTTACAAAATCTGGGCCATGCAGGCCTGAATAAACTGGAACAAATCAGTGCAGCCATAGACGATTTCAAGCAAAGCGGTAAGCCGGTTTATGCGATTGGTGATTATTACTCGCAAAATCAATACTACCTGGCGGCACATGCCGATCATTTATACCTCAATCCTATGGGCTCGTTGTTATTCGAAGGTTATGGCCGTTACGGTATGTATTTCAAAACCGCACTGGAAAAACTCAAAGCCACCACCCATGTTTTCCGCGTCGGTACCTATAAATCCTATGTTGAACCCTATATTCGTGATGATATGTCAGATGCCGCCAAACAGGCCAATCAGGCCTGGCTGGACGCCATGTGGCGCCAATACAAAACTCGCGTAGCTGAAGCTCGTGGTGTACCGGTCAATAATTTTGACGAAGAACTGGATTTGTTTTTAACCAAATTTGAACAGGCTAACGGCAACTTTGCCAACTACGCCCTACAAAATAATTGG
Source organism: Neptunicella plasticusilytica (assembly GCF_047922965.1). GTDB lineage: Bacteria > Pseudomonadota > Gammaproteobacteria > Enterobacterales > Alteromonadaceae > Neptunicella > Neptunicella plasticusilytica. Next base: position 2,388,021 of record NZ_CP150481.1, read on the forward strand.
GTCGACGCGCTTAAAACTCGTCAGGATGTATTAACCGAGTTAACCGGACTAGTGGGTAAAAGTGACGACAACAATAACAAGCGCGGCTACACCAATATAGGCTTTAAAGACTATCTGGATGTTATCACCTCACCCTTTCCGCATAATGGCAACGGCAACAACGTCGCCATCGTGGTAGCCAAAGGTGAAATCCTCAATGGTTTCCAGAAACCCGGTACTATTGGTGGCGACAGCACTGCGCAGTTACTGCGTAAGGCACGTATGGACGATACAGTCAAAGCCGTGGTGCTGTATGTAGACTCTCCGGGCGGCAGCGCCTTTGCTTCCGAAGTGATTCGTCAGGAAATTGAAAATCTTAAAGCTGCCGGCAAACCCGTTGTAGCACAGATGAGCAGCGTAGCTGCGTCAGGCGGCTACTGGATATCCGCCAGCGCCGACCAGATTTGGGCCGCGCCTTCCACTATTACCGGCTCTATCGGCATTTTCGGTATGTTTATGACCTTTGAAAATACGCTGGACTATCTGGGTGTGCATACCGATGGCGTGGGTACCACCGAATTTGCCGGATTATCCGCCACCCGGGCACTGGACCCGCGTGTCGGCGCAATTTTTCAGCGTAGCATCGAAAACGGCTATGAGCAGTTTATTTCAATGGTAGCGGAAGAGCGCGACATGAGTAAGGAACAAGTAGACAGCATTGCCCAGGGGCGGGTCTGGATCGGTGAAAAAGCGCAGGAAATCGGTCTGGTCGATCACTTGGGCTACTTGTCAGATTCTGTAGCGGCGGCGGCCGAGCTGGCCGGACTGGAAAAATACGATACCAAAGATATTCTGCCGGATATCTCTGCCAAGGAAAAATTCTGGCGTGAGTTGTTTGGCAAGGCGGCCAACGTCATGGGGGGGGCACATATCGCCCAAAGCGAAAATCCGCAATTTATGACCATGATTAAGCAGCTACTCGGCGAGTTTGATTCAATGACCAAACTCAACGATCCGCAAGGCATCTATGCATTTTGTATTGCCTGTGAGCTTTAACTAACCACCAGGTAGATAAAAAGCTCACCCGACGGTGAGCTTTTTAGTTTTAATAGAAACAAAACCGCGAAGGACATGGCCCGATGAAAAAACATATTTATATTGCCTATACCGGTGGCACTATTGGCATGCGGCCTTCCAGTAAGGGCTATGTTCCGGTTGCCGGCTTCTTGACTGGTACACTGGCCAATATGCCGGAATTTCATCGTCCGGAGATGCCAGAATTTACTTTGCATGAATATCCCTGTCTAATTGACTCTTCCGATATGAGCCCCCTCGACTGGCAACAAATTGCTGACGACATTTATGCCAATTACCATAAATATGACGGTTTTATCATCCTGCATGGTACCGACACTATGGCATTTACCGCCTCGGCACTGTCCTTTATGCTGGAAGATCTCGGCAAGCCGGTTATCGTCACCGGCTCGCAAATTCCGTTGGCAGAATTGCGCTCGGACGGTCAGGTTAATCTGCTTAACTCGCTGTATTTAGCCGCCAACTACCCTATTCACGAAGTCAGTCTATTTTTCAACAACAAGCTGCTTAGGGGCAATCGCAGCAAAAAAATTCACGCTGACGGTTTTGGTGCTTTTGATTCCCCCAACTTCCCACCGCTACTGGAAGCCGGTATCAATATTGAAGTCAATAGCGGAGAGGTCAAACCCATCTCTAATACTGCTGTCACCGTCAGCCCGGTTACATCTCAACCTGTTGGCGTGGTCACCCTATATCCCGGGATTAGCGCCGATGTGTTGCGTAACGCAATACTGCAACCGGTCAATGCACTGATTTTACTCAGTTATGGTGTGGGGAATGCACCGCAGAATGAAGCATTACTGGATCAACTGCGCATTGCAGATCAGACTGGTATCGTGGTGGTTAACTGTACCCAATGTCTGAGAGGTAAGGTCAATATGGCCGGCTATGCTAATGGTAACGCCTTGCAACAGGTCGGCGTTATATCGGGCGGCGATATGACCCTGGAAGCTTGTCTGACCAAACTGCACTACCTGTTATCCAAAGGGCTGGATAGCCAGCAAATTAAAAAACTGATCAGCCAGAATTTGCGCGGAGAACGCAGCAGTTAAAAATATTCCTGTAACTTACATTCGTTACCTTACCTTGATGATATAATTCCGCTTTTTTGCAACGAGGCGTATACAAGCTGTGTCCAACACTCCCGAATTGAATTGCAAGCCGGCCATGGGGCTAGCCGAATTTGTGACCCTAATGGCGTTTATGACCTCACTGGTGGCGTTAAGTATTGATGCCATGTTACCCGCGCTAAATCAGATCGGACTGGCTCTGGGTACTGAGGATCCACACCAGACCCATTTAATTGTGTCACTATTCTTTTTTGGTATGGCGATTGGCCAGTTGTTTTACGGTCCCTTTGCCGACAGCAAAGGCCGCCGCGCAGCGGTGTTATCCGGGGTGATTATTTTTGCCATTGGTACTGTGATCTGTTTAGTTGCCAACAGCCTGACCATGCTGTTAGTTGGCCGGGTGATCCAGGCATTTGGCGTTTCAGGTCCCCGCGTAGCCACGTTGGCGTTAATCCGGGATCAATATCAGGGTAATGCCATGGCGCGGGTGATGTCCTTTATTATGATGGTGTTTATTCTGGTTCCGATGATTGCACCTATTATCGGCCAAACCGTGCTGACATTTTTTAACTGGCGACATATTTTCAGCCTGTTTTTGGTCATTACGCTGTTTATCGGTATCTGGTTTTATCAGCGCCAACCTGAAACCTTACCCATAGAGCGGCGAAAGCCCTTTAGCTGGAAACAACTGGTGATATCAAGCAAATACATCCTGACGCATATTCAGGTAATGGGTTACACCTTGGCGATGGGGATGATATTCGGCGCGTTTCTGGCCTATTTAAGTACCTCTCAGACCATTTTTCAGACTATTTACCAAACCGGCAACCTGTTTCCGGCCTACTTTGCATTACTCGCTTTTTCGGTGGGATTTGCATCCTTTGCCAACGGTATACTGGTCGTTCGCCACGGCATGAAAAAATTATCCAACTGGGCGTTGGTCGGGTTGTTAATTTTTTCTGCTCTACTGCTATGTCTGACAGTGAACCAGAACGGCGTACCTCCCCTATGGCAATTGGTATCCTTGCTGTTTCCGATGTTTTTCTGTGTCGGAATATTGTTTGGCAACCTGAACTCCATGGCAATGCAGCCACTGGGTGAAATGGCGGGTCTGGGCGCTGCCATTATCGGTTCTTTAAGTAGTTTGATGTCAGTGCCTATCGCCATTTTTATCGGCGACTATATCAGTCATAGTATTACCCCTGTGGTGATTGGTTTTATTGTATTTGGCGGATTGTCACTATTATTTGTCAGCATTGCCAACCGTCAGGCTGACTGATCACTATAGGTTTAAAAGCAATTCCCTGTTGAGGGGTTATCAGTTTGGTGCGTATAGCAAGATAGACAACATAACGAGACTGACATCAGGTGAAAGTCATTTATCTGAACAAGACTGTATCCCCTTCAACTGAACCGGCTCAGAATAGCCAGTTGATCGAACAGCTATATGCTGAATACGGCAGTGCGTTGCGTCGTTTTATTCGGGTACGTTCGCGATTGAATGATAACGACTGCGACGATGTAATGCAGGAAGTGTACGAGCGACTGCTTAAACTGGATAACTTGCAGGAAAAATTGGCCGGTAGAATGGATACTGTGCGCAACTACCTGTTCCAGATAGCCACTCATTTATTGATAGATCTTGACAGGCGAGCCAAAGTGCGCTGTAGCGACGCCCATATCAGTGAACAGGATGCCGTTATATTCAGCTCCCTGTATTCCCCCGAACGGGAACTGCAAAACAGAAAACAATTAAGCCAGATAGAACAGGCGTTGACAGATATTAAAACAGTGCACAAACAAGCGTTTATTTTAAACCGCATCGACGGACGCAGCTATCGGGAAATTAGTGATGTGTTAGGTGTATCAGTCAGTACTGTAGAGAAGTATATTTCCGCAGCACTGGTTGCCATTAGAGAGAGGATGCTCGCAGAATGACAAATTATCGCTCAAACAAAAGTGAAGTTCGCCAACAGGCGGCCAATTATGTCGCCCGTCTGTACTCTGGCGAGCTCAGCGCCCAGGAAGAAACACAGATTTATCACTGGTGTCAGACGAATCCCCTGCATCAGCAAGAATTCGATGCCATGTTGGCAATCTGGGACAGCAGTAGCCAGTTATACCAGACCGACACAAGACCTCGCTACCACAAGCTAAGCTATTGGTTGAGCGGTATTGCTGCAAGTCTGGTTGCAGTGACATTATTGAGCTGGCTTATTTTTGCGCCTCGCAACCTGGAGCAAAGCATTTCCCCCCAGGTTCAACCTAACCATTACCAGACAGCCGTAGGCGAAATCAGTACGGTAGGTTTGCCGGACGGTAGCGTGGTAACCCTGAATACCGATAGTGTCATTGAAATTGATTTCTCCGGTAACCAGCGCAAGGTCTGGCTGCGTCGGGGCGAAGTGTTTTTTGACGTTGCCAAAGATCCTGCGCGAGTATTTAGTATTAATACCGGTCAAAAGACCATTCGGGTTATAGGTACCAAGTTTAATGTGCGTAAATCGGATTCCTCCTTGAAAGTATCAGTATCAGAAGGACTGGTTGCGATCCAGAATTCGCAATTACCACTTAGTGACAATATTGACTTTGATCATGCCGAAACCCTGCTGCCGGCGGGTTCTGTCGGCGCGTTTAGCGGTACCAGTGAGGTGGTTTCTCAAGACATACCGGAACAAGTAGCCAAGACTCAGCACTGGCGTCAAGGGGTATTTCGTTTTGAAAATGAATCTCTCGATAACGTAATTAACGAATTTAATCGTTACCGGATTAAAAAAATTCAGCTACAAACTGCACAATTAGGCCAACTTAAAATAAGTGGTGTATTTCGCCTTAAAGACGGTGACAGTATTATTACCGCGCTGGAAACAGCATTACCTGTTCAGGTACAAAAAACACCTGAATATATTTTATTGATGCCAAAAAGTTGAAATTTTATGGAGGACAGTCTGTTTACTTGCGTATAGCAAATTGAGGCGAACAAACAATAACGATTAAAAATTAAAACAACAGAGGCACACCATGAAACTACGCAAGTCATTCAAGCTCAGTTCACTCACCTGTAGCATCATGCTAATGATGTATTCCGGCGCCAGCCTGGCTGAACAGGAACTCGCTCGACAAATTGACATACCAGCCCAGAATATTGACTCGGCATTACTGGAGCTAGCCGAAGAAAGTCACACCCAGATTCTATTTTCTCCCGATGTCACTCCGGCAGGGACAACCCGAAAAATCGACGCAACCTTAACCGTTTCCCAGGCACTAGCCCTGATACTCGAGGGGACGGATCTGGAGTTTGTTAAAGAATCTTCCTCGACTTATATTATCCGCCGCAAGACAGACGTTGATGCATCTCCTGCGACTTCCGGCGGCCCAACAAATGTCGAGACCGGCGCAGCAATTGAGCAAAAGAAAAAAGAAGCTAGTGTTGAACGAATTCAGGTGGTGGGTTCCAATATCAGGGTAAATCAGGACTCCGGCGCCTTGCCTGTTACCACTTTTAGTGCGGCTGATTTTGAAGATCTGGGTATTAGCAGCGGTGCCGATTTACTCGCCGAACTGCCACAGCAGGGCGAAGTCAGTTTTAATAATGAACGCGTGGTTGGCGGGGTTAATGACGCTCGCGGCGATGTGTCATCGATTAATTTACGTGGTATAGGTACGGGTTACAGTTTGACCTTGCTAAATGGTCGACGACTGGTGCTACACCCCGGTACCCAGGCAGAAGATCTGGTACCAGTCACCACGGTAAACTCTAACGCCCTGCCGGTTAGAGGTTTAAGCCGGGTTGAGGTATTGCGTGACGGCGCTGCCGCAATTTATGGTACTGACGCCATCGCTGGCGTGATTAACTATGTACTCAAAGACAAAAACACCGGCGGCGATATACAGTTCCAGTATGGTAAGAATGATGGAACAAATCGCGACACTATCAGTATTTCGGGTTCAGGTGGCTGGTTCTTTAATCAGGAGAAAACCCACTTGACTGTTAGTGCCAGCCTTTATGATCAGGATATGCTGATGGCGTCGGAGCGCGCCTACGCGGCCAGCTCTGATCAGCGTAATTACCCTGGTTTAGACGAAGAGTTTGCCAGCGACACCAGTCTGGATGGCCGCACCACATCCACCCCTTGGGCAGAGTTGAGTTCGGACAGTCTGGGTACCTTTCATATTCAACCCGACAGCTTCAGCGGTTGCGTGGTAGAACTGGATGGCGGAATTTGTGCCGATCAGGGCAGTCTGGACAGAGAACTTCGTTACGACTCCAATACAGCACGGTCACTGAGTTCTGCCGTTAGCCGATTAAATTTGTACGCTTTACTTACCCATGAATTAACCGATGACGCCCAATTGTATGGTGAAGCATTATATTATCAGGCCGAAGCCGATCGTGTTCGCGAACAAAGTGGTAACCTGACCGCCCAGCGTTTTACTATTCCCGCCGACGCCTATTACAACCCTTTCGGTGAAGATGTCACTTTGCTGCGCTACCGCCCTATTGATACCGGTCCACGCAAAATTAACGTTGAGGATTACTCTTATCGAGTGTTAGCCGGGTTGCGTGGCTACTATCAGAACTGGGACTGGGATTCAGCATTGCTCTATTCAAAAGCTCATACACTGGATTCGGCCAACCGTATTGATACCACGTTGTTTCAACAAGCGGTTAACAGCACCAATATGGCCAGCGCCTACAATGTGTTTAATGGCGGTAGTCTGTCCAATCCCAACGTGGGTGACGAAACCGGTAATGCGCAAGATGTAATCGACAGTTTTATGATCAATGTTGAACGGGAATCACAAACCGAGTTGGCATTATACGATTTTAAAGTCTCGCGCCCGGATCTGTTCTCGCTGCCTGCGGGAGATGTGGGCATGGCAGCCGGTGTGGAGTATCGCTATGAAAGTTTTTTGGACAAACGTAGCGATGCCCTAAACGGCAACTTACCTTTTATTGAAATTGTCAGTGGCGATATAGGCGATTTGGCCAGTACCGTGCTGGGCAGCAGTCCAACACCAGATTCTGCCGGCAGCCGCAATGTATTCTCCGCTTATGTGGAATTTGCAATCCCCTTATTACGAGATCTCCCCTTAGTACAAAGTCTGGATATGCAACTGGCGACCCGCTATGAACGCTTTTCTGATGTCGGCGATATTGCCAAGCCCAAGATTTCACTGGCCTGGCAAGTGAATGACTATATACAATTCCGGGCAGCAATGGCAGAAGGCTTTAAAGCCCCCGGATTACCTCAGACCACGGCTGTCGATGTTGCTCGTTCCAATACCCGTTCAGATCCTGTTTTCGGCCGTCGTCAGGGCACGCTGGAAATACGTAACGGCAGCAGTAGCCTGAAACCCGAAACCAGCAAGAACAAATTTGTCGGGATTGTATTGACCCCAACTAAAAACCTGACGCTAACCGCTGACTGGTGGCATATCGAACAACAGGATGTGGTCGGGATTTTAAGCAGCCAGACCCAGATACTGTACGATGCGCTATTACGCAGTGAAGGTTCCAGTAACCCGAATGTAGTGCGTAATCAAAGCGATGAAATACTCTACGTAACCAACGACTACACCAACCTGTTACCGCGTGAAATTAAAGGTATTGATTACAGCTTGTATTACAAACTGGAAACCGCAGTTGGCCAGTTTACCTTCAACGCCAGCGCAGCTAATCTCAAACAGTTTGATCAAGGTGTTGATGCGATAACCCAAACTGTTCTGGATGCGCAGGAAGCGGGTAATCCAGCCCTGTTATATAACGGCGAACCCGTTTCTATTCCCGGTGCCACAGGCAGTTTAATTCGGCAAAATGGCCGCCCCGAATGGCGTTCTAATTTGGGTCTGAAATGGGCTAAGAACAACTGGGGAGCCGGTGTTAAATACAAATACATCAGCGATCTGGATAACAGCTGGTTATATTACGCCGATGACAATGGTGACCTGATCTATCAACAAATTGATAGCTGGTCGACGGTTGATGCATATGCAAGTTATAAGTTCGACCAACAATCAGGCTGGATGAATAATACCAAACTCACTCTGGGCGCCCGCAATATCGGCGATAAAGAACCGCCCTTCAGTTCCGGTACTTTTGGTTATGAGAGTGGTGTGCACTCCTCATCAGGGCGTTATATTTACCTGACGCTTAACAAAAAGTTCTAGTCTAGTCGTCGCAGTCATTCAAGGGTTTGCCCTTGTTTGACTGCGTTTTCCATAACCTTTTGTTAGATCGGGATGATTTACATCATGAATCGTAGCCTATTATTTATATTCACTTTATTTGCCTTTAACAACGCACTGGCCTGCCAGTTTGATGATGTCACCTTCGATAGCGACTTCAGTATGGCGCGTCTGGATAGTTGCGAAAAACTGGATACCCACCAGTATCATATCGGTATTCACCCAGAAAATGAGCCGGTAAATCCCAGTCCCTGGTACAGCTTTAAAGTCCATTCCAAGCAAGACGCCACAGTGCGACTGAAGATGACTTTCAATGGCAATTATCCGCGTTACTTTCCCAAAATCAGTTATGACGGCGTGCATTGGCAAGGCATACCATTCAGCACTGAGAACAAAGCCATGTGGTTCAGCATTAACACGTCTCAAAAGCCGCTTTGGGTCTCCGCCCAGGAGGTGATCAACAACGCCGAATATGAGGTGTGGCTGAATAAAATGTCGGCGCTAACAGCGAATGCCAAACTCGAATTGCTGGGTAACTCTGAACAAGGTCGTCCCATTAATGCCCTGGTTCAGCAAACGCCTGGCAATCATGAATGGTTGGTGGTGATTGGTCGCCAGCATCCGCCTGAAGTGACCGGCGCCATGGCCTTATTCGGTTTTTCAGAAGCAATACTCACTGATAAAGCGCTGCAACAGCGTTTTTCGCAGCGTTTTAACCTGTTGCTGGTACCTGATGTTAATCCTGACGGCGTAGAACAGGGTAACTGGCGACATAATGCTAATGGTGTTGATCTGAACCGTGACTGGAAAAAGTTTGCCCAGGCCGAAACCCGTCTGGTCAGGGATAAACTGGCCAGTATTGTTAAAGCCGGTGGCAAAATTGTGTTTGCAGTGGATTTTCATTCCACCTATCACGATGTGTTTTATACCATGCCCGAAGATTATCCCATCGCACCTAAAAACCTGATGAACGATTGGCTGGCAGGATTGGCGAATAACACCAAATGGGCCTTTAAAGCCAATGTTAAGCCCGGCTCCAATCCCGATAACGGTGTATTTAAACAGTTTATCGCCGATCAGTACCAGGTTCATGCGGTCACCTACGAAGTGGGAGATAATACCAATCGTCAGCTTATTCCCTATGTTGCGCAGCAAGCGGCAAGGGTTCTGGTGGATAAATTACTGGCCACCGGCGAGAAAGACTTTAATCTGAAACCTTGAAGGAACGAATATGTTCAAAGCGCGCCAGAAAATATTGCTGTCAGTCCTGTGTCTGACAAGTATGCCGTTACTGGCACAAAGTGATGCAGACTATGTCGCCCAATTTGTGCAACAACATCAAACTCGCAATATTGAGCTGGCGCAGAATATGTGGAACTGGGCTGAAGTCCGTTTTCACGAAGACAAAAGCTCGCAAGCTATGCAGCAGATGCTGTCCGCCCAAGGCTTTACTGTTCACGCTGGAGTAGCAGGCATGCCCACCGCCTTTGTCGCCAGCTATGGCAGTACGGGTCCGGTGATTGGTATTTTAGCCGAAATGGATGCCCTGCCCGGCCTGTCCCAGCAGGCCACACCACAACAGCAAGCCATCGAAGGCAAACAGGCAGGCCATGCGTGCGGCCATCACCTGTTTGGTGCCGGTTCGGTTGCAGCAGCCATCACAGTTAAAAACTGGTTGGAACAGAACAAGATTAATGGACAAGTGCGTTTATACGGCACTCCCGCGGAGGAAGGTGGATCCGGTAAGGTTTATATGGTTCGAGACGGGCTGTTCAAAGATGTTGATATTGTATTGCACTGGCATGCTGGCGATAGAAACAACGCTCAGGCGATGACCACGTTAGCCAATAAAACGGCTAAATTTCGCTTCCATGGTATAGCCTCTCATGCCGCAGCCGCACCGGAACTGGGACGCTCGGCCCTGGATGCTGTCGAAGCAATGGATTATATGGTCAATATGATGCGTGAGCATGTTCCCTCTGAAACTCGCATTCATTACGTCATCACGAATGGTGGCTCGGTACCCAATGTGGTGCCGGAATTTGCCGAGGTTTATTATTATCTGCGTACCCCTTCTGCCGCAGATTTACCTGAGTTATGGACCAGACTGGAAAAAACCGCCCAAGCAGCGGCGTTAGGCACCGGAACAACAGTAGAGCAGGAAATTATGTCGGGCGTCTGGAGTGTGCTGCCCAATAGCACTTTAGCTAAAGTGACTTATGACAGTATGCAACATTATGGCGGCTTGAATTACACCAGCGAAGAAAAACAGTTTGCTGACAAAATCCGGCCCAGTCTAAGCAAACGTGCACAAAAAAGAATTGGCGCCGAACAGCAAATCGATCCCTGGACTGATGAAATCTATGCGTCGTCGGCATCAACCGACGTGGGTGATGTTAGCTGGAATGTCCCCACCGTCGGCTTTGTGACCGCTACTTGGGTACCCGGCACTCCGCCACATAGCTGGCAGGCTGTGGCGGCAGGAGGAATGAGTATTGGCTATAAAGGTATGCAGTTGGCCATTAAAACCCTGGCCCTCAGCGCAATAACCTTGTATCAACAACCGCAACTGATTGAAGCAGCAAAACAGGAATGGTTACAACGTAAGGGTGATGTGCAATATCAGTCACAAATTGGTGACCGGCAACCGGCACTATAATCCGTCGGTTACTGGTCAGCCAATACAAACTCGATTTTGTCACCCACCTTTACCTGATGTTTGGCATACCAGCCCAATTCCATTTCCAGTGCGCCAATCACCTCACCGGGCGATGGATGAGTGCTTTCATCCATCGCTTGCATCTGGATAATTGACACTATCACGCCCTTTTCATCAATATAGGCCAGATCCAGCGGGATCAGGGTGTTGGCCATCCAGAATGCGGTTTCCTGCGGACTGTTATACACAAATAACATGCCCGGTTTGGCGGTTTTTCTGCCCATTAAACCTTTGGCACGTTCTTTTGGACTGTCCGCCAATTCCACACTCAGGGTTAACTGGTTAATTTTGATATCAATCAGTTCAAGCGGTTGAGCCTGAATATTGGCATTGCTGAGCAGTCCACAAACTAACAGCAGTAAAGATAAAAATTTTGCTTTCACATCAACCTCAATTATTCGATTACAGATAAATTACGCCCGGCCGCAGGGGGGCCAGTCTGGATAACACTTCATTTTGGGTAGTTAGCGGTAGATCATTTTGTTCCATGGCTTTAACCAGCAAATCAACCACGTGATTAAAATCCGCTTCATTCACATTCATTCCGGTGTGAATATCCACCATACTGTCACCACTATATTCACAGGGGCCATCACTTATCGCACATAAATGGGAAACAAAACCGTTACGAAAATGGTTGATATTGGCATGTTCGAAATAATGAAAAATTTGTTGATCCTGGCCAATTTGCTGAATAAAGCTTGCGACCAGATTTTCAATTCCTGCCTGTCCGCCCAGCTTTTGGTAGAGCGTCTGTTGTGGATGAGTTTGACAGCCGCCAAGCAAGCAGAGGCTGAATATTAAGCTAATGACAAAGATAATATTTTTCATAATGAACCCGCTATTGACAGATACCAGCCCGACTGGTCTTTAGCACCGGCAATTTCTCCCAATTGCAACCAGGCTGCGGTGACGCTGATATGTTTGTTGGGAAACCAGGCTACAAACAAGTCCGCCCAATCATCTTCCTTGAGACCCAGATTATCCGGCTTCTGCCGATATTCGACTCCCACCGCCCACTCGGGACTGAGAAAAATAGCAGTTGACCCCTCAAGTTGAATACTTTCATCCTTGTTTTCACTGCCAAAACCCAGCAATCCCAGTTGATTGGCCTGGGTATAGCGCGCAGTCAAATTCCAGAACAGGTTATAACCGGCAGCCGCGCCCAGGTGCAATTTACTGGCTGCCAGATAAAAATCGTTGCCGGAGGTATCCTTGGCACCGACCAGTTTGGCGACAGTGCCATCTTTAAGCGATTTATGTTGCCATCCCGCACTGAGCTGTGGCCAGGTTGAATAAACCAGATCACCATACAGACGGACTTTAATCCCGCTTATATCCTGCTCAATTTGGGTCGACAACGCGGGTACATCGAATTTTTGCCGCGCATAAGACAATTCAACCCGGTCATATAAGTTCAATTGAGCACCACAGACATCCAACCGATAATCGGATAAATTTGCCCGACTGCAAAAGCCGTTAACGGCGATTTCATCACGCGAAGCGTACCCCGCCAGCTGTGCCCAGGGCACTAACCCTCCACCACCAGAGCCTTCAGCCTGGGAAACTCCCGGAGTTGCCAATAACTTGCCTCCACCTGCATATGCCTGAATGCAAACAGTAGATAGCAATGCTGTACTAAACGCTTTTTTCAGTAACATCATATTGTTCCAACCATAAGGTTAAATCTTTGGCGGACAGGGGCCGACTAATGTGGTATCCCTGAATGTGGTCACACCCCATACTCGTTAACAGGTCCAGTGACGCCTGGTTTTCGACCCCCTCAGCAACCATCGAGAAGCCTAAATTATGCCCGAGCATAATGGTTGACTTGACGATAATCTGATCTCCGGCGGATTTATCCAGTTCCAGAATAAAACTTTTATCAATTTTCAACTCATCCAGCGGTAATTGTTTGAGTTTCGACAATGACGACTGGCCAACACCGTAGTCATCCACCGAGATGGTAAAACCGGCCTGCTTTAATTCATGAATGGCAGCAAGCGCTTTTTGCTCGTCTTCCATCATATCGCGCTCGGTCAGTTCAATAGTAATATACTTAGCACTAACATCATGAATATCAATGGTTTTCTGTAAATACTCAAGGAAATGATCGTCAGTCAGGTCCTGAGCAGATACATTGATTGACGCCTTGATATACAGATTCTGCTGTTGCCAGGTTTTTACCTGTTTAACCACTTCATTGATCACCCAATGGGTTAACTCAATAATCAGTCCGGCACGTTCAGCCAAATCAATAAACACGTCAGGCGGAATAAATTTCCCCTCACTATTGATCCAGCGGATCAAGGCTTCCACTTTTTCTATTCGACCATTCCTGGTGCTTAATTTGGGCTGATAATGCATAAACAGAGCACCATCATCGGCGTGCAAGGCTTGCTTCAGTTCTTCGACAATGGCAATACGCTGCAGATGCGCTTCGTCTTCACCGGTTTGATAAAAACGTAATTCCAGATTGGCGGTAGAGGCGGCGTCAGAAGCAATAGTGGCGCGTCGCACCAGAGATTTGGAATCGTCAGCGTCATCCGGGTACATCGCCACTCCGCAGCTAAAACGCAAATTTAGCGATAAGTCCCTGACCCTGTAAGGCAAATTAAGCTTGGCAAGTAATGCTTCAACCTGAGCAGCTGGAGTTTGGTTTTTGTCACAGGCTAATAAGGTTAAAAACTCGTCACCACCAATACGGGCGTTATTTTCTTTACCGTCTGGTGAATAATTTATCAAACGCTTGGCAACCACCTGAATACAGTCATCACCTATTTGTGGCCCCAGTTTGTCGTTAATTTGCTTGAGTCCTTTGATATCAATTACCAATACCAGAAATCGCTTACCGGACTTGAGGATTTGATCAATATGCAATCCCATAATATGGCGATTATACAAGCCGGTCAGGCTGTCGTGCTGCGCCTGATAAGTAATTTGTCTCTCACGCTCCTGAATTTCGTTACCCATTTCAGAGAACGCCTTAAACAATTCCTTTATCTCGCTGCTGTCGCGCTTACTTTCAGGTTCGCTGAGATAATCCCCCTGGGCAAAGCGTTTGGCGGTAACCACCAACCTGGATAAAGGCACTGTCATATTGCGGGCCAGCAAACCGCTCAGGATAAGGCAGACCAACATAGTCGACGCAGCCAGGATCAGAAAGGTATACAACAGACGATCAAATTCTTCATAGGTTTGCGCCAGACTGGCACTAAGCAATATGCTAACCGGCGAATCAGACATGCCATTCAGCGGAATGATCCGGTTACTATAAGCAATACGGCTGCCAAATAGCCATGGCAACCGATGCTGACTGACATAACCACGAATATCGGCGGATAATTGTTGATCCAGCGAGGTGCTTATAACCTTGTTTTCCCCTTGCAGGAAACTGACATCCAGACCGGTTAGCTGTTTAAGATCGTTGGTCACAGTTTCGTTAATTCTGAAGCCAATCAGGCTGTAGGCGATAGTACGTGGTGCTTTTACCGGCAATAATATGACCTGATACAAAGTGTTATCAAAGATGATGAACTTGGCATGCAAAGGGCCATTCAATAGTTCGGTAACCACTTTCGACATATCCTGGGTGGGCTGAAAGTTTTCGAAACTGGTAGAAACCAGTTTGCCTTCCAGATTGGTCAGGATCATCAGATCTGCGCTGATCCTTTGACCATGATTATTTAACACACTGGCAATAGTGTCGGCGTCATTAGTGGCAACAGCTTGCTTAAAACCAAAATCGGCGGTAAGTACCTGCGCGGCGGTGATCAGCAAATTCTCTTTGGCGGCCAAATATTGTTCATAGACATTTTTGGCACTATCAATATCAATCAGTATTTTTTTCTCATTATATTGACTGGTTGACCACCAAAAACTCAGCAAGCTGGTGGCTGACGTGATTAACACCAGGCTCGCGCAAAATAAAACAATCTGGTTTTTTAAACTATGTTTCCACATTTTAATGTTTGAATTGTGCGCCGAAGGTGTCTCTGGCCGCTGGCTCTTCAACCTTCATACTGATCTGATAACGGCCATCCACTTGCGGCAATTCAGCCAACGGAATAACTTGTCGCTTTTCCGCTCCCTGAGCGTTCTGGCTGTGCCAGACGCTGACAGAAATATCAACTCCAGCAGACAAGCTGAGCTGGGCATTGCCCTGTTCGTCTGTTATCTGGGCATCGTCACTATTGGCAATATAGATATAACCAACCATTGAATCATGGATATTACAGCCTAAAACCGCCACTCCGTGGTGATTGAACTCTATCGGAGCTTTGGGCCGGCCAGCATAGAGTTTTAATTCAAAGGGTTTGGCCGGAGAAAAGGAATACACATGATGGCGAATATCATCACTGTTGGGGAACAGCACAGACTGGCCTTTCTCAATCAATAATACTTTAGGTGCAAATTGTTTGTTTACCTGATCCATTATCGCCACTTCATCAACATGGCTAAGCGGCTGCGCTGTGCCTTGTGCTGCAATGATTTCGACTACCGCATGTTGCAGCGCATTGCCTTGTTGATCCTGGACATGCACGATAATTTTCTGAGCCGCAAAAGTCTGATGACATGAAACAATCAAACTCATTAGCATTAAGACCTTGGGTATGGGTGACTTTGTCATTTGTTACCTCAATAAAGAGATTGAGCGCCATGCCATGCACGGATTTCGCTTATATGTCCCTGCGGAACCCCCTCAACCATTCATTATTTAGCAATGAATATCTATACATTGGCTGGACAACATCCCGCTGGCTAGCAATGTATCTATTACGCCGACAACTGCTCATTACTAATGTCTGCCAATTGCGACATCAACAATATTTATAAACTAGCGGTTTTATCCCTTAATTGACAGCCATTTTTATATAAAATACCGTCACTTACCCTTAATTACTGAACGGCTTTATCCGGTCAACCCCATTTTGCTCAGTGGCAAGTTGCATAAACGCCTCGCCTAATCGATCCGATTCCGACAACACCGCCTGCCAATAACGGATACGCTGCTCTGCTGGCATGGTTTCAAAATCCTTACGATCCGGAATTTTTGCATAAGGCAAGCTTGCCACAAATTCGGCAGATGGAACCACCATCACCACATTATCATAGCTGGCAGCATGAGGTTTGCGGCCATTGGTTTTATCAAACCAGCCTGGCACGGGTTGCGCAAAGAAGTGCGGGTACAACACCAAGCCTTCAGGGTCATTTTTTGTCGTTACCTGCAAATCAAAATGGTAATCAATAATTCCGCCATCCCGATAGATACCCGGTGGCGCATCGGCGATATCCCTTACTCCTTTTAATACAATGGGAATCGAGCCGGATGCCATCAATGCGGATTGCAAATTCGCGGCATTTAAGTCAACCGGATAAATCGGCATTTGATAAGGGTCGTTGATAATCAGTTGGCTGCCGGGACTGGAAAAAACAAAACGCTGGTAATACCGCTGTAAGCGGGCGCGATTGAACTTGTTCGCTACGGCACTACTCAGCAATCCGGTTAGCTGCAGGCCTTTTGATTCAGAGCGGGTAAAACCAAGACAACGCGCCACAACAAAATGAGCTCGTACCAGGGGGTTTTGCAGAATTTGATTAACGCCATCGTTTTCAAGCACCTTATCCAGTAGTTGCCAGCCTTTGTCAGTAATTTCCTGATTGTCCGGCTTGTCCGAATACACTGTATGCGAGTAATAATGAGCCAGCCGATTAATCGCCGCCAAAGGATCCTGCTGCGCGTAACAGGCAAAACGGAACGAACCGGCCGATGACCCAAGCAAATCAAGCGGTGTTGTTCTGCCAACAAAGAACTCCGGCATAATCACCCGATCCAGTCCCGCCAGTACAAACCACTTTGGTCCTCCCGACGCACCCAGCATGCAGCTAAAAAGTTGTTGATGAAATCCCTGTTGTTGAATGGTTTTTAATGCTCTGGGCCCGGCATAAATATCAAGTACCTGCACTGTTAGTCTTTTTCCTCATAAATGGCGCACACCGCTCCAGCCGGATCTTCGATCACCGCGTAGCGGGACGTTGCACTAAACTGTTTAATACGGGTGAGTACTTTTCCACCCTGTTGTTTTACCGCGACCAATGAACTGTCCAAATCATCTACCAGTATGTACATTAACCACTGCGCCGGTAAATCAGCGTTTCCCCCCGACTGTGACAAATACCTGCCACATCTTTCGCGGATCCCGGTGTCTGCATCGAATAATCCTGGTACTCCCCCATATTAACGGGATTGACTTTCCAGCCGACTACACTGGCATAAAAATCACGTACCGACTCAGCATCGGCAACAGTTAAATCACGCCAACCAATACTACCTGTTTCTTTTTCAGCCATAATATTTCTCCGGATTAACACCTGAATTGACTGTTGAACAAAATCCGCTCATAACAAAATAATTAATATTTTCAATAAGATAAAAACTAATACCCGAGTGGTCAACAAGGTTATCCACAGATTTGGTGGATAACAACAGACAGTGACAATATTTTTACCCTTCCCTCGCCAGACAATGTGATAATTTACACTCTGAATGACGCTATTTTATTTTTTGGATTAATGCATGTTCAATAACTTGGTCAGTATTGATCAACTTCCTGTCCACACCAAAAGTATTCCGATCATCAGTCCGCTAACCGGTAAAGCAATGCCGCTGGATCAGGTACCCTCGGAGATTTTTAGCCAGCGCCTGTTTGGAGAGGGGTTGGCGATTGAGATGACAGGTTCCAAAGTCATTGCCCCCTTTAACGGGATCATGCATCAGGTTCCGGCCACGGCGCATCAATTACGCTTAAAAGCCTCAAATGGGCTGATGATGCTGATCCAGATCGGCATCGACTCGCATGAAATGATGGGCGAAGGATTTGAGTTACATGTCAGAAGTGGGCAACCTTTCTCTAGCGGTGATTTGCTGCTCAGTATTAACCTGCAAAAACTGAAAAAACGCCTGTCCAGGGTGATATCACCGGTTACCATCTTGAACAGCAATAAATTGACTGGTATTTTGCCGCACTATCAACAGGTTATAGCGGGTCAGGATCAATTGATGACGCTGTATATTTAATCTTGGTAAAATTGCCGGCAGCTTGGCGCTTTTGCCACTAACGGAAGTAAACGACACTCAATCATGACAACTTTATACGGTATAAAAAACTGCGACACGATTAAAAAAGCCCGTAAATGGCTGGAACAACAGGATATATCCTACCAATTCCATGACTATAGAGCAGATGGTATGGACAAGGACTGGCTTATCTCGGTTGCACAGCAAATTGACTGGCAGCAATTGCTTAATACCCGCGGCACCACCTATCGCCAACTAAGCGACGAACAAAAAGCCGATATGACTGAAACCAAAGCCATTGAATTAATGTGCCAATACCCGGCAATGATAAAAAGACCGCTATTGATCCATCAACAACAATATTTATTGGGTTTTAAAGCCGACCAATACCAGGCGTTATTGGCATGAAACAGGATGTTGTTCAGCTTGGCAAAGCACTCATTAATCAACGTTCGGTTACCCCGGATGATGCCGATTGCCAGAAAATGATGGCAGATATTCTTGGCCCGTTAGGCTTTGATATCGAAACCATGGTATTTGATGACACCACCAACATGTGGGCGCGTAAAGGTCAGCAGAAACCGCTTTTGTGTTTCGCCGGTCACACCGATGTGGTGCCATCAGGTCCCGAATCAAGCTGGAATACCCCACCCTTTGAAGCCACTGAAATTGACGGTGTCATTTATGGCCGCGGCGCGGCGGATATGAAAGGCAGCCTGGCGGCGATGTTAGTAGCCACTGAAAAATTTGTAGCTAACTACCCAAATCATAAAGGCTCAATTGCCTATCTGATTACCAGTGATGAAGAAGGTCCCTTTATCAACGGCACCACCAAGGTGATTGATACACTTGAAGCCCGCCATGAAAAAATTGACTGGTGTATCGTCGGCGAGCCTTCCAGTACCAATCAGGTCGGTGATGTGGTTAAAAATGGCCGCCGCGGATCGCTGACCGGCGATCTAACCGTAAAAGGTATTCAGGGCCATGTGGCCTACCCTCATCTGGCCAAAAACCCGATTCATCTGGCGGCGCCAGCGATTGACGAACTGGCAACCACCCACTGGGATAATGGCAACGCGTTTTTTCCGCCAACCAGTTTTCAGGTATCCAATATCCATTCGGGTACCGGTGCCGGTAACGTGATCCCGGGGGTGCTCGAAATTTGTTTTAATTTCCGCTTCTCAACCGAAACCACTGACCAGCAGCTGATTCAGCGGGTCGAGAATATTCTGGATAAACATCAACTGGATTATCAAATAAAGTGGACCTTCAACGGCCAGCCCTTTTTAACTGACAGCGGCGACTTGGTCGATGCCACCTGCGCAGCCATTAAGCAAGTCACCGGGCTGGACACCGAACTCTCCACTGCTGGCGGTACCTCGGACGGACGTTTTATCGCCCCGACCGGTGCGCAAGTGATTGAACTGGGGCCGCAAAATGCCAGCATTCATAAAGTTAACGAGAACGTCGGTATCGAGGATTTACGCCAACTGGTAGATATTTATTACCAGATTATGGTTAAGCTGCTAGCCTGAACAGTAATTACCGGGGGTTCGAATCCCTCGGGTCAAATCAACTAATATGAGAGTTCAAAAATGAGTGGCTGGTTAATTGGTTTTATCGTAATAATTGTGTTTGCAGTGATTATCGGCAATCTGTTGCTGCTAAAAGATTCGGCCAAAACCAAATTGCCCAGCCTGAAAGATAAACAGTCCAATAATGCCAAGTGGGATGCAGAAGATAAAAAAGATGATGACTGGTAAATATCGGATCACAGCATCAATCTACTGCACTCGAGCGCTTAGCCACACTTTTTCCACTTAACAACTTTTTTGCTTTGCACACAATGCGGCAGATAGTGGTGAATATGATGGATATCGGCGGTTTCCTCACTGCTGTTGTCCAGTTTGACACCAAGATAAGCAAACAAACTGACAGCAAGCAGTAGCAATAGCGGATTAACTATTAATAACTGGGCAATAGAAAGTTCAAACCAGAATCCCGCCAACAGGATCGCGCCTATTGCGCCAACACAAAGCCAGCGTAACCCGTGCATTGCTACTCTGAATAAATAATCCATTGTCATCTCCCCTGTTAAAGCTGAATATGACTATAGAAGCGATAACATCAGGCGACAAACGTAAAATATTTATCAAACAGGTGAATATTATTCACCTGTATACATCGTTACCTGCAGCTTAAACCAATTGATAAATGCCTGGATATCAGGCCTTTCGTTATCATACTGGCGATACACTGCATAACAGGACATGGGAAAAGCGCTTTGCTCGGCGAAGGGCCGTAATAACACTCCCTGTTCGATGGGTCCCATTTCGATTGGCAAAATAGCCAATGCCAGCCCCAGTCCCTGTTGCGCCGCATGAATGGCGGCATCATAAGATCCTAGTGTCAGGCTTGAACTAGATTCAACACCATACACGCCAACACTTTTTCCCCAGTTAGGCCAGCCATCCTGGATATAGGAAATATGCAACAGCGGAACAGTACAGATCTGCTCAACCCGGCTCAGTTGGTATTTATCAGCAAATGCGGCGGAACATACCGGAGTCACCTGGATATCAAATAGTTTTTCGCTTATCACACCCGGCCAATTTCCGCTGCCAACCCGGATCGCCAGATCCAGTTCTTCATAGCGCAAATCAACCAGGTTCATACCGGTTTCAATACGCAGTTCAATATCAGGAAACGCAGTCTGAAACTCGCTAAGCTTAGGAATAATAATGTTGCTGGCCAGACTGGGGAAAGTTGAAATCCGCAACGACTGGGTGGAAAAACGCTGCTTAAGCCTGGATGTCCCTTTGTCCAGTTGCTGAAACATATCCTGCACCACAGCCAGATACATGGCACCCGCAGCCGTTAAGCTAACCCCCCGGGTCAAACGCTGAAACAACGGTAGTTGCAGATGCTCTTCCAAGGCTTTAACTTGGTGACTAATGGCAGAAGGGGTTAAATGCAACTCCTCCCCTGCAAGTTTGAAACTGAGCTTGCGCCCGGCAGCCTCGAATATATGCAGCAAATGTAAAGGAGGAAGCTTTCTAGCCATAGATAACGCAATCGTCGCTTAGGCGATAAAAAACTGTTTGCTCCAATAACGCGGCTGAATCGATGTTAGTCATCTATTCTTACTGCGGTGCCATTAATACTGACCATCAACATACTACCGTGCTTGCCGACTACTTCGTAGTCAATATCCACACCTACCACTGCGTTAGCTCCGATACTGCGCGCCTCATTTTCCAGCTCCTGAAAAGCAATTTTACGTGCGCGGGTAAAGACATTTTCATAAGCGCCGGAGCGCCCGCCGACGATATCACTGATAGAGGCGAAAATGTCGCGAAACATATTGGCGCCCATCACCGCCTCGCCTACAACAACGCCCATATATTGGCTAATTTGCTTACCCTGAATTTCCGGTGTGGTAGTGATAATCATATTTAATCCCTCAAATAGGTAGTGTTGGCCAGTTATCCCTGATGGATAAATTGCCGTATTAATGCCAGTCGCTCGTCTCGTTGTGCAGGTTGATAAGCGCAAGGTGCCACTTGTCCCCAGACCGGTTTCGGCCAGGCAATATCCTGTTCAAAACGAGCAATATGGTGCAAATGCAACTGGGGAACCATATTACCCAGTGCGGCAATATTGAGTTTGTCAGGTTTAAATAACTGTTGCAATCCACGACTGATCAACGCCGATTCTTGCCACAATTGCAATTGGTCTTGCTGATCAAGTTGAATGATTTCGCGGATATCATTACGCATTGGCACCAAAATCAGCCAGGGATATTGACAGTCATTCATTAGCAATAATTTACACAGGTCAAGATCCATCACTTCAAACGTGTCCTGCGCCAACTGCGGTGCCAGTGTAAACATCACAATTCTCCTTTTTATTCCCAACCCTGGCCTATTTCAGTCGGAATCACAGTGAGCAGTGCTCGCTGACCCAGCGCCACTTTTGCGTTGGGAAACACTATTGCTTCACCGGGATATTCAGCCTGATACTTGGTGCCATTTTCTTCCGCCAACACATAACCAGGCGGAAAGTCAGTGAAATTAAGCGCATCATCGGCAAAATTCAATTTAAAATCGTCACGGGTTTTATTGATAACCTGGTGAATTTTAAAAATATCCATTTGCGCCGGATCAAAGTCCCCCAAATCTATCTGTCCGTGACTAATGAAACGTCTTAATGTTTTATCCGTCGCCGCAAACCGCGACATATCGTTGTGCCCAAAAGGCATGACCTTGCCCAGCTCGACGGTAAAGGCATCTGCCCCAAACTGTCGGGAAGAAAAATAACTGAAAGTCGTGGTAGGCGATTCTGACAGCAAAAAGGTTGTCACCCCGCAGGCCGCTAAAAATTGCAACTGGCTAATTTTCCAGGGACGACCATGCAGGAAAGGATAAACCGCGAATTTGTCATTTTTGGAACCACGAATTGCGGTATGTAAATCATAGTGATAGCGCCGGTCCTGTCGTTGACCGAAAAATTCGGCCACCACATTTTCCAGTTCTAACGCTCTTTTGCGTTCATCATTACATAACCCCGGAGGCGCTGAATGAGCACCACTGAACAGACGGTTCATATTTTCTTCGATAAAACGCTCGGCAATATCCATTGCCGCTAAATTACCAAACAGAAACAATACCCGCTGGCTCACCTGCAATTTGCCCGTCAGGATATCCTGCACCATGGCATCACATATCTCGATCGGTGCCGTTTCGTTGCCGTGGATACCACTGGATAACACAATACTTTTATCTGAGTCTTGCTCTGGCTCAAAACCAATCATGCCGGCACCATACAACGTCACTTGGGTGTGATCGGATAAAGTAAAGTGTCGACGGGAGGCAAATAATTCAGGGTTTTGACGGGATAGCTGTAAAAATTGACCATGTTTGGTCAGTTCAAAAACGGGCATAGAGGCATTTATCGGATTATCAGTTGTGTGCTTAGTGTAACCGAATTTCGCTTTTATGTGTCTAGGGCGTGTTGATCTTTTATTTCCCGGCAGGTATTCAGGCAATACGGCTTTGGTAGGCTAGCGAGTCTCCAACAATAATCTCGCTTTGACTTAACTCAATAAATTCACGTAAGGGTACCGCTCTGGCAAACAGGAATCCTTGTCCGGTTTTTATTCCCATGTCCCTTAACAGATGCAAGTGCGCCAGCGACTCAATCCCTTCGGCAACCACTTCACACCCCAGTGACTCTGCAATCACCTGGGTGGCTCTGACGATGGCCCGATTCACCGGATTTTCATCCAGCTGCATAATAAAAGTCTTGTCTATTTTTATCGTATCGATTTCCATATCGCGCATATAGGCCAGATTGGAATAGCCTTTACCAAAGTCGTCGATAGCAATCAGGAAGCCCATCTGCCTTAACTGGCTCAATTGTTTATGAACCATTAACGAGTTGGACAAGGCAATATCTTCAGTGAGTTCCAGCTCCAGTTCATCGGCGCTGGCGCCATAGGTTTGCAGCAGTTTTTGCATATTGGCGACAAATTTACTGTCGTACAACTGGGTCGGTGACATATTTACCGACAACTTCATTTTGACTCCGGCCGTTTTAAAATGCATCAGACTCTTTACCGCATTTTCAAGCACCCAGTAGCCCATTTCATTCATCATGTTATAGGATTCGGCAGCTTCCAGCAGCGGCCCCGGGAAGATCACTCCATCCAGCGGATGATGCCAGCGCAACAAACATTCGGCACCGACAATTTCGAGACTGTTAATATCCACTTTGGGTTGAAAATACAGTTCCAGCTCATCTTGTTCAAACGCTCTTTTCAAATCCGCTTTTAGCGTGAGTTGCCGGCTAGAATCGACCCTGTCCTGTATTTGCACCGCATAAAAGTTTTCATACTTATTCTGCTTGGCCTGCTTCAACGCGGCTTCAGCGCGGGAAAATAACTCATGAGTATTGCGATTTTGCGATGAGTTGATTGCCGCACCCACATTAAAATCAGCGATAAATGAATGATCATCAAAGCTGATGGGGGTCTTAAAGTGTTCAACCATATGATTATAATAATCCTGCAATTGCTGTTTGCTATGCCTGCCGGGGATCACTACACCAAAAATATCGCCGCTAACCCGCCCCATCAAACTCATATCACTGAGTAGCAACTGAACGCGCTGGGCAATTTCAGACAGGATATAGTCACCCGCTTTATAGCCCAGACTGGAACTGACATCGGAAAATCGCACTACATCAATGAGCAACAAGGATAAATCGGGCGTGCTAAAAACCGATTGTTCGATGCAATCAAGAAAAGCATAACGATTGGGGATAGTTGCTAAAGATTGATAAACCAGATTCATTGAGTACTACGTAACCTCATCTCAATTAGAACGCGGATTTTACCTGTTCTGGCACGGAATAAAAGCCCTAAATATGTATGTAAATCCATACACATCCGTTGATTCATCTCGCCTTGCGCTCGTTGTCTAGACGTCGGCACGACGAAAAACGTCACTAACCAGATCTTTTGCTTCGGCTAGCAGCCGTTTCAGATGCTCATCGCCCAAAAAGCTCTCTGCATAAATTTTATATACATTTTCGGTACCCGACGGTCTGGCCGCAAACCAGCCATTTTCGGCACAGACTTTAACTCCGCCGATACTGGCGTTATTACCCGGCGCATGAGTCAACACTTGCTGAATATCTTCACCGGCCAGCTGACTGGCCTGGATATCACTAACCTGCAATTTTGCCAACGCCTGTTTTTGTTCCAGTGTGGTCGCAACATCGATGCGCGCATAGCTGGGGCGAGCGTACTTTTCGACCAGCTGTTGATAATACTGGCCCGGTGTTTTGCCGGTAACTGCCAGTATTTCGGCTGCCAGTAAACATAAAATAATACCGTCTTTATCAGTTGCCCAGGTACTGCCATCACGACGTAAAAAGATCCCGCCGGCACTTTCTTCGCCAGCAAATCCAATAGCACTGTTTAACATCCCGTCGACAAACCATTTAAAACCCACCGGCATTTCAGCCAGTGGCCGCTCCAGCCCCTTGACAACTCTATCAATCATGCTGCTGGACACCAGGGTTTTGCCCACTTTTAAGCTGGCACTCCAGTCACTACGATGGCGATACAAATAATCAATCGCTACAGCCAGATAATGGTTAGGATTCATCAAGCCGACATGAGGGTCGACAATACCGTGCCGATCAAAATCCGGATCATTGCCAAAGGCCAAGTCATAGCCGTCTTTCATTTCGATTAAACCGGCCATCGCATAAGGTGAGGAACAATCCATGCGAATTTTGCCGTCTTTATCCAGACACATAAAAGCAAAAGTCGGATCAATCCGTCGATTCACCACCTCGATATTGATGCCATAGCGCGAGGCAATTTTATCCCAGTAACCCAGACCTGCGCCGCCCAGCGGATCAGTTGCCAGTCGCAGTCCTGCTTTGGCAATGGCCTGCATATCAATCACCTGATCCAGCTCGTTGATATAGTCTTGCGCAAAGTCCTGCTGCTCGACCTGTTCCATTGCCTGTGTATATGCAATACGTTTTACCGATACCATACCCGCGGTAATAAGCGCGTTGGCCCGCTGTTGTATAATAGAGGTGATCTCCCCTTCTGCCGGACCACCGTGAATAGCGTTATACTTGAATCCGCCATCTTCCGGTGGATTATGTGAGGGCGTGATTACGATGCCATCAGCCTTGTCTTCATGCTGACGGTTGTAAGATAAAATACGGTGCGAAATCACCGGTGTCGGCGTGTACTCGCCATTTTGCTGGATCACCACCTTAACTTTATTGGCCACCAACACCTGAACAGCAGTAGAAAAAGCTGCTTCCGATAGTGCATGAGTGTCGATACCGATAAACAACGGACCAGTGATATCCTGCTGCTGCCGATATTCCGCCAGCGCCTGGCAAATAGCCGCGATATGTGTGTCATTAAAACTGCCAGAAAACGAACTGCCGCGATGTCCGGAGGTGCCAAACGTCACTTGTTGAGAGGGATTATCACTGTCGGGCGTTAGGGTAAAATAACGGCTGACTAACTGCGGAACGTTGACCAGTTGCTCGACAGGTGCAACCTTTCCGGCAAGGGGATGGATACTCATGTTGTCCTCTTAACTCCATTAACTTGTAAAACAGGCTTATTGCCCATATCAATATCACATTGTGTTTGTAGGGTACAGTGGGCAATGACGAATTTATTAAGTCAAGTCGCCTACCTTATTTTAAGGGCAAATAATTGAAATTATTGAATTTTCAAGAAAAAGGCGCAGGCGAAGCGATTGTCCTGCTGCATGGTTTACTGGGTAGTCTGGACAATCTGGGTATGGTCACCCGTGGGATTGAATCAAGTCTGCGCGTCATCGCAGTAGATTTGCCTGATCATGGCCAGTCGTATTTTTCCGAACAGTTCAGTTACGCAGAATACGCCAACGCAGTGTTGCAACTGCTGGATCATCTTGGGATAGATCGCTGTCATCTTGTCGGCCATTCCATGGGCGGAAAAGTCGCCATGCAACTGGCACTAAATCATCCCCAGCGGGTAACAAAACTGGTTGTCGCCGATATTGCTCCGGTCGCCTATCCTGCCCACCACACCGCCATTTTTGCCGGACTCAACAATGTCGATTTGGCGACGATAAGTAATCGCAACGACGCGGATAACGCGTTAGCCAAACATATCAGCGAAGCCGGAGTCAGGCAGTTTTTGCTGAAAAGTCTGCAGCAAACAGAGCAAGGCTGGCAATGGCGTTTTAACTTACCCTTGTTACAACGGGATTATGCATTAATCTCCGCCGGAATCGATTCCAGCCAGACTTTTGAGCAACCGACACTGTTTATCAAAGGAACAGAGTCTGACTATATCCAGGCCGAACATCGTGAATCGATCCAGCGCTTATTTCCCAATGCCAAAGCGCAATTAATGCAAGGCTGCGGACATTGGTTACACGCTGAAAAACCTCAGCAATTTAACCGTATTTTGCTAAATTTTATTCATCCATAAAGTGCAACAATTGGGTGTCTATGCTATAGTCCGCGCCGTTTTCCTCCTTGCAGTTGCGGGTACATAGCGTGTTAAGTGAATACTATGAACAGATTGAGGCCGTCGCGCTGGACGTGAGTCTGCTGATTTTGTTTATTTTAATGGGGTTGGCTATTCACGACGTACTCAAGAAAAATGATGTACCCAAACTGGGACGCTACATTACCTATGGCGTATTATTATTGGGTGCCGCAGGTTTCGTGGTGAAAGGCATTATTCAGTTTGTGTTGGCAAGTTAGGTCATTTATAGATTATTAGATTCAGAAGGTTTAAGAACATATGGCGAGTGTTGGGCTATTTTTTGGTAGTGATACAGGTAACACAGAGCATGTTGCCAAGATGATCCAGAAAGAACTGGGTAAAAACCTGATCGAGGTGCGGGATATCGCCAAGAGTAGCAAAGAGCAGATCGCCGAATTTGATCTGCTGATGTTCGGTATTCCGACCTGGTACTACGGTGAAGCCCAGTGCGACTGGGACGATTTTTTCCCTGAACTGGAAGAAATTGATTTCACCGATAAACTGGTAGCCATTTTCGGCTGTGGTGATCAGGAAGATTATGCTGAGTATTTCCTTGACGCGATGGGCATGGTGCGCGATATCGTCGAAGCCCGTGGTGCCATTGTGATGGGCCATTGGCCTACCGATAGCTACGAGTTTGAAGCCTCCAAAGGTATGGCGGATGACAACCATTTTGTCGGTTTGGGGATTGACGAAGACCGTCAACCGGAACTGACCGAATCACGGGTAAAACAGTGGTGTAAGCAAATCCACGAAGAAATGTGTCTGGCCGAACTGGGTTGAGCCCGACAGACATAGTCTGGTTAAGGCATCCTGCACGGGATGCCACCTCATTCTCCTCCCTTATAGCGACTCATCCTTATTTGCTGATAAATTGTCTGCTTATTTAACCGCATGGTTTGATATACTCGAGCAAATTTTTAATCTGGAACCCTCATTTGCAATTCAGTGACCTGCCACTAGACCATCGGATCCTTAACTTTCTCAACCGTAAAGGCTTTGCCGATGCAACTGAAATACAAAGTCTGGCCATCCCCCACGCTTTAATCGGCAAAGATCTGATTGCCTCATCCAAAACAGGTTCGGGTAAAACCTTGGCTTTTCTGATCCCGGCCTTGCAACGGGTATTAAAAACTAAAGCATTAAGCCAACGCGATCCCCGCGTGCTGGTCCTGGCCCCGACCCGGGAACTGGCCAAGCAGGTGTTTTTACAACTGCGCGCGATGATTGAAGGGTTGCCGCTAAAAGCCGCGTTAATTCTGGGTGGTGAAAATTTCAACGATCAGGTCAAGACCTTGCGCCGTCATCCCCAGTTTGTGGTGGGTACCGCCGGACGTATTGCCGATCATGTCAAGGATCGTTCATTGTTTCTCAATGGTCTGGAACTGTTGATTATGGACGAAGCTGATCGCATGCTGGATCTGGGCTTTGCAGAAGAACTCAAAGCCATTAATCGTATGGCTGACCATCGTAAACGTCAGTCGTTAATGTTTTCAGCCACTATGGATAATACCGAGCTTCATTACCTGACCAAAACCCTGCTCAAGGCACCACAACGGATCAGTATTGGTGAAGCCAATGCCCCGCACCAGGACATTGAGCAACGCTTCTACCTGTCCGATCATATCGAGCACAAAGAGCAGCTGTTAAAAGCCTTGTTGGCGCAAACACCTTTCCAGCAAGTTATCCTGTTTACCGCAACTCGCGTAGATAGCGAACGGTTGGCCAAACTATTGCAGGAATGGGGACATAAAAGTGTTGGTCTGAGCGGTGAACTCAGTCAGTCACAACGCAGCAACATTATGAATGAATTCAGTCGTGGCCATCATCAAATTCTGGTCACCACCGATGTGGCCTCCAGAGGACTGGATTTACTGCATGTGTCACTGGTGATTAACTTTGATCTGCCCAAGCTGGCAGACGAATACGTACATCGTATCGGCAGAACAGGAAGAGCCGGTAATAAAGGCACGGCAATGTCTTTGGTTGGTCCTAAAGACTGGCGCAGTTTTATGGCAATCAAGACCTTTTTGCAGCAACACATTGAGTTTAGCCAAGTGGACGGATTAGCGGCCAAATTCAAGGGTTTGGCACCGGCTAAAAGCCTGAATCCCAAACATAAACCGGGCAAAAACGCCCCGGTTAAAGCCCCGCGTTCCAAAAATAAACCGGTTAAACGGATAAAATCCGCTCAGGGAGTTGATGTCGGAGATGCGCCAATGCTAAGAAAGAAGACCAAACTAATCGATAGAGATGAAGACTAAAGATATGAATCTTTTCGATTTCACCCAGTCCTATGGATGTTAACTGTTAATATTATGGAAGCCTCAACTGGTATGCTGTCATTCAAGCCACGTTTTATCATTCGCGTTATCCCCTTCGTCCTGATGTTGTTAGTTTGTCCATTAACCAACGCCCAACAGCGAGACACTAAAGTTATTGATGCGGTAGTCAATATACATGTCAATCAGGTGCGCGCCTGGGATGACAGTTACAATAACGCGAGCCAGGGAACCGGATTTGTTATTGATAGCGAACAGGGACTGATCCTGACCAATAAACATATTGTCGAGACCGGTCCGGTTGTTGCCTATGCAGAATTTTCCAATAAGAAACAGATTGAACTGATCCCCATATACCGTGACCCGGTACATGACTTCGGCTTATTCAAATATGATCCCAAGCAGCTGGACGGATTAAAAATTTCGGCGATTCCGCTGAGTAATAAAGCCAGTGTCGGCACCCCTATTCGCTTGTATGGCAATGATGGGGGCGAAGATCTGTCCATCATAGAAGGTGTGCTGTCACGCATTGACCGACCTGCTCCGGATTACCGCAACACTAATACCGATTTTAATACCTTTTATTTTCAGGCGGCACTGGGCAGCAGTGGTGGTTCGTCCGGATCACCGATATTAAACAGCGACAACGAAGCCATTGCGATCAACGCTGGAGCCCGGCGTGATGCCGATACCGCTTTTTTCCTGCCCATGGAGATGGTGATGCCAACAGTGGAAAAACTGCGGCATCACCAAGCAGTCAAGCGCGGTACCTTGCAAACCGAATTCACCCACACTCCCTTTAACCGGTTAAGAACACTAGGTCTGGCCGAAGATAAAATTGTCCAGGAACTAAAACACTCGCCCGGCGCTACCGGCAAACTGGTGGTCAGTCATGTATTACCCAAGGGCCCCGGCGACGGTGTTTTTGAGCCGGGCGATATTCTGCTCAGTATCAACAACCAGCCGATTAACAATTTTTTTGAACTGGAATCCTTGTTCAACCAGCAGGTGGGTAACAAAATTGATTTGTTATATTACCGCAACGGCAAAGAACTGGTTAAAACACTGGTCGTGGATGATTTATTTGCGCTGACGCCGGATGAGTATATTGAATATGGTAAAGCCAATATTATTCCGGTCGGGATTAACCTCGCGCGGCTATTCAATATCCCGATTCACGGATTAACCCTGGTGGATGCCGGTCCGTTATTCGGTAGTCAAAATATCAAGCGCTTCGCGCTAATTGAAGAAATCAACAACCAGCCAATTAACACCCTGGATGATTTGGAAAAAGAATTAAGCGAAATCGGCATCGGTGCACGATTTAGTGTGCGTTATCGTTATCCTTTTGATATTGCCCAGCAGCAGTATAAGCAGCTAACCGATTACACCGACTGGTTTGATAACAGCCGCTGTAAAAATATCGCCGGCCAACGTCATTGGCAGTGCAAGCCACTGATCAAGAAAAATACCGCCAACGGCAAGCATAACTTCAGCTCCAATAAGGTTGTCACCTCGCCAATTGTCGATATCAGCGTATTCCGGCCAGTACTTGTCAATAGTCAGAATGATGTTAACCGGCGTGGTCAAGGCGCAATTATTGATAAAGATGCTGGACTGGTACTGACCGATAAATCAGTGATCGACAGCTCACTTGCGGTCATCAATATTACCTTCAATAATGGGGTCAGCAACTCGGGCAAAGTACTTGCTATCCATCCTTATCTTAATCTGGCCATGATCCAGACCGATTTGTCCGGCGTAAAATTCAGCCCCTCGATTTTGCCTAAACTGCAATCGATTCAGCCCGATACCAGCGAGCGCTATCAATTTATCGGCAAATCGTCGATGCTGGACTTTAAGGTCAATGCCTCGGCACTGTGGCCAATAGTAATAGGAAACGAGAGCTTTCATGACAGCTTCGAGTTTGCCCCGCTACCCGATGTATACGGGCTTTACCTGAATAACAAAAACCAGATTTCCGCTGTCAACACCAACTATATTTACGATAAATCATCGATGAACGACATAATTCCTGCCCGGCTGGTGCTGGATTTCGTCAACACCGTCAAGCAGGATAAAGACGGGATGTATATGCTGGAGAGTGATTTTAATTACATCAGCTATGCCGAAGCGCTTGAGTTGGGTATGGAAGGCATTGATGTCACCAATACCGATCGGGTACTGAGTGTATACAGTGTCGAGTCGCTGGGCGACAACGCATTAATGCCGGGTGATATTGTGCTAAAAGTGAATAACCAGCCCGTCTCGGCCATCAACCAGTTATACCAGCAGGTCAAACAGCCGCTGTTTGATATGGATATTCTGCGCAACGGTAAACCCCAGTCGATTAAGGCCAGTGCCCGATTCAAAGACTTCAATACCTTCCATGATGTTATTTTCTGGGGGGGAGCCATCATCCATAAAATGAATGACAAGGTCTACCTGCCCGACGGCCCGGCTGAAGGTTGCTTGCGTATCAGCGTGTTTTATTTTGGCGGTCCGATCCACAGCTCCGGCATCACCAACGGCAGTTGTATTTATGCCATCGACGGACAGAAAGTGCAGACTATTGGTGACATTAAAAAACTCACCATTAACAAACAGTCCGGTGATTATACACGGGTGCAAATCGTTGAATTAAATAATAATTTCCGGATCGCCGAGTTCCGTTTACGCGAAGACCCCTATTACTGGCCAATCAAGCACTGGAATCTGGGTGAAGATGGCTGGCAAAGAGTTAATCTGGACTAACCGGCTGTCGAATAATTCAACAAGATAAGTTCAAAGCCGTCATCGACAAGATTTATCCACTCGAAGATATTCGCGCCGCTTTTGACTATGTCGAACAGGGCCAGAAAACAGGCAATGTGGTCATCGCTATAGAAAGCAGATAAACAGCCTTTATGTTATCGATAAAAGTAAAGCAAGCCTTAAAGGCTTGCTTCCAGTTGCGGCAGGATATCAAATAAGTCACCCACCAGACCGTAATCAGCAACCTGAAAAATCGGTGCGTCTTCATCTTTGTTAATCGCCACGATCACTTTAGCATCCTTCATTCCGGCTAAATGCTGGATAGCACCGGAAATTCCTACCGCAATATAGAGATCCGGCGCTACAATTTTACCTGTTTGACCCACTTGCATATCGTTGGGCACAAATCCGGCATCCACTGCGGCTCGTGACGCGCCAATCGCAGCCCCCAACTTATCGGCGATACCTTCCAGTAATTTAAAGTTCTCGCCGTTTTGCATTCCCCGTCCACCGGAGATCACCACCCGTGCAGTGGTTAATTCCGGACGTTCGGACTGAGTGAGTTCAGAGCTGACAAATTCACTTGATGCGTTAGCTTTAACCACTTCAATTGACTCAACAGCAACCACATCGGTGCCTGTTTCAGCGGCATCAAATGCCGCAGTGCGCACAGTTATTACCTTAATATTGTCGCCGCTCTGTATCGTCGCAATCGCATTCCCGGCGTAAATGGGCCGCACAAAGGTATCCTTTGACTCAATCCGGATCACATCAGAAATCTGTTCGACATCTAACAATGCCGCCACTCTGGGCAACAGGTTCTTGCCGGTGGTGGTCGCAGCCGCCAGTACATGCGTATATTGAGAACCCACTAGCTCAACCACCAGTTCAGCCATATTTTCTGGCATCTGGTGTTGGTATTCAGCATGATCGGCTAACCAGACTTTATTAATTCCCAAAATCGCAGCAGCCTGTGCTGCCACCGTGGCGCAATTCGCCCCGGCTACCAATACATGACATTCCTCAGCCAATCCAGCCGCAGCATGAACCAATTTTAAGGTGTCTGGTTTAAGTTGTTGATTATCGTGTTCTGCTATTACCAATACGCTCATGAGATCACCTTGGCTTCATTTTTCAATTTACTGACCAGCTCGGCAACATCGGCCACTTTTACTCCCCCTGCTCTTTGCGCGGGCGGCTCCACCTTTAAAGTGGTGATATTTGACTTGAGGTTGAGTCCCAAACCTGTCGCAACAATCACATCCAGCGGTTTGCGTTTGGCTTTCATAATATTAGGCAAGGTGGCGTAACGAGGTTCGTTCAAGCGCAAATCAGTGGTTACCACAGCAGGCAGACTTAGCTTGACTGTTTGCAAACCGCCGTCAATTTCCCGCGTTACCGAAACAGACTCTGCTTCCAGATTCACTTTAGACGCGAATGTACCTTGTGGCATGCCGGTTAGCGCTGCCAGCATCTGTCCAGTTTGGTTGTTATCCGAATCAATCGACTGTTTACCCAGAATAATCAGTTTGGGCTGTTCCTGCTCGACGATTTTTTGCAGTATTTTGGCCACCTGCAAGGAACCCGGCATTTGTTCTGTTTCAACATGAATCCCCCGGTCTGCACCCAACGCCAGCGCAGTCCGAATTTGTTCCTGGCAACTTTTATCCCCTATCGATACAACAATAACTTCCTCGGCCAGTCCCTTTTCTTTTAACCTGATTGCTTCTTCCACCGCAATTTCGCAAAACGGGTTCATCGCCATCTTGGTATTGGTTAAATCGACACCTGAATGATCAGCTTTAACCCGGACTTTAACGTTGTAATCTATTACGCGCTTAATCGGCACCAGAATTTTCATATATTCCCCAATAAGTATGGCTGTCAACTCTGCTATCCAGAGTAAGTTTGTTTGAACCGTTGCGTTGCAATGTACTTCCTGTTGACGTAAACGTCAACCAACACTACCCTTAGCCTCATCCAATTATTAACCTGAATTTAAAAGTTATCTTTACAATTTATCTATTCTAGATGCAGATAACGATTAGGAGTCCCTGATGGAAAGAGAGTCAATGGAATTTGATGTAGTGATAGTCGGAGCCGGCCCTGCCGGACTGAGTAGTGCCATTAAATTAATGCAGCTTGCTAAGTCACAACAGCAGGAATTGACAGTTTGTGTGGTGGAAAAAGGCTCCGAAGTAGGCGCGCATATCCTGTCTGGTGCTGTATTCGAAACCCGGGCACTGGATGAACTGCTGCCAGACTGGCAATCAACTGGCGCGCCTTTACCGGTTAAAGTCAGCGAAGATCAAATTTATCTGCTTAAAGATCAGCACAAATCAACCAAATTACCCTCTTTTGCAACACCCAAATCGATGCACAATGACGGCAACTATATCGTCAGTATGGGCAATCTGTGCCGTTGGCTGGCTGAGCAAGCAGAGCAACTGGGTGTGGAAATCTTTCCGGGATTTGCCGCAGCGCAGGTATTATATAATCAGGACGACAGTGTCGGCGGCATTATCACCGGCGATATGGGATTAGACGCACAAGGCAATCCCAAAAGCGGTTATATGCCAGGCATGGAGCTGCGCGCCAAATACACGCTGTTTGCTGAAGGCTGTCGGGGACATCTTGGCAAGCAACTGATTAAAAAATTCGAGCTGGATAAAGGTGTCTCTCCGCAACACTATGCTATCGGCTTTAAGGAAATTTGGAATGTCGAACCTGACAAACACCAGCCGGGTCTAGTCATCCATACTGGTGGCTGGCCATTAACCGAGGCCAGCGGCGGCAGTTATTTATACCACGCCGACAATAACCAGGTTCTGGTCGGTTTGATTGTTGATTTGAATTACTCCAATCCGCACCTGAGCCCTTTTGACGAATTTCAGAGGTTGAAACATCATCCGTTGTTTGCCCAATACCTGACGGGCGGTAAACGAGTCAGTTACGGTGCCAGGGCCATTGCCAAAGGCGGGTTAAATTCGTTACCCAAAATGACCATGCCGGGTGGACTATTAATCGGCTGTGATGCCGGCACATTAAACTTTGCCAAAATCAAAGGTAATCATACCGCGATGAAATCAGGTATGTTGGCGGCAGAAACGGTATTTGACGCCATTAATAACAACCTTGTTCAGCAGGATTTAATTCAGCATCAGGATAAATTCGAACAGTCCTGGTTATATGACGAACTCTTTCGTTCACGTAATTTTGGGCCGGCCATGCATAAATTTGGTAATTTTTGGGGTGGTGCCTTTAATACGCTGGAACAAAATTGGTTTAATGGCAAATTCCCGGCCCATTTAAAAGACCAAACAGAGGACCATTTGCAATTACAACTCGCCACTGACGCGCCAGAAATTAATTATCCGAAAGCGGACGGGATACTGAGTTTTGACAAATTATCGTCGGTGTTTATATCCAACACCAATCACGAAGAACAACAACCTTGTCACCTGCAATTGCTCGATCCTTCTGTGCCTGTTGAGATTAACCTGGCAAACTATGACGAACCGGCACAGCGCTATTGCCCTGCTGGCGTATATGAAATTGTTGACAGTGAATCGGGTGACAAACAATTACAAATTAACGCGCAAAACTGCATTCACTGCAAAACCTGCGATATTAAAGACCCGACTCAAAATATTAATTGGGTCACTCCGGAAGGCGGCGGTGGTCCCAACTATCCGAATATGTAATTTAAAAATAAAACGGGATTTAATCCCGTTTTTTATTGCAAAAAAGTACAAATAATTATAATTTTCAGCCAGACAATTGGTATTAATAATTTAATTTCATAGGAATAGTTAATGAGTGATTTTATCAGCGTTTTAACCCATGGAAGAAAATTGCAAGGAGCAGTTAAAGAACTAAGCATCGAAGAATTACATGATGTGGCAAGTAAATTAGCCAGGATCATTGAAAACCGCGAGAAAAAGGAGGCGGAGGCGAAAATACAAGCGCAAGCTAAAAAAGCCAAAATTGAACAACTTCGCCAGCAGATAGAAGATGCAGGACTTGATCTAGCCGATTTTGAACAATTTGCAGACAGCAAACCGGCAAAAAAAACCGGCAAAAAACGCCCGATAAAGTACAGCATTAAAGATAAAGACGGCAACGTCACCAATTGGACAGGAATTGGACGTATGCCATTAGTCTTTGCTGATGCCATGAAACAAGGTAAAAAACTGGATAGTTTCAAGATTTAAATTTGTTTTATCATTCTGGCCAATACGTCACTATATCAAACCCCGGCCTAAGCCGCAGAATATATTCCACTCTGCGGCAACAAATTTCTTTATATTAATCAATAACCTTCTATACTATTTTGCATCCGTAT
Source organism: Neptunicella plasticusilytica (assembly GCF_047922965.1). Taxonomy (GTDB): domain Bacteria; phylum Pseudomonadota; class Gammaproteobacteria; order Enterobacterales; family Alteromonadaceae; genus Neptunicella; species Neptunicella plasticusilytica. The sequence continues at coordinate 2,424,614 of NZ_CP150481.1, forward strand.
AACAACTTCATGTGCCATGGGTTTTGCGATTTATGTGGAATGGACCAGGGAATTATCCAAAAGGATTTGTGCGCAACTTTTCGTACATTATGGTTCCGTCGTTATTGCTATTAACTCTGGTTATCAGCCTGCTTTATCGTAATGAAGTCAAGGCAATAAAAAATATTGTCCAGCATGAAGAACAGTTCAATATTGAATTGGCGCAACAAACTATCGACCTTGAACTTAAAACGCTTCGTAGTGATCTGCGCTTTTTGGCAGCACAATCAAACCTCAGAGAATTTATTCAGCATCCTTCCGCTGAAACCCGACAAAAACTGCAACATGACTGGCAAATATTTTCCAGGCATAGAGCCCATTATCATCAAATCCGTTTTATTGATAATCGGGGAATGGAAATTATCAGAATAAACTGGAACAACGGCGAGCCCGTTATTGTTTCTGCCGCACAGTTACAAGACAAGTCAAAACGTAACTATGTACAACAAACGCTGACAATGCAGGAAAATGACATATATGTGTCTGATTTTACGCTTAATATAGAAAATTATAAGGTTGAACAACCTATAGTGCCTATTATCCGGATCGCCAGTCCGATCATGGATCAGGCAGGTAAAAAAGCAGGCATGTTAATACTTAATTATCTGGGCCAGGAGTTGTTGGATAAGTTACGGCGCATCACCGGCAGTCATAACTCAGCCCTGTGGTTGTTGAACAACGAAGGCTTCTGGATACTGGGGCCTAGCATTGAACAGGAATGGGGGTTTATCCTGGCAGACAGAAAAGAGCATAATTTGGCCAAACAGCAATCCGCTTTATGGCAGACAATGCTTAACGGTAAAATTGCCGATCAACTGGAGCATCAATCAAGCACTTATACCTATACCAGAATTGACGGAAGCAACTCACCTTTAGGTACCAATGCGCAAACCTGGTTTGTAGTCTCCACCCTACCCGATCACACCATTCACGCTCTGCTCGAAGATAAAATTAAAGCCAATATCATCATTTTTATATTATTTACTGTTTTACTCAGTTTGGTCGGCATCATATGGGCGAATAGAAATCTCACCAGGCAGCGCGCCAACCTGGCACTGCGTCGCAGTGAATCCAAATTCAGAAGCCTGTTAGACTCGGCTCCCGACGCCATCATTATTGTAAATAGTCATGGCGACATTGTGTTAACCAACAACCACACTTTCGCGTGCCTGGGATATTCAAAACAAGAATTACTGGGGCAGTCAATTGACAACTTGTTACCACAGCGTTTTCGTCAACATCATAGTCAGCATAGAAATCAATATTTATCCAAACCTGTAGTGCGCCAAATGGGTTCCGGCCTGGAATTATTCGCGTTGCACAAAAACGGTCAGGAAATCCCGGTCGAAATTAGCCTGAGTCCGATTGAAAGCGAAGATGAAACACTGGTGATCAGTATTGTGCGGGATGTATCGAAGCGTAAACAAATAGAGATAGCCCGGCTTTCGGCCGAAAAACGCTATCACGATCTGGTCGATAATTTGCCGATTGGCGTTTTTCGCTGTCACGCCGATGCGACGGGAAGATTTACCGAGGCCAATCCCAGTCTGGCAAATATACTAAAAGTCGATAACAGTGCAGCGTTGCTGCAACATTGCCTATCATCATTTTTTGCCCAACCACTTGCTTGGCAAAATTTGCAACAGAGTATGCGGCAAAATCGATATATCAACACCACCGAATACCCTATGCTGACCATGGAAGGAAAGCCCTTTACCGCCAATATTAATGCTGTGGTTAAACAGGACGAAGACGGCCACTTATATTATGAAGGTATTCTGGAAGACATCAGCATTCGTAGCGAAAAAGACAAGCGTATAAAGGAACTTAACCGTCATCTAAAACAACACGCGCTGCAACTTGAGGCCGCCAATAAAGAACTGGAAGCCTTCAGCTATTCTGTCTCTCATGATTTGCGCGCCCCCTTGCGGGCGATGGACGGATTTAGTCAAACTTTGCTAAATCAATATCAGCACAAACTGGATGATAAGGGCATTGATAGGCTCAAACGTATCCGCTCAGCGGCGCAACGCATGGGAGAACTTATTGATGCGTTACTGGAGCTGGCCAAGGTTGCCCGTACTCAATTGAACAAGCAACAGGTAGATCTGTCGCGGATTGCAACTGAGGTGTGTAATGAGCTGCAAAATCAGATGCGCAATATACCGGAACTGGTGATTGAGGCCGATATTAAAGCCCTGACAGATCCTCACCTAATCCGTATTGTGCTCAACAATTTACTCGGTAATGCCTGGAAGTTTTCGGCCAAAAAGTCACATGCCAGAATTGAATTCGGCCAATTGAAGGATGATGAGGACAACTCGGTTTATTTTGTCAAAGATAATGGGGCAGGATTTGATATGGACTATATTGACAAGTTGTTTACCGCATTTCAGCGGTTACACACCACTGAAGAATTTTCCGGTACCGGAATTGGTTTAGCCACAGTTCAACGTATTGTGCACAAACACGGCGGGAAAATTTGGGCACAAAGTGAGGTAGGACATGGAAGCGTTTTTTATTTTACCCTGGAACAGGCAATTTAGTATGGCACCCAGGAAAATACTGTTAATTGAAGACAATGCCGACGATGAACTTTTAACCCTTGAAGCGTTGTCAGAATTGGCGATACAACATCAGGTTCAGGTTGTACGCCACGGTGTCAATATCGTGGAACATATCATTAGTAAAAGTGACAATAACCAGGCCGATTCTGCTCGGACCAACTCGACAACGTTACCCTGTTTAATACTACTTGATCTTAGCCTACCTTACCTTAGCGGCATCAAGGTGTTACAAAATATTCGGGCAGATAAACGTACCTGTCTTATTCCGGTTGTGATGCTAACATCATCCAGAGAGGAAAAGGATCGGATTAATTCTTTTACTTATGGGGCAAACAGCTATGTATGCAAGCCGATTGAGTATCAGCATTATATCGATGCCATTAAACAAATCGGTCTATATTGGTTAACTATTAATTTACCGGTTACAGACAGGATTCACTGATCTTGAATTCGCGGTTAAATCCCTGAACTACAGTGCCATTAAAGGAGTAATGCATTATGCACAATCAGAGCGTCACCAATAAAAACTTAAAAGTTCTGATTATCGAGGATATGCCCGATGATGCGCTTATTCTTGCCGATTATCTGCAAGACAACGGTTACCCAATCGACTGGCAACGAGTGAGTTGTGAAAACGATCTGAAAAATGCATTGCAACAGCCCTGGCAACTTGTTTTATCCGATTTTACCATGCCAGGTTTTGGTGGCTTACAAGCGCTTGAAATAGTCCGCCAGCAGGATCAGGATATTCCATTTATTTTTGTGTCCGGCTCGATGGGCGAAGATCATGCTGTAGAAGCGATCCGATCCGGGGCCCAGGACTTTATTATCAAAGGGCAACTTCTACGTTTATTGCCCGCCATTGAACGAGAGCTGCGTGATGTCGAGTTCAAGCGTACTCAACGCCAAACCCGACAACTGGTAAAACAACTGTCGATGGCGGTGGAACAAACCGCAGACAGCGTGATGATCATTGATGCCGAAAAAAAAATAGAATATGTCAATGCCGCCTTTGAGCAGCAAACCGGTTATGGACAACAAGAATTACTGGGCCAGCCCGATACTGTGCTTTTCACCGATAGCCAACAACTGCAATTCCAGCAACAGATATGGAACACCGTGGAACAAGGGGAAGTGTACATAGGTACCGTATTGCACCCCCGTAAACACGGCGAGCATTTTTATCAGGAACGGATTATTACGCCGTTAAAAAATGATGAGGGTGTGATCACCCATTACATTGCCACCGGCAGAGATATTACCCAGCGTCTGAAAGCTGAAGAGGCACGTAATCAGTTGGCAACCATTCTGGAAGCGTCGCCAGATTTTGTCACTATGATGTCGCCCAAAGGCACCCTGACCTATCTGAACAGTTCAGGAAGGGAACTGGTTGGCATCGCGTTGCAAGAGGAACTGAAAGACAAGCATATTACCGATCTATTTCCGCGACAAATAGCGCAATCGTTGATTGCCAAGACGATTTCAGTGGTAAATAAATATGGCGCCTGGACAGGCGAAACCATGATGATAAACAGTAGACGAGCCAATACACCGGTATCCATAGTCATGCTGGCCCATCGGGATAAAGCGGGACAAGTTCAATATCTTTCCATGATTGCCCGCGATATTTCCGAGCGTAAACATTTTGAAGAAGAAATACAGTATCACAATACCCATGATGCGCTTACCGGCTTGCCCAATCGTATTCTATTGCTAAATCAGGCACCGAAGGTGTTTAATAAATCCGACAGTCTTAACAAATGCACCGCTATTTTTTCACTGGGTCTGGATAATTTCAAACGCGTCAATGACAGCCTGGGACACGCGGAGGGCGATGATTTACTGCAACAAATAGCCAATAAGCTGACTCATTGCTTGTGGCCCAATGATATTGTGGCACGTCAGGGCGGTGATGAGTTTACCCTTCTGGCCAGTGAGCTCAATCAGGCTGAAGATGCCTTAAAAATACTCAAAAAAATTCAGCAAACATTTAAACAACCCATGCGAATTGGTCATCACGAATTCTATATCACCTTTAGCACGGGTATCGCTGTTTATCCGAATGACGGCAACAAGATAGACGATTTATTGCGCAATGCCGACACCGCGATGCATCAAGCTAAAGCGTCCGGGGCCGGCCAATACCGGTTCTACGAAGCACAAATGAATGCCCGCAGTCACGAAATTCTTAAGCTCGAAGCAGACTTGCAACGCGCACTGGACAATAACGAGTTTACCCTCCACTACCAGCCTCAAGTTGATATTGAAAAAAACAAGATTATCGGCGTTGAAGCCCTGATCCGCTGGCAACATCCTCAGCGTGGGCTGGTATCACCGGCAGACTTTATTGAATGGCTAGAAACGTCAAGACTGATTATTCCCGTGGGTGAATGGGTTATTCAGCAGGCTTGTCTGCTGCATCGCCGGTTCAGGGAACTCGGTTACAAGGATATGAGAATATCGGTGAATGTGTCATCGGTACAATTTGGCGAAAGTAAATTTTTGCGCCGGGTACAAAACGCTCTTGATCAGTTGCAAATGCCAAAGAATATGCTGGAACTGGAAATTACTGAAAATATCGTAATGCAGGATCCGGATAGCACCACCGAGCTGCTGGTTGCGTTAAAAAAAATGGGGGTCAGAATTGCTATAGATGACTTTGGTACCGGTTACTCATCAATGTCCTACCTTAAAAAATTCCCGGTCGATGTGCTAAAAATAGACCAAACCTTTATCCGTGATCTGGATGAAATTTCCAACGATGCGGCAATTGTTGAAGCCAGTATTTATTTGGCCGATAAAATAGGACTGGAAACGATCGCTGAAGGAGTGGAAACCGTCGAACAATTAGGTTTTTTACAAAACAACGGTTGCCATATTATTCAGGGCTATTACTTTAGCAAGCCGCTACCGGAACAGGAATTGTTAACCTTGCTAAACAATGGCATCAAATACCAGACTTAAAATTTCACAAAATGCCAAATATATACCTGTGGTTGGCGCAACATATCCATTTCGCCTTTACCCTGCAAGGCGTTACGGTCTACTCTTAGGCCATTGGTAAACCCTTTCCCGAGAACGAATATTGGCAATACAACAGGCGATACAACACTCCATCCAGGCTATTGATGCACTGATTATAGGTAAACAATTTCAGGTTAAACTCGCCATTTCCTGTCTACTGGCAGGCGGACATTTACTAATAGAAGATTTACCCGGCATGGGTAAGACCACGCTGTCACACGGATTGGCGAATGTGCTGGGTCTGAATTTTTCCCGTGTTCAGTTCACTTCCGATCTGCTGCCGGCAGATGTCCTCGGCGTCAGTATTTTCGATGCGCAAAAACAGCAATTCAGCTTCCATCCCGGCCCGATATTTAACAATGTGGTGCTAACTGATGAAATTAACCGGGCCAGCCCCAAAACCCAGAGTGCGTTACTCGAGGCAATGGAAGAACATCAGGTCAGTATTGACGGTTCAACCTATACGCTGCCACGCCCCTTCTTTGTCATCGCCACTCAAAATCCGCTGCATCAGGCTGGTACCTACCCTTTGCCGGAATCTCAGCTTGATCGCTTTTTAATGCGGATCCAGCTGGGCTACCCCAACAGAGAATCGGAAAAAGCCATGTTACTGGAGCAGCAAAACGGCATAGGATCTTCTTTACCGGCCTTCTTGACTCAGCAACAACTGATTGAAGCCCAACAGCGGGTTATCGATATCAAAGTTTCCAACGCTATTGTCGACTATATTCTGCGTCTGGTTACCCTGAGTCGGGAATCAGAATTATTTCCTAATCCGTTATCTCCCAGGGCATCAAAAGCTGTCATGCGCTGCGCCAAAAGTTGGGCGTTTGTTGAAGGGCGAAGCTTTGTCATTCCGGAAGATATTCAGGCTATTTTTCCGTCGGTGGCAGAGCATAGACTGCGCAGCTCGCAATCGGATATCGGCAACAGCCAGAATTTAAGTGAAAAATTACTCAGCGCAGTTGATCCGCTGGCAAGTTAGCCATGACAGCCATCAAAAACTGGTATCAACAACGCTTTAATCGCTGGCTAGACCGACGCATTCCTGCCAGTCGCGAGTTTGTCCTGCAGCAGCGCAATGTATTTATTTTTCCTTCCCGTTTCGGCTTTACCTACTTGTTGCTGTGTATGGGGCTGTTTGTGCTTGGTAGCAATTATCAAAATAATTTGATGGTATTGCTGTGTTATTTTCTGTTGGCGTTATTCCTGATCCATCTGGTTGGTTGTTATCTGAATTTTTCCGGCCTACAAATACAGCTTGGCAGGATCACGCCGGTATTTAGCGGCGAACAAGTTCCCATGCCTCTGTGGCTGGACGCGGGGAAGCGCCACGGTAAACTATTTTTACGTTATATTGATCAGACTGAGCAAATTTGTGTTGATATGGATAACCTGACCAATCCCGTTCAAGTCAATTTTGCCACCGATAAACGCGGTATTATCAGTCCCCCCCGAGTTACCATCAGCAGTTTCTACCCGTTGGGGCTGTTCCGTTGCTGGACACATCTGGCTATGGATTGCCAATTTGTGGTCTACCCTACTCCCATCCCTTGCAGTATGCGTCTGTATGCAAATGATAAGGAAGATCAGCAATATTCAGGTAACAATCCGCAACCGGGACAAAACGATTTTGATCGTTTACGGCCCTACCAGAGCGGTGAATCACTTAATCATATCGCCTGGAAACAGGTAGCCCAGGGGCGCGGTACCTTTACCAAGCTTTTCAGCAGCGAAAGTACCGAAGAACAATGGCTTAAACTGGCTTCACTCCCCTCTGCTGAACTGGAAACCCGACTGGGTCAGTTGAGTTATATGGTGATAGAACTGACCCGACAGGGCCAAACATTCGGCTTACAACTGGGTGAGGTGTGTATCCAGCCCAATTCTGGCAGCGCCCATCAACAGGCCTGTTTAACCGCGCTGGCCCGTTACTGATAAACCGATGATTTTACCCCCTAGCCCACCACCAGGCATCAATCGCGCCCATTTAATGTTAACGCTAGCCTTCTTGTTTACTGCATTGTCTTTGTTTGAATCAATCCTGAGCTGGATTAGCGGTCTGGCCATCATAGCCTGCCTGATGCGTCTAGCCCTTATTTTTCACTGGCAAAAACAAACAGTATCCATCCGTACCCTTAATCTGCTGGCTGTCCTGAGCGCGCTGACGCTCGCCTGGTTCGGTTGGCAATTGGGACTGCTGCTGGCGATGACCAACTTGCTGGTGTTGGCGATTTCGCTCAAGCTAATGTTATTACGCAATCAAAAAGATTATTTTCAACTGATCATTGTGGTGCTTTTTTTAATTGGCTGCGGCTTTATTTTTTATCAGAATATTGGTTTTACCCTGTTTTACCTGATCCAGACCCTGATCATTGTTATTTCACTGGCCTGTTATTTCAGTCCAACCCTGCCACTTAAACAGCAAATGGGCACCGTTATCAAGATGTCACTGCAGGCTTTGCCTATCGCTTTAGTGCTATTTCTGTTACTGCCCCAAATAGGTCCATTATGGCAAATGCCCAATTTAAACGGCGCCAAAACCGGCTTGTCGGATAAGGTCAATCCGGGCGATCTGTCCCATATTGCCCAATCCGGCGACTTGGCCTTCAGGGCCAGCTTTGAGCAATCCATCCCCCCCGTAGAGCAACGCTATTGGCGAACTATTGTCATGGAACAATTTGATGGCCATAGTTGGCAGGTTGCCCCGCAACGGATCAAACAGCAGGAGCGCTTAAGACGCGCCAATCAATCTTTTCAGCCCGTTACTACCGGCCCGTCCTATAAATACAGTGTGATAGCCGAACCAACATTTCAGCGCTGGCTATATGCTCTGGATGTGGGACAAAGTCATGATCGCCGAGTTTGGCAAAGTCCCGACTACCAGCTACTTAGCAAGCAGCCTGTACAAAATAAGATGCAATATGAGGTGCAATCCTGGTATCAGATGCCGCTCGATCAGGGCAGGCTGACATTTGACCTGCAGCTTAATTTACAATTACCGGATTCAGGTAATCCCCGCACTATCGATTGGGTCAAACAGCTACGCCAGCAATATGGCCAGGATCAGGCCTTTATTGATGCGGTTCTGCGTTATTTCAAACAACAATCATTCCGCTATACCTTGCGCCCTGAGTTAATGCCTGAAAACATGGTCGATCGTTTTTTGTTTGATTACCGGGCCGGCTTCTGCGCTCATTATGCCAGCGCTATGGCTTATATATTGCGACTGGCCAATATACCCGCCCGCATGGTTACCGGTTATCTGGGTGGTGAAGTGCATGAAGGCAATTATCTGAGCATTTATCAATACGACGCCCATGCATGGGTCGAAGCCTGGCAAGAAGACCAGGGCTGGGTAAGATATGATCCCACGGCAGTCGTCTCCCCAGAGCGGCTGTTATATGGACTGGAACAAGCGGTGGCTTACGAAAATACGTTTCTGACCGAACAGGGGTTTAGTCTGGCCAAAATGAAGTCTATTCAGTGGCTGAACAATATCAGACTGACATTGGCCGAAATGGATTATCTGTGGAGTCGTTGGGTGCTGGGATTTAATCAACAACGCCAGCAGGATATGCTCAAACAGCTACTAGGCAATTTACAGCCTGGCCGCATTGCCATCTTCACTTTTTTATCCTTGCTCGGTTTAGCTGGCCTGATTGCACTCTATCATTGGAAAAGCTGGTTGCCGTCCCGCGGCGAACCTGTGCTGCGTTTATACCATCAGGCCATCAAACTGTTAGCTCAGCGGCAGATACTTCGTCATCCCGGCCAGGGACCCAATGATTTTAAACAACAAGTGCAGCAAACTCACCCAGCGGATATTGCCGAACCTTTTGCGCAAATAACCGAGCATTTTATTCAGTACCAGTATGCGCAACTTAACAGTAGCAATAATCAGGACTTACGAAAGCAACTGAGTAAACTCAAAAAAGCCCTAAAGCAAACGAAGGTGTAGGGTAATTTCTTCTCTGTCATGATACAAATGTTTGGCTTTTAGCTGATACGACTGTGAACCGAGTTCTTGCTGAATAATATCGCGTGCCTGCAACCAGGTTTCAAAACGGCGTTTCATCGGTAGTTTCAGATTAAAGATAGCTTCCTTGCAATCACCTTGTTTAACCCATTGCGCGATTAACCGCGCCACCTTGTCCGGCTTTTCAATCATGTCACATACCAGCCAGTGGACGTTTTTCTTCTTTGGTCGATACTTGAAACCGTCTTCCTGAAAGTGTTTGACCTGACCGGTATCCATCAAGGATTCAGCCATCAAGCCATTGTCGATGGCCTGAACAAAGAGTCCGCGCTGCACTAGCTGATAAGTCCAGCCACCGGGACAAGCGCCCAGATCAACAGCATGCATACCGGGCAAAAAGCGCTGCTGCTGTTCTTGTCTGGTTAAAAATAGATGAATGGCTTCTTCCAGCTTTAAAGTCGAACGACTGGGCGCCTGTGCCGGAAATTTGAGGCGTAAGATTCCCAAAGGTAGCGGTGAATTATTGCTCGGAAAACTTATACCGATAAATGCACTTTGACCGCTGACAAAAAACACATGCAGAACAGGTTTGCCCGTGTGGGTATCTTTGCTTAATTTATTTTTTTTACGCAATGCCTGACGTAGCGGCACCGTAATCTTTTTGCAGAACTTGGATAATTCCCTGCCCTCGCTGGTATCGGCATATTCAACGCGCAAATCACCGCATTGGGGAAATTCTTCACTGGCCTGTAACAAAGGTCCGATACGATCTTGCGGATCCAGTTGTTCAAAGTACTCGCCAAAGGCAAAAAATTGGCGGGCGAACACCAGTTCATCTAGGGGTAATTGCTGAACGAGCTTTTGGGCATCTTCTGCCTGATAACAATCAAAACGTACATAACCACAGTTAGCCTTAGTTTTGACAAAACCGTAACACTGATACTCAGCCGCTTTATGCTGGATTTCATTGGCCAGATCATTTTCAAATCCGGCTCGACAGTACAACAATACACCCGCCATCAGTTTTTCCTGACACTACTGACAACCAATATCAGCCAGCTAATCATCAAACACAGCCCACCAATTGGCGTTACCGGTCCAAGCCATTTGATACCGGTTAATAACAATAAATAGATACTGCCACTGAATAACAGCATACCGGCCAACATAAAATTGGCAGACCAGCGCAATAATCTATCGGTTTGCTGACGATACAGGATCACCAGTAAAATCACGCCCAAACAATGGAAAAACTGGAAACGCACTGCCGTTTGCCAACTGCTCAATTCACTTGCCGACAGAATGGTTTTCAAACCATGTGCACCAAAGGCACCGGCCACCACGGCAATAAAGGCCAGAAAAGCGGCGACGGCTAAATATCGGTTCATAATTGTTCCTGAATAAACTGGTGGATAAATCCGGCGGCCGTATCCATATGCTCGGCATGGCTATAACCGCTGGTTTTACTCGGCTTAAAACTGTGATCGCCAGCCGCCAGGATTTGACACCGGACATTATCCGGCAATTTATAATCCGTTATTTCGCTGGCGCGCCCAAAGCTATCTTTCGCACCTTGCACAACCAGCAACGGCTTGGTTAATTCAAATAGATGTTCGGTGCGTAATTTCTGCGGTTTGCCTGGTGGATGGAAAGGATAACCCAGACAAACTCCGGCCACGGCAGGCACCTCACCTAGGATCATGCTGGCCACCCTTCCCCCCATCGATTTGCCGCCAATAAACAGGGGTAACCCGCTGGTCCGTTGTTGAACCTGTTTGATAAATGCCTGTTGCAAAATGGGCATTCTGTCCGGTGGACGACGTTTACCACTTTGCTGCATGGTTTGCATATAGGGAAAATCAAAGCAATTCACCAAAATGCCCAGTGCTGTCAAGCGGGCTGCAATATCCTGGATAAATTCACTGTGCATACCTGCGCCTGCTCCATGCGCAAGGATCAATTCGGCAAAAGGCTGACTACTCGATACCATATGTATCCTGTTCCTGTACCACTTGACTGAGCAACCAGTCCCGGAAAATGACAATTTTGCCCAGTTCAGCCTGGGTTTGATGACACACAAAATAATAAGCATTGCGGCTGACCAGTTTTTCGCTAAACGGACAAATCAACCTTCCGGCGGCAATGTCGGGGCGGGCCAGTATACTATGCCCCAGTGCGACCCCCTGGCCAATAGCAGCCGCCTGCAACACCAGCATAGAATGGCTGAAAATAGGTCCATGATTAACATTCACGCCTTTGACATCAAAGTAGCGGATCCAGTCTTTCCAGCCTTGCCGGGAATTATCATGCAACAGATTGTGATGGCGTAAATCATCCAGTGTCGCTAACGGCTTACCATTTTGAAACAGCAATGGAGAACACATGGGCGTCAGGAATTCAGTATGCAACTTTTCGCTATACAATCCCGGCCATTTGCCACGTCCATAATATATCGCCACATCCACATCATCGGTTAAAAAACCTTCGTCAAAATCAACGGCTTTGATCCGCACATCAATATCGGGATGCAACTTGCTAAAATCGTGGATCCTTGGCACCAGCCACTGCGCGGCAAAACTGGGCGGGAGGCTAACAGTAATCGTACCTTTAGCTCCGCGGGCTAATAAACGTTGAGTAGCATCATGCAAACTGGCAAATACGTCCTTGATATCCAGGAAATAGCCCTGCCCCTCTTCGGTCAGCAATAAACTGCGGTTTTTACGTAAAAACAGCTTAATTCCCAGATGCTCTTCCAGCGTCTTGATTTGATGGCTTACCGCCGCCTGAGTGACATACAATTCCTCAGCGGCACGAGTAAAGCTCAAGTGCCGGGCAGCAGACTCAAACGCCCGCAGCGAATTTAACGGAGGTAAACGTTGCGCCATAATGAATTACGACGCGCTAGTGTCCAGTGGAGCGAAACTTTTGACCAAATCGTCGATAGCTTTCATCTGTGCTAAATACGGCTCCAGCTTATCCAGCTGCAATGCACAGGGCCCATCGCATTTTGCCTGATTTGGATCCGGATGAGCTTCGATAAATAACCCGGCAATGCCTAACGCCATACCGCTGCGAGCAAGCTGCGCAGCCTGCGCACGACGACCATCAGCCGAATCCTCACGTCCACCGGGACGCTGCAAGGCGTGGGTAGCGTCAAAAATAACGGGAGCCATATGAGTCATTTCGTCCATCGCCAGCATATCGACAACAAGATTGTTATACCCCATACAGGAGCCTCGCTCACATAAAATAATTCTGTCGTTTCCTGCTTCGATAAACTTGTTAATAATATGCCGCATCTCATGGGCAGCTAAAAACTGCGGTTTTTTAACATTGATCACCGCACCGGTTTTGGCCATCGCCACGACCAAATCGGTTTGGCGAGCTAAAAACGCCGGTAGCTGAATCACATCAACCACTTCGGCGACGGGTGCAGCTTGCCAGGGTTCATGCACATCGGTAATCAGTGGTACATCAAACGCAGCTTTGATATCGGCGAAGATTTTCAGCCCTTCTTCCATACCAGGACCGCGGTAGGAGTTAACTGATGAGCGATTGGCTTTGTCGAAAGACGCTTTAAATACGTAAGGAATACCCAGCTTTTCAGTTACCGTTTTATAGTGTTCGACAATCCGCATGGCCAAGTCCCTGGACTCCAGCACATTCATGCCACCAAACAATACAAAAGGCTGATTATTGGCTACCTGTCGGCCAGCGACATCAATCAACTGTTGATTATTCATTCCCAACTTCCTCTCAAGACAAAATATTGGCATATCATACCCGATTAAACCGGGCTCTGGATAATACGTTTAACCAACACAATTGAAATTTGGTATAGGGTCTGAGTCAAAATCCGGCAATAAAGAGCCGGAGTCCTGGTAAACCAGGCTCCACTGTTAGTGCAATACAACAGGTATAGGCTCAATATGACGTAACTGTAATTTTAACAATTGGGCAGCCGGATCTTTGGGACATTGTCGGATAAAATACTTGTAATCAGCCAAGGCAACCTGAAAACATTGCAATTGGTGCAATAAAAAGCCCCTGTCCCTGCGCTCATAAGGATCATCAGGACAAAGTTCGATCAGCATATCCACACAATGCAAAGCCTGAGCGTACTTTTGTTCATCCATAAACGCCACTTTCAAGTTGTTAAGCAAACGGATGACAGTACTGCGGGTAGAAGAAAACTCAAGTTGCTCCGCTTCCATTTCCTCTTCATCGGTTAGCACCGTATATAATGACTCGAGTTGTTGATAGGTTAGAAAATGGCCGGTTAAAGGGTCGATAAAATAGCGGCGTTGGTGCGCTAACTCGAGTGACAATAAAAAATGACCGGGAAAGTTGATGCCCTTGACATCAAACCCCAGCCGAGTAGCGATGTGGCTGACAATAATGGCTAGGCTGACCGAAATGCCGCTACGAAAATCCAGTACCTGATCAATCAGGCACAATCTGGATGCCACATTCTCGCTATTACCCGGGGTAAAAAGTTGCTCGGTATAAAAGCTTTGTAGAAACTGTTTAAAGTTGCGTAATGTATTCTCGCAAGCGGTTACCCTATTGCGGCTTTCATTGACTCGCGCTGCCAATTCGGTGCGATAATAGTCAACATCCATATCGGGATTGAATAGTTTGGCAATATGTAATGCAGCGTGAATAGGATCATCCAGTTCGACTAACTGTAATAATGTGGTTGTCATGGATTAGCGCGACTCAGGATAGCAGGTAGGGTTGTTTTGTTACTGCCAGTTTCAGGATCAGCGCTATACACAGCATCGCCATGATAAAACTGCCCCAACGCACCGGCCCCGAATGCGAGGGTTTAAGTGCCAGCACACCAAACAGAATATAACCGATTAACAACAAAACTTTTTCAGTCAGCCAGTTATCCACTAGCGGATATTGTGAAATCAGCACACATAAGGTGAATGCGGTTAAGAGTAAAAAAGTGTCGATAATATGTGGCGTTATTCTTACGATTTTTTTAGCTAACATAGCGGAACGACGATTGAGCCAGATAAAACGTAAAATAAACAAAAAAATGCTGACGACCGCCAAGGTCATATGCAGGTGCTTAAAGAATAAATACATGAAAATTCCCGACTACAAGCTTTGCTAATTATTGTTATTGGGTGAAATTGCAATACAACACGCCCCTGTTTGCGCGCTACTTTAAAGCCTGTAGCCCGCAAAATCGAGGACTCAATAAACCATTTGAACTAAGCGTCTGAAACTTAACTTAATTTAAAACAGGTTTGTTGTTCCTGCTAGTCGATAGTATCCGCGTATTGTTCAACTATGGCTTCTATCCGTTCAATATGCAGCATAAACAAATCCACCAGTTCAGGGTCAAACTGCTTGCCTTTTTGGTCCTGAATGTATTTTTGTGCATCCTTTGCTGACCAGGATTCTTTGTAACACCGACGACTGCGCAGTACGTCATATACGTCAGCTAAACCGGTGATACGGCTGAAAATGTTGATTTCATCGCCCTTCAATCCTTGAGGATAGCCGGTACCATCCCAATGTTCGTGATGATCACGCGCGATTAAGGCGGCAGTCTGGATCACCGGTCGTTGAGAATTTTTCAATAACTCATAACCCAGTTCAGCATGGCTATGCGCCACTTCTTTTTCTTCGGCATTCAGTTCACCGGGCTTACGCATAATATGCTCCGGCAATCCCAGTTTGCCCACATCATGCAATGGTACCGCCACGCGCAGTGTTTTCAGCTCATCTTCACTCAAGCCATATTCCACTCCGAGCAAATCGGCAATTTCAATCACCCGCTTAACGTGATTGCTTTTATGCACCGCGTGTTCATCTATGGCCTGACCCAGTCTTTCGATAACTTCTTTTTGGGTATCTTCAATATCTTTGGCCAATAACACATTGTCAAAAGCAATTTGCACATTCTGGGCAAACAGCTCAATCATATTTTTATCCAGTTCACTGAGTTTTCTTGGTAGGCCGGACATATACAACAACGCACCACGCTGGAACTTGCTATTGCAAAAGGCCACAACATGGTCATCGCCATAAACAATATTCTTTTTAATCAGCGCATTCTTGCAACTTTCCAACCGTGCGCCGGACATCACATCATTTAATCGTTTACCTTCAAAACGGCTATATTCGCCACAACCGGAAAATACAAAATATTCAATCGAGTCCACGTCTTCTATGGGCACCGGTCCTGCCACTGCCGAGGTCATATACACAGCGTCTTCTGTTCCCCCCAGTAAAGACGATAATTGCTGAACAATCCCTTCAATAAACTGTTCCAGCGAACGCAGACTGAACAAATCGGCCGACGCGCGGATAATCTTTTCCAGCCCCTGGCGATTTTCATCGATGACTACAATATCGCGGTAAGAACGCAAGGTAGAAATAATGACAGTAAACAGTTTTTGCGCGGTTAATTCTGTTTTGGATTTATAGTCATTGATATCGTAATTGATAATGACGTCGCGTTCCGGTGCCTGTCCAGGCTGACCGGTACGCAGAATAATGCGGGTGTAGTTATTGTGTAATTCTTCACGGATATATTTGGCCACTTCCAGCCCGGCATGGTCGGATTCCATCACTACATCCAACAACACAATGGCTATATCATGATGATCTCGGAACGCCTGCCTGGCTTCTTCACCGGAATAGGCACTGACAAATTCCAGTCCTTTTTCCTGAAAATGAAAATCGCTTAATGCCAGTTTGGTAACGGTATGGATCTCCGGTTCATCGTCAACGATCAAAATTTTCCAATTACTGCGATCTTCCAGTACCTGTTCTTCTTCCTCGTCTGCAAACAAAAAATCGTCTGACACCCGTACATCCTCCGCAAATTAAAAGAGCTTGAGCTGGCAAACAGTGTTACAACATCCTATTCAAACCACAGCTTGACGATATTGTGCAATCGTTGCTCGGTCTAAATTTGCCAGATCTTTAATACAATGTATAGATGAGAATCCTTTATTTTCCAATATCTTATGCACTGCACTTTGTTGCTGATAACCATGCTCCAGCAGGATAAAGCCGTTTAAACACAAATGGTTTGCGGATGCTTCGGCGATATGACGGATATCATCCAGCCCGTCTTTTCCGGAAGTTAACGCCGACGAAGGCTCGAAACGCACATCGCCCTGTTTCAACCAGGGACTGTCAGTTTCAACATAGGGAGGGTTGGATACAATTAGATCAAATTTATTTTCAGCCAGCGCGCTAAACCAGTTGCTTTGCAGTATTGTCACTTGGTGCAACTGGTTAATCACTGCATTTTGTCGAGCCAGCTCCACCGCTTCAGACTTAAAATCCACCGCTGTCACCTGCCATTGTGGTTTTTCGCTGGCCAGCGCCAGTGCAATCGCTCCTGTTCCTGTCCCCAAATCCAGCACCTTGGCGTTTTTTGGCAAATCTAATCCCAGAGCCTGTTCAACCAGTAACTCAGTTTCGGCTCGGGGAATTAATGTATGGGGGGAAACTTGTAAACGTAAGGTCCAGAAATCGCGATAGCCGAGCAGATAAGCCACCGGCTGACCGGTTTTGCGTTTATTGACAAGTTGCCGATACTGATCAAGCAGTGAGGTTTCGATTTTTTTTTCCGGCCAGGTATGCAAATAGACACTTTCACATTGCAAACAATGACACAACAAAATGCTCGCCTCTAAGCCCGGATTTTCGACTTCGCCAAGCTCGGCCCTGGCCCAGCCTAACGCAGATTGAATATCAGTCATCAGCCAAAGTAGCTAATAAATCGGCCTGATGTTCTTGTCGGATAGGTTCAAAGATGGCATTCAAGTCACCTTCAATCACTTCATCCAGCTTATATAAGGTCAAATTGATGCGATGATCGGTGACACGTCCCTGCGGAAAATTATAGGTTCGGATCCGCTCGGAGCGATCTCCACTGCCTACCAGGCTTTTACGTGTCGAGGCTTCTTGCGCATCACGTTTATCCTGTTCCATTTGATTTAATCTGGCCTGCAGCACCGACATGGCCTTGGCGCGGTTTTTATGCTGAGAACGTTCATCCTGACATTCCACCACCAAACCGGTCGGAATGTGGGTTAAGCGAATGGCTGAATCGGTTTTGTTAACGTGCTGACCACCGGCGCCACTGGCGCGAAAGGTATCAATCCTTAAATCACCGGCATTAATTTCAATCGCCTCGGATTCGGGGACTTCAGGCAAAACCGCAACGGTACAGGCCGAGGTATGGATGCGCCCCTGAGATTCAGTTTCCGGTACACGTTGAACCCGGTGACCACCGGATTCAAATTTCAATATACCGTAAGCACCCTCCCCAGCCACATTGACAATGATCTCTTTGTAGCCACCATGTTCCCCATGGTTGGCACTGATAATTTCCAGCTTCCAGCGTTGCGTTTCAGCATAACGGCTATACATGCGGAATAAATCACCAGCAAAGATGGCTGCTTCGTCCCCACCGGCCCCGGCGCGAATTTCCATAAAGCAGTTATGGTCATCATTGGGATCTTTAGGTAGCAACAGGATCTGTAATTCAGTTTCAAGTTGTTCAATTTGTTGCTCGGCCAGGGCACATTCTTCCTTAGCCATTTGTTGCATCTCGGCATCATTTTCATTCAGCATTTCCCGCGCAGATTGCAAATCCTGTTGCGACTGTTGATAGGCGCGAAAACATTTTACTGTCGGTTCTTGCTGGGCATATTCCTTGGATAAATTTCTGAACCGGTCCTGATTGGAGATAACAGCAGGATCGCTAAGCAATGCCTGAACTTCTTCAAAACGTTCAAGTAGAGATTCCAATTTACGAATAACAGAGTCTTTCATATTGTTCCTGAATTTAGTCGGTATCCAGCCCCAGAATACCGCGAATTTTACTCACGCCCTGATGGTCGGCCTGCTCGGCCGCCTGCTTAATCGCTTTGGTTGGTGCGTGAATAAGGCTATTGGTTAATTTATTCGCCAGTTCCAGAATAATTTGTTCCGGGCTTTGCCCATCCAGTAACTGGTTTAATGCCCTTTCCTGCAATTTTTTCTTGATCTGTTCGCTTTGCTCACGATATTCGCGCAATACATCAATGGAATCCAGAGAACGGTTCCACTGCATATAGTGCTCGACCTGCTGGGCAATCATTTTTTCTGCTTCGGCAGCCGCCTCCTGCCGATTCGCCATATTCTGTTCGATGATTTGCTGCAAATCATCGACGCTGTACAGATAAGCGTCATTGAGTTCCGATACTTCCGGCTCAATATCCCGCGGCACCGCTAAATCCACCATAAACATAGGTTTCTGGCGCCGATCCCGTAACGCCCTCTCAACAACCCCCTTACCCAATATAGGTAATTGGCTGGCGGTCGAGGTAATCACAATATCTGCACCACTTAAATAGTTGGGTACCTGAGCAAGGGTTATCACATCAGCTTGCAGCGGTTCGGCCACTTCCTTGCCGCGGCTAATGGTTCGATTCGCTACCGTTATTCGGCTGACTTGTTGTTCTTTTAAATGGCGTCCAACCAGCTCAATAGTTTCTCCTG
Source organism: Neptunicella plasticusilytica (assembly GCF_047922965.1). Classification (GTDB taxonomy): domain Bacteria; phylum Pseudomonadota; class Gammaproteobacteria; order Enterobacterales; family Alteromonadaceae; genus Neptunicella; species Neptunicella plasticusilytica. The sequence goes on from NZ_CP150481.1 coordinate 2,443,745, forward strand.
CCCCGATCAACAACACATGACTGTGCTGCAACGAACCGAAAATATGTTTTGCCAGTTGTACCGCAGAATAAGCCACCGACACTGAATTGGCACCAATATCGGTATCCGAACGGACTTTCTTGGCAATAGAAAAACTTTGCTGGAACAGTCGTTCAAAATTGGAACCGACATTACCGGTATTTTTGGCGCTGGAAAATGCCTGTTTAAGCTGCCCCAGCACCTGTGGCTCACCCAACACCATCGAATCCAGGCCGCTTGCCACCCGCATCACATGGGTAATCGCCTGCTGCTCCTGGTGCAGATAACTAACGTTGTTCAGCTGTTCAACATCGAGTTGGTGATATTCGGCCAACCACTGCACTAACAAGTTGTCTGCTTGCTGTTCTGTATAGCAGTATATTTCGGTGCGATTGCAGGTAGACAGGATCACAGATTCCAGACAGCCTGTGCTTTGATGCAAGCTACGGTATGCCTCGATCAGCTGCTCAGTGGAAAAAGAAACTTTTTCTCTTATTTCAACCGGGGCAGTTTTATGGTTAATTCCTAGTACAATAAGACTCATGCAACTTGTCGTTATGCTATTGAAAGGTGTCCGGGATTTGAATCAGACAGTCTGACCCCAATTCAGCGCCGCATTGTACGTAAAAGCTAAAACTATTGAAAGCATCGGTCACACTGTGTTCCCATATCGCAAAGTTTAAATAACAAGAATCCTATGAAATTTACTATTTCTTTTCTGCTTGTCTTGCTACTGGGTGCCTGTAGTAGTCGCCCCAATCTGCCGGCAGAATCGGTTGAAAGTCAGCTCCATCAGCAGCAACTTTCCCAGTTAACCCACTGGCAAATTGATGGTCGAATGGCTTACATCGATGGCAAGGAAAAACACAGCGCCAATTTTAGCTGGCAGCAGCAACCCGGCACCTTCAATCTGGATTTACGTACTTTTATCGGCACCAGTATTTTACATTTACAACAACAAAAACAGAACGCCACGCTAGAAATGGACAATGAATATTATACCGCGCCCAACGCGACCGAGTTACTGGATAAACTCACCGGTTGGCATATTCCGGTCAAACAACTGAGCACCTGGATCAAGGGTCAGTCAACCGGCAAAGAACAGGTTACCCTGGCCACTGCTGGTTGGGTTGAGCAGCTAATTTATCAGGGCTGGCGGGTTGACTACAGTCATTACCAGGCCGTTAGTCATCTGGCCCTTCCCCACGAAGTGCGGCTGCAAAAACAACAACGCAAAATCATCTTAAGAATTAATCAATGGCAACTGAATTAATAGCATGGCCGTCACCGGCCAAACTGAACCTGTTTCTACATATCACCGGGCGACGCGCTGATGGTTATCATCAGTTGCAGAGTTTATTTCAGTTACTGGATTACGGCGATACATTAAAGTTTGCGATCACAGCCGATCCACAATTAAAACTGATGACGCCGATCGCGGGTGTTGCAGACCAGGACAATCTGGTGATGAGAGCCGCTACTGCGCTAAAACAATGGTCTGGTTGCCCCCTGGGCGCAGACATCTGGTTAGAAAAAAAACTGCCGATGGGCGGTGGCATTGGCGGTGGTTCCTCAAATGCGGCGACCACATTGGTCGCGCTTAATTATTTATGGGGACTGGACTTTTCAATGAAAGAACTGGCCCAAATTGGCTTGAAGCTCGGTGCTGATGTACCTGTTTTTACTGAAGGTTATACCGCGTTTGCCGAAGGCGTCGGGGAAAAATTGACTCCCATGCCCCAGCAAAAAAAATACTATTTGGTTGTCAGCCCCAATTGCCATATTAGCACCGCTGAAATATTCGCTGCAGCCGAGTTACCCCGTAACACCACTGTCATAAATGCTAACCAATACACCTTCACGTCAACCCGGAACGACTGCCAAAATTTGGTTTTTAGCCTGCAGCCTGCTGTTGCAAAAGCCTTTAACTGGTTGATAGAATACGCGCCGTCGAGGATGACAGGCACAGGCGCATGTGTGTTTGCTATATTTGATGATGAAATTTCCGCCAGAACTTGTTTAGAACAACTTCCGGCCGAATTTTCCGGCTTTGTAGCTCAAGGCGTTAATCGTTCGCCATTACATGAATTGCTAGCAACGCTGAAAAATCAGTCAAATTAACCACATGCTACTGGCTAAACGAACAACTGGGTACCCCAAGACCTAGCCATTATTTCAATTTCACCTCCGAGGGCTATATAGTGCCAGATATGAAACTTTTTGCTGGTAATGCAGTACCAGAACTCGCCCAGAAAGTGGCTGACCGACTTTATACCAAGCTTGGCCACGCCAGCGTAGGACGTTTCAGCGACGGTGAAATCAGCGTAGAAATCCACGAAAATGTACGTGGTTCAGATGTTTTTATTATCCAATCCACTTGTGCTCCGACCAACGACAATTTGATGGAATTGATCGTAATGATCGATGCGTTACGCCGAGCCTCAGCCGGTCGTATTACTGCGGTTATTCCCTATTTCGGTTATGCCCGTCAGGATAGACGCGTGCGTTCCGCGCGAGTTCCTATTACTTCTAAAGTCGTCGCCGACTTTTTGTCTAACGTTGGTGTTGATCGGGTCTTGACTATCGATTTGCACGCAGAGCAAATTCAGGGCTTTTTTGATGTACCGGTCGACAATGCTTTCGGTACCCCCATACTGCTGGAAGATATGCGTAACCGTGAATTCCATAACCCGGTAGTGGTTTCACCGGATATTGGTGGTGTGGTGCGTGCACGAGCATTGGCTAAATTGATGAACGATGTGGACTTGGCCATTATCGATAAACGTCGTCCCAAAGCTAACGTTGCCCAGGTAATGCACATAATCGGTGACGTACAGGATCGCGATTGTATTATCGTTGACGACATGATTGATACCGGCGGCACCTTGTGTAAAGCGGCAGCGGCATTGAAAGAACATGGTGCCAAACGAGTATTCGCCTACGCGACTCATGCTATATTCTCCGGTAACGCCAAACAAAATATTATCGATTCGGTCATTGATGAATTTATTGTCACCGACAGTATCCCGCTATGCCCGGAAATAAAGGCGTTACCTAATGTTCGCCAGTTAACCTTGTCGAATATGCTGGCCGAAGCCATTCGCCGGGTGAGTAACGAAGAATCCATTTCGGCTATGTTTGAATATTAAGATGATCCGTTCATCATGAGCTTGCCGAAAGAAGAGCTTATTAAAGATAATAAAAATGCCGCTAAATCTAGCGGCATTTTTATAACAAATACCCGCCCTTTCATCTTGTTATAAAAATAACCTAATGGTAGAATTCGCCGCCCTTTTTTAGGGACTCATGTGGGCTTTGGTCGCAAAAGCACACAACATTCATTTTTTTGGAGTAATTTATGCCTGAAGCAATTTTTAATCTGGACGCAGAAGTTCGTACAGACTTGGGGAAAGGTGCGAGCCGCCGCCTACGTCATGAGAACAAAGTACCTGCGATCCTATACGGAGCGGGTAAAGAAGCCGTTTCTTTAACTCTGGATCACGATAAAGTTATCCAGGCCCAAGATTTCGAAGCCTTCTATTCACACGTATTAACCTTGAATATCGCCGGCAAGAAAGTTGAAGCTCTGGTAAAAGACATGCAACGTCACCCGTTCAAGCCGAAAGTCACCCATATCGACTTTTTGCGTGTTGATGCCAAACAAGCTGTTACGACTCACATTCCTTTACACTTCATTAATGAAAATAAAGCGGATGCAATCAAAGTTCACGGTGGTCACGCTGAACACCATATGGCTGACGTAGAAATCACCTGTTTGCCGAAGAACTTGCCTGAGTTTATCGAAGTTGATTTGCTTAACATCGAATTAGGCCAGACTCTGCACTTATCTGATTTAACCATGCCTAAAGGCGTTACTCTGGTTGAATTAGCTAAAGGTGAAGGCCATGACCAGGCTGTCGTTACTGTTAAAGTGGCCAAAGGCACAACTGCTGACGACGCCGAAGATGAAGGCGAACAAGCCACTGAAGAATAAGTTTAAAGGCAACACTTTTGTCTGATATTAAACTTATCGTGGGCCTGGGTAATCCAGGCCCCGAATATCAACACACTCGTCATAATGCCGGTTCCTGGTATGTTGAAGCACTCTCCCGTCATTACAACGCTCCATTAGCAGTAGAAAACAAATTTTTGGCCCGGACGAGTCGCGCTTACATCAACAACCAAGAAGTCCGTTTAATGATCCCTACCACTTATATGAATTTAAGTGGTCAACCTGTTGCCAAACTAGCCAACTTTTATCGCATTCCCGCACAAAACATTCTGGTCGCTTTTGATGAACTGGATTTACCTCCGGGAGTAGCAAAATTAAAAACAGGTGGTAGTTCGAGTCAGAACGGTATTCGCGATATCGTTAGCAAAATGGCGAACAACAAAAATTTCCATCGATTACGGATTGGCATTGGTCATCCCGGACATAAATCCCAGGTTACCGGATATGTATTGGGAAAAGCACCACAAAACGAACAACAACAAATAGAAGCCGCGATCGACGAAGCGGTACGTTGCACAGAGATACTGCTGAAAGATGGCATGACAATGGCGATGAACCGTTTGCACAGTTTTAAAGCTGAATAGCAATTTAATTAAGAGGAAACAGAAATGGGTTTTAAATGTGGCATTGTGGGTTTGCCTAATGTAGGTAAATCAACCCTGTTTAATGCGTTAACCAAAGCCGGCATCGAAGCGGCCAACTTTCCTTTTTGCACCATCGAGCCGAATACCGGCGTGGTACCTGTGCCTGATTTGCGTCTTGATGCATTGGCAAAAATTGTCAATCCACAACGGGTTATACCCACCACTATGGAATTTGTCGATATTGCCGGGCTGGTTGCAGGCGCTTCCAAAGGCGAAGGTCTGGGCAACAAATTTTTGGCCAATATTCGTGAAACCGATGCCATTGGTCACGTCGTTCGCTGTTTCGAAAATGATAATATTGTGCACGTTGCAGGTAAAGTTGATCCCAGGCAAGACATCGAAGTCATTGATACTGAATTGGCCCTGGCCGACTTGGATAGCGTTGAAAAAGCCATTCTTCGTGTAGGCAAACGGGCCAAGAGTGGTGACGCCGATGCCAAGTTTGAGCTTAAAGTACTGGAAAAGCTGGTTCCCCAACTTAATGAAGGCCATCTGCTACGTGCAATGGATCTTAGCAAGGAAGAGAAAGCTGCGATCAGCTATATGAATCTGCTGACGCTCAAACCTATTATGTACATTGCCAATGTTAATGAAGACGGCTTCGACAACAATCCTTATCTCGATCAGGTTCGGGCTATTGCCGAACAAGAAAATGCAGTCGTTGTTGCCGTGTGTGCTGCCATCGAGTCAGAGATTGCCGAGTTGGATGATGCCGACAAAAAGGAATTTCTGGATGAAATGGGGCTGGAAGAGCCGGGTCTAAACCGGGTTATCCGTGGTGGTTATGAATTACTAAACCTAAAAACCTACTTTACCGCAGGTGTTAAGGAAGTGCGTGCCTGGACTTATCCTGAAGGTTCCACTGCGCCGCAAGCGGCGGGTAAAATCCATACCGATTTCGAGAAAGGTTTTATTCGTGCAGAAATTATCGGTTTCGATAATTATGTCGAATTTAAGGGTGAACAAGGTGCCAAAGATGCCGGTAAATGGCGGTTGGAAGGCAAGGAATATATTGTTAAAGACGGCGATGTCATCCACTTCCGGTTTAATGTGTGATCACAAAACAAACAGCCGAGCCCACTTTTTAGTGGGCTTTTTTATACCTGCCCATAGCAGTTGCGCAGATACTAGCCAGTCAGACATTTTACGCCAAAAAAGGGGTTGACGACCCTTAGGCAGATGAGCATAATACGCGCCTCTCGAATGGCTACGTAGCTCAGTTGGTTAGAGCACAGCACTCATAATGCTGGGGTCGCAAGTTCAAATCTCGCCGTAGCCACCATTCGAGCATAACAATGCGGAAGTGGTGAAATTGGTATACACGCTGGATTTAGGTTCCAGTGCCTTAGGGCGTGAGAGTTCAAGTCTCTCCTTCCGCACCATTTTTAAATGCTTAGCATTTAAAAAATTAGAGCATCGCCAAAAGGCAACGGGAAATCAAAACCCGTACTCATATATTGAGAAGCGCCTTTTAGTGAAAACTCTGCAAGGAACAATTGGGGTATCGCCAAGCGGTAAGGCAACGGGTTTTGATCCCGTCATGCGTTGGTTCGAATCCAGCTACCCCAGCCATATTCTAGATTTACGGATAAGCATCGTTTATTCTTAATATCTAAACAGTATTGAAGAGATTTTTGGCCTCTTAAAAAACTGGGGTATCGCCAAAAGGCAATGGGTAATCAAAACCCCTTCTCATCACATGAGAAACCTTTAGCGTTAAATCTTTAAATGGACAACTAGAGCATCGCCAAAAGGTAACGGGAAATCAAAACCCTTCTCATCACATGAGAAACCTTTAGCGTTAAAGCTCTAAATGGACAAATAGAGCATCGCCAAAAGGTAACGGGAAATCAAAACCCGTACTCATAAATTGAGAAGCTCCTTTTAGTGAAAACTCTGCAACGAACAATTGGGGTATCGCCAAGCGGTAAGGCAACGGGTTTTGATCCCGTCATGCGTTGGTTCGAATCCAGCTACCCCAGCCATTTTAAATGGATAAAAACGCCCACTATAAGTGGGCGTTTTTATTTCTGTTGCAATCCACTTTATCGTTAATTGTCACTGGACAGTCCTTGCTGTAAAAGACATTATCTATTTCCAATAAGAATTAAAATCACGCCGTTTAAGGATCCGTTTTGTTTGATCAAATTTTTGCCCTCATCAATACCCTGCTCTGGGACTACTATGTGTTACTCGTTATGCTTATTGCCGCAGGTGTATGGTTCACCCTTAAATTGGACTTTATCCAGTTTCGCTACTTTGGCCATATGTTCAGTGTTATGCGTGGCAGTACCCAAGGTGGTAAATCCGGCATAAGTTCTTTTGGTGCTTTGTGTACCAGCCTGTCAGCGCGAGTGGGTACCGGTAATCTGGCCGGTGTGGCAGTAGCAATCTCAGTCGGTGGTGCCGGCGCTATTTTCTGGATGTGGGTTATCGCCCTGCTTGGTATGGCAATAGGTTTTGCCGAAAGTGCATTAGGCCAACTATATAAAATTCGCGATGATCATGGCGAATTTCGTGGTGGCCCCGCTTATTATATTCAGCAAGGTTTAAATAAACGCTGGTTGGCGATTGCATTCTCGCTGTGTATTTTTTTAGGTTATGGCCTGATCTTCAGCTCGGTACAGGCTAATTCGATTACCGATGCACTTAATCACGCCTATGACTTTCCTCCTCTATATTCAGGTATTGTGATTGCAACTATTGCCGGCATTATCGTGGTGGGTGGATTGCGCAGTATCGCCAATTTTTCACAGTTAATAGTCCCCTTTATGGGATTGGGATATGTACTGGTCACCCTGGCCATTACTTTATGGAATCTCGACGCCATTCCTGGCGTGTTATATAACATCGTTACCTCAGCGTTTGGTATTAATGAAGCGGCTGGTGGCACAATAGGTGCAGCAATCCAACATGGTGTAAAAAGGGGGTTATATTCGAATGAAGCCGGGTCCGGCAGCGTCCCGCAAGCGGCCGCAGCAGCAACCCCCTATCCTAACCATCCGGTATCCCAGGGTATGGTACAAATGCTTGGGGTATTTATCGACACCATTATTTTATGCAGTTGCACAGCCTTTATAATATTGTTGGCTGGCGGCGGGGCCGAACAACAGATGGAAGGGATCCGCATGACCCAGGATGCTATGACCTTCCATTTAGGAGCCGGCGGCAGTGATTTTGTTGCTGCGGCGATTTGTTTGTTTTCTTTCAGTTCGGTGGTCGCCAATTACGCCTATGCGGAATCCAATCTGCATATGTTCAAAATGGATAATAAAATGGGCCGGATTGGTTTTACTGCCGCTTACCTGATTATGGTGTTGTGGGGTTCTTCAGCCTCCCTGCCCCGTGTATGGGTCATGGCTGATGTGGCGCTGGGTTTAATGACTGTGATTAATGTTATCGCCATTATCTGGCTAACTCCGACTATTGTATCCATCACCAAAGACTATTTTGCGTCACGAGACAAAGGTGACACGCCTGAATATAAAACCGGCCAATGCCCGATACAGGGCAATACCGAATCGGGTATCTGGTAAGGTAACTCGTCTGTTAAGTTTAAATAAGTCACTGAAATATCAGTGACTTATTTAAATTAAACTACACTAACAATTCGAGCTCCTCACTAGGTTGTACGGCCCGCCGCAGTGAGTTAGATGTTTTCTGGTTACGGATTGGGTGGAAAACGGCATGCTACTTGGCAAGTTATCATTTAAACAACAGCTTCTCCTGTTAATCATTATTCCTCTTGTCGGCTACATTCTCTTCGCTGGCAATGATCTGGCCGGTAAGCTGACCTTCGCCCAACAAATGGATACCCTCACCAAACATATCCAGCTTGCCTCCATGAATTCTTCACTGGTACATGAATTACAAAAAGAGCGCGGTAATACAGCCGGTTTTTTGGGGTCTAACGGGACTCAATTCAGGCAATCATTAATCGAACAAAGACAATCAACAGACAGGGCAATAAATGCCAGAAACACTTATCTCGCTACTCTGTCTTTTATTAACCAGCCGGTCCTGAAGGACAGCCTGAACAAGGTCAGTGATGAGCTCACCCGTCTAACATCCAATCGACAACGAATAGATGCACTGGATATGCCACTCAATTCTGCTCTCGCCTACTACACCAATCTAAACAAGCACTTGCTGGTCATTGCCACCCACATAGCCAAACAAAGTCATAATGCCCAAATCAATCAGCTTATTATTGCTTACGACAACTTTCTTCAGGCAAAAGAAAGGGCTGGAATAGAACGAGCTGTGCTGGCCAATGTTTTTGCTACCAATCAGTTTAGTCCCGGCCTGTTTGTTAAATTCCTGAATTTGATCAATGAACAGGATACCTACACTCACCAGTTCGAAGCGTTTGCGGACCAATCGGCCAAACAGTTTATGGTTGATACCATGAATGATTCAGCAATAGATGAAGTTAAAAGACTCAGGCAAGTTGCGATTGATAATGCCAACACAGGTCCTTTCAAGGTGGACAGTACCTATTGGTTCGAACAAGCAACACGTCGAATCAATTTTCTCAAGCGAGTTGAAGATTTTCTCAACCAACAAATATTGAACAAGACCAACGAGCTAAAATCACAAGCGCAAGGCAGTCTGATTAGCAATGCATTAATTGTCGTAACACTGCTTATCGCACTAGGTTTGTGTACATTCCTAATCCTGAATTTACTAAACAAACAGGTCCGCTCGATCTCAAGTACACTGTCGAATGTGACGCACCGACACCAGTTGAACGTCAGGGCACAGGTGTTCAGCCAAAATGATCTGGGCCAAATAGCAGATGATTTGAACAACATGCTAGAAGTCTTTAGCGACACCATCAAAAAAATCGCACATGCATCAACTGATCTGGCGTCCACATCCGAGCATACTTCATCTGCTATTAAACAGAGCCAGAATTTACTCAGTGAACAACAAATGGCGACCGTACAGATTGCCACCGCAATTGAGCAAATGGTCGCAACAACCAGGGATGTCGCGCAAAATATTGTCAGTGCATCGGATAGCGCCGCTTCTGCGACCAGACTCACCGAGCATGGCCAAAAGGTTGTCGACGAATCGGGACAATCTATCGCCTCGTTGGCAAATGATGTATCTCATTTAGGACAACGAATTGCGCATTTGCACGATAGCAGCAATAACATTACCAAAATGATCGACATCATCAAGGCGATTGCCGAGCAAACCAATTTATTGGCGCTTAATGCGGCTATAGAAGCTGCACGGGCTGGCGAACAAGGACGAGGTTTTGCGGTGGTTGCTGATGAAGTGAGAACATTGGCGAAACGGACGCAGGTATCTACCCACGAAATCGAACAGATCATTACAACATTACAAGCTGATGCCAATAGCGCCTTTGAGTTGGCGGAAATAAGCCAGCAAAAAGCGGCAGACGCTGTAACCAAAGCCGGCAATGTCGAGACACTGTTAACCGACGTGAGTCAGTCTATCGGTACAATTGATGATCTCACCGATCAAATAGCCGCTGCAGCAGAGCAACAAGTTAGCGTAAATGAAGAAATTAGTCGTAATGTGCTACAAGTCGAACAAAAAGCTCAACAGACCGTCAGCAGCAATGATCAGGTGGCAGAAACCGCCCAAAGTCAAAGTCAGCTAGCCCTGCGGCTTAAAGAGTTATCCGGTTTATTTGCTGTTTAATCTACGACAGGCCCAGCGCATATTTCATCATTTGGCGCTTCATCGGGGCAATCTTGTTGGTTGCCCCCAATACAGAGTTACGTAACCATTTTAGCGGTACAATATCGTTGCTGAAGGTTTTATACAGTAGGTCCATTCCATTGCTCATGAGTAAATTGTCATGCCTGCGACCTCGTTGATAAGCATCAAATAAATTATTGATATCTGCCTCCGTCCCAGGCATTCCATTTTTGTCAATTAGCTCCAGCAAACAACTGATATCCTTAAAACCGAGATTGACTCCCTGTCCTGCTAACGGATTAATGGTATGAGCGGCATCTCCAATCAATAACACACGCCCCTGATAATAACGATTGGCGTGCATGCGGTTCAGCGCAAAGCTGGCGACCTGCAGGATATCAAAGTTCACCAGCTCTGAAGGAAATGTCTTTTGTATCTCCTTTTTTAGCTGTTGATGGGACAACTGCTGCAAATATTGGATCTGATCGGCATTGTGATACCAGACCAGTGAAGCAAATCCGTCGTACAAAGGCAAAAATGCCAACGGGCCATCAGGCGTAAATTGCTGCCAGGTAATATCCTGTTGCTCACCATCAGTTTTGATGTTAATCCCAAGGGCTTGTTGTTTATATTGCCAGCCAGTCACCCCGATTTCCGCCGCGGTGCGCACCGCTGAATTGGCTCCATCAGCACCAATTAACCAATCTGCTTGCAACACAGATTGATCAGTTAAATACAGTGTCGGACGTTGGTTAAAATCAAATCGGCTTACTTCGGCATTAATGACAGTGGCATTGGTACAAGCTTTTAGCGCATCAATAACTCCCGCCTGCACCAGCCTGTTTTCAATAATATGGCCTAGATGGTCAATAGCCAGATCAGCGGCACTAAAGTTGGTGCGCATGGCTCTATCTTCCCAAACCGCTAAATGGCGGTAAGGACAAAGTCGGGTATTTTCGATATTAGCCCAAGCCCCAAGAGTGGCTAGCAGCTGCTCGGACGCCAAACTAATTGCCGACACCCGCAGATCCGGTGATTGTTCTGGCTCGTAAGGCTTTGGAAGGCGCGCCTCAATCACCGCAACGCTGTTCCCTGCCTTGGCCAACCCTAATGCAACTGTGGCACCAATCATTCCGCCACCGACTACCAAAATATCATATTGCTGCATTATTTTTTTCCTGAAAATTCAATCTTGCTGTATCGCTAATATATCTGCCAATTATCGCGCCCAATAACATTTATGCAAATGAATGTAACAAGCAGATTCCAAATCGGCTTTCCGACATAAATTTTTACATCAGAAAAACAACTTTTTGCTCGTTTGGCGATACTTATATCTCGAACACGGACATTCACTCTAACCAGAGAAGAGACAGACCATGAAAAACCTATTTGCAACTTTTATCATCAGCGCCATTTCAGTTAATCCGCTGTTGGCGATAGAACAAAAACCGGCAGCACAGTCAGTGCAGAGATATGTATTCAGCTATGACTTTATCAATCAACAGGATCCACAACAAAGACAATACCAACACTTGAGTCAAGAGCTGGATTATCAGTTAACTTTGGCAGTACAGCAGGACAGCTTGGCCAATGTGCAGCAAGTTGGGCGGGATATGCAACGCTTCAGCAGCGCGGAAAACCAACAACTTGCATCCTTATCTGAACGTTAAACACGACCCTTTCCGTAGTCACTGTAGTCAGCTGTTTCGCTACAGTGATTTTTTGTTGTGTACGTTTGATATCTTTGCAGGATTTACAGACACAACCAGCCTCTAGCGTTTTGGTCAAATAAGCGGTAAAATTTGCGGCTATTTTTCAATGCCTATGCATCACAGACAAGCGCGGAATGACTAAGAAACTATTTATCAAAACCTGGGGTTGCCAGATGAACGAGTATGATTCGGAAAAGATGGCCGATCTGCTCGATTCAACCCACGGCTATCAATTAGCAGAGACGGCTGAAGAAGCCGATGTGATCCTGTTAAACACCTGCTCTATTCGCGAAAAAGCACAGGAAAAAGTCTTTCACCAATTGGGACGCTGGAAAAACCTGAAACAGGATAATCCCGATCTGATTATCGGTGTAGGTGGCTGTGTTGCCTCTCAGGAAGGTGATGTGATCCGTCAGCGAGCGCCATTTGTGGATATGGTATTTGGCCCACAAACCTTGCATCGCTTGCCGGAAATGATCAATCACGTGCGCGGAGAGAAATCGCCAGTAGTAGATATCAGCTTTCCTGAAATTGAAAAATTTGATCGCTTACCTGAGCCGCGCGCCGATGGACCGTCGGCGTTTGTATCAATAATGGAAGGTTGCTCAAAATATTGCACCTTTTGTGTGGTGCCTTATACCCGAGGTGAAGAAGTCAGTCGCCCGGCCGACGACGTACTGTTAGAAATAGCCCAACTGGCTGAGCAGGGCGTACGGGAAGTGAATCTGTTAGGGCAAAACGTTAATGCGTTTCGCGCCGAAAATGAAGACGGCAGCATTTGTACCTTCGCCGAATTACTGGAACTGGTCGCCTCGATTGACGGTATTGACCGTATTCGTTACACCACCTCCCATCCGGTTGAATTCACCGATGATATTATCGATGCCTATGCCAGCATTCCGGAATTGGTTGATCATCTGCATTTGCCGGTACAAAGTGGCTCGGATCGAATTTTGGCGCTGATGAAACGCGGCCATACCGCGATTGAATATAAATCCAAGATCCGTCGACTTAAAAAAGTGCGCCCCAACTTGTGCATGTCGTCCGACTTTATTATCGGTTTCCCTGGCGAAACTGACGATGACTTTGAAGCCACCATGAACCTGATTCAGCAAGTGGATTTTGATTTGAGCTTCAGTTTTATCTACAGCGCTCGTCCCGGCACGCCTGCTGCCGATTTGCCGGATGATGTCAGCGAAGAAACCAAAAAACAACGTTTACAGTTATTACAACAACGTATCAATCAGCAAGCGCTGCGTATAGCACGCAATATGCTGGATACCGAACAGCGTATTCTGGTAGAAGGTCCGTCCAAGAAAAATCCGATGGAACTCAGTGGCCGCACCGAAAATAACCGGGTAGTCAATTTTGAAGGTACGCCGGATATGATTGGTCAATTTGTTGATGTGAAAATTACCGACGTATTCAGTAATTCCCTACGCGGCATAGTATTGCGCACCGAGCAGCAAATGAATCTGCGGATTAACACTTCGCCAGATCAGATTCTGGCCAGACAAAACTCTTCACAACCTGATCCACTTGGTGTCGGTCAGTTTATCCCCCACTAGGAGCATGCATTGGCGAACAAGCTAATCAGCAATGATATTTTACTCGAACCCAGCGATAACAAGCGTTTATCTTCGCTTTGTGGGCCGCTGGATGACAACCTCAAACAGATTGAACGTCGCCTGGGCGTGGAAATTTCTTATCGAACCAACGAATTCAGGGTATTAGGCGAATCCCAGCAGGCTAACGCCGTGGCTGAACTGTTAAAACTGTTGTATATCGAAACCCAGCCAATTAAAGGCAAGATCCCCGAACTGGATCCGGAAACAGTGCATCTGGCGATTCAGGAAGCCAAATGTCTGGAACGGGCCGAGTCGGGTAAATATGGCAAAGAAGTTCATATCAAAACCCGTCGTGGCATTATCAAACCGCGCAACCCGAATCAGTCACAATATGTTAAAAATATCGTCAATCACGATATTACCTTTGGTGTCGGACCTGCCGGAACCGGCAAGACCTATCTGGCCGTTGCCTGTGCTGTCGATGCGCTGGAGCGTCAGGAAATTCGCCGCATATTACTGACCCGTCCGGCGGTAGAAGCGGGTGAAAAGCTCGGATTTTTACCCGGCGACTTATCGCAGAAAGTCGATCCTTATCTTCGTCCTTTGTACGATGCCCTGTTTGAAATGCTGGGTTTCGAAAAAGTCGAAAAACTGATTGAACGCAATGTGATAGAAGTCGCCCCTCTGGCTTATATGCGTGGCCGTACCCTGAACGATGCTTTTATCATTCTGGACGAGAGCCAAAATACCACAGTCGAACAGATGAAAATGTTTCTGACCCGTATCGGCTTTAATTCCCAGGCGGTCATCACCGGCGATATTACCCAGGTCGACTTGCCCCGTGGTGCCCGCTCCGGTTTGCGCCATGTTATTGAAGTATTAAAAGACGTACAGGATATTTCGTTTAATTTCTTTAACGCCAACGATGTTGTCCGTCATCCCGTGGTTGCTCGTATTGTGCAAGCTTACGAAAATCATGACCGGGATATGGAAAAGCGCAAACAGCAAGAAAAGGGCAGTGAGTGACGGCCGTCGTCGATTTACAAATCGCCACCCAACATCAACCACTCCCTAGTGAAACCCAGATCCGGCAATGGCTGGATCTGGTTCTTGAACACCTCGATATTTCCCAGGCAGAAATCACCGTCAGAATCGTTGATGATAAAGAAAGTCAGCAATTAAATCGCGACTATCGGGGCAAAGACAAGCCCACCAATGTATTGTCCTTTCCGTTTGAAGCGCCACCTGGCATAGAACTGGATTTGCTCGGCGATCTGGTGATCTGCGCCGCAGTGGTTGCCCAAGAAGCCAACGAGCAAGATAAATCCCTGATGAATCATTGGGCTCATATGATTTTACATGGCACCTTGCATTTACTGGGTTATGACCATATAGACGATAGCGAGGCGGAAGAAATGGAGTCACTCGAAATAGCCCTGTTGGCGAAATTAGAGATTGACGATCCCTATCAAGATCAGGAATGATACCCTCTGTTTAACTCGTTTGGTTGTAGTAACAAGCATGATCGAACATCTATCAAGTAAGGCAATACTGGCAATGATTGTCAGTAATATTAGGAATTTATGAGCGAAGACAACCCCCACTCTAGTAACGGTTCTTCTAAAGGCTGGCTGGATAAATTTGTACAGACCTTTACCGGAGAACCGCAAAACCGAGAGCAACTGGTTGAAGTGATTACCGATGCAGAACAACGCGAGGTAATTAACCCTGGTACACGCGAAATGATTGAAGGTGTACTGGATGTCGCTGATATGAAAGTCCGGGAAATTATGATCCCGCGTGCTCAGATGGTGACAATCAATATTAATGAAACTGTCGAGGAATTTTTACCCGTTCTGCTCGACTCTGCCCATTCCCGCTTCCCGATTATCAGTGAAGACAAGGATCATATTGAAGGGATCCTGTTAGCTAAAGATTTACTCGAATATGCCTTTTGTGTTGATCGTCAGGTAGTATTAAAAGACATCCTGCGGCCCGCCGTCATAGTACCGGAAAGCAAACGGGTCGATGTGCTGCTCAAGGAGTTTCGACAGAAACGCTATCATATGGCCATCGTGGTGGATGAATATGGTGGTGTATCCGGGCTGGTCACTATTGAAGATATACTGGAAGAAATTGTCGGTGAAATCGAAGACGAACATGACGATGATGAAAGCAATAACGATGATATCCGACCGTTAAATAAAAACACTTATACTGTTAGAGCTTTAACCGAAGTTGATGATTTTAATGAGTTTTTCAACTCCAATTTTGATGAAGAAGAAGCCGATACTATAGGTGGTATTGTGCTTAATGCGTTTGGACATATGCCTGAACGCGATGAAGAAATCACCATTAACGGTTTCGAATTCAAGATCACCAATGCCGATAAGCGGCGTTTAATCCAACTAAAAGTCACCCGTCCCAGAGACGAGTTGTCAGAACAGGACGAAACGCCGTAACTCGACGATGATAATTTATTTACTGGCGCTGTTGTGTGGCGTCAGCCTGACGCTTAGCTACGCCCCCTTCTCCCAGTGGTATCTAATGCCAATGGCGCTCAGTCTTTTCTGCTGGTTACTCAACCGTCACGACATTAAACGAGGCTGGCTGGGCTGGTGGTTCGGACTGGGCTGGTTTGGAGCCGGGATCAGCTGGGTGCATGTCAGTATTGCCCAATACGGTGGTTTGCCTATTGTGCTATCACTCGGGATGATGTTGTTACTATGCGGCTATCTGGCTATTTACCCTGCCCTGTTCGGCAAGTTACTGCAGCGTTTTTTCCAGCCACGCTATTGGCCCTTAGCTGCGCCAGCACTCTGGCTATTGTGTGAAGGGCTACGAGGCTGGGTTCTCACCGGTTTCCCCTGGTTATCGCTGGGCTATAGTCAAATAGACGGTCCGCTGGCAGGCTGGATACCGGTTATCGGCGAAGTCGGCGTCAGTGCATTACTGATCATGCTGGCAAGCAGCGCAGCAATTTGGCTGCCGCATAAACGTTATATTCCCGTGGCGGCGCTGTGGCTAACCTGTCTGTTCGGCGGTTTAGTGCTGAATCAGGTTGATTGGGCAAATTCCTATAAGCCAGCGGTAAAAATAAGCATGGTACAAGGTAATATTCATCAGAGCATGCGCTGGGTACCGGAGCAGGATTGGCCAACCATGATGAAGTATCGCCATATAACAGATGGATTATGGGACAGCGATATTGTTATCTGGCCGGAGGCGGCTATACCCAAACTCGAACCGCTGGCATTGGATTACCTGCATGATTTGGATAGCGCCGCAGCTCAAAACCATACAGGACTGATTACCGGTATTCTCAATTATCATTTTGAAACCAGTGAAGCCTACAACGGGATTATCAGTTTGGGCAGTATTGATCGCCAGGATGAGCAAGGCCAATACCGATATGACCATGCCAACCGTTATGCCAAACATCATTTATTACCTATTGGTGAATTTATTCCGCTGGAAAAATGGTTAAGAGGCCTGGCACCCATTTTTGATTTACCTATGTCGTCCTTTAGCCGCGGCGATTATTTGCAAACCAATTTACAATCCAATGGCTATCATCTGGCTCCGGCGTTATGTTATGAAATCGTGCTGCCGGAGCAAATTCGCGACAATCTGCACGCGGACACTGATTTTATATTAACCCTGAGTAATGATGCCTGGTTTGGTGATTCTCACGGCCCGCATCAACATCTGGAAATCGCCCGGGTTCGCGCTAAAGAATTTGCCTTACCGGTATTACGGGCTACCAATAACGGCATTAGCGCTTTTATTGATCATCAGGGCAATATTATTAGCAAGGCGCCACAGTTTGTCGAAACCAGTCTCAGTGCCGAAGTCGAGAACGTGATCAGCAATACCCCCTACCGCCGTTTTGGCAACTGGATTATCTGGTTAATTTGTTTGGCGGGATTGGCCGTGGCCTTGGTATTAAAACGCCAGCATTAATCAAAAGCTTATCTCACGCAAAGATAAATAGGCTGCGAGTGACGAGCGTCGAGTTACGAGCTAAAGACAACCCCTTCGTCACCCCGGTATTGTTTTGAGCCGGGCTCCATTAGCAGACAAAGAACAGGCTTAAACATGGATCCCTGCCCAAAAGACCGCAGGGATGACGAGGGAAACTACCCGCAAAGATAAAGAGGTAGTCCAAATATGTGTTTGCTACATTCACCCTTCGACTATTCGTTCCTCATGCTCAGGACGAATGGTACATTGTATCTTATCCAGCATTGAGAATGCTGACTGTATTGGTTTTAAATTGCGACTCTAACTTTCCCGAGTTAAATGAGGGCTTGTCGGATGGCCGGACATGGACGTCCGGACAAGGCCAATGCTTTACACGGACGTTACCTTTGGCCGCTCCGGCATTAAAGCCATCATTTTAATCGGATTAGAAAGTTAGTGGAGTGAAGCACTTTTCCCTATTTTGGTGCTTCAAAATAGGGTTGGGCCGCAGGGATGCGGCACGAAAAAAGGCATGGATGCCGTTTTGGCGAAGCCAATATATTTTAGCTCGTTACTCATAGATACGTTGCTATTTTCAATCCTCATCAGTGCCGTTAACAATACTGGCAATACTTAGCAGACGTCTTACTGCCAGATAGTTCACCGTACCTTTGGGATAACGTCCGCGACTGGAAATGTGGCCAGCTTCCTTACCGGTTAGAATTTCAATTGCGTGATCGACGGTTTCAACAGTATAAATATGAAACTGGTTGCGTTTTACCGCTTCAATAACTTGCTTGTCCAGCATCAGGTTAATCTGGTTGGATTTGGGGATAACCACGCCCTGCTGGCCTGTTAGTCCGCGGTGGACACAGAGTTTGAAAAAACCTTCGATTTTTTCATTCACCCCACCGACACTTTGTACTTCCCCATATTGGTTAATCGATCCTGTTACCGCCAATCCCTGTTTAACCGGTAATCCCGTCAATGCCGATATTAACGCCACCAGTTCGCCAAGCGAAGCGCTATCACCGTCGATATGACCATAGGATTGTTCCAGTGCAATATTGGCTGATAACGTCAACGGAAATAATTGCGCATATTTATGGCCTAAATAACCGCTTAGGAGCATGACCCCTTTTGAATGAATGGATTTACCCAGCTCCACTTCGCGTTCGATATCAATAACGCCATTGGCGCCAGCATATACGGTGGAGGTAATACGAGCCGGCGTACCAAATACGCTATCGCCAATTTCCAGTACGGTTAAGCCGTTCACCTTGCCAACGGCTTCTCCATCCGTCGCTATCAGGATCTGTCCTTCCTTGATATCGTCCAGTAAACTTTGGCTAATTCTGCCGCTACGCAAGGTTTTGGCATCGAGTGCCATTTCAATATGCGCAACTTCCAACAAGCTGCTGGCCGATTGTGAACAGAAATAAGTTGACTCGTTTAACAGCTCGATAATATCGGCAAAGCGCGCTGAAAGCCGGTGTTGGTGTTCAGCCAGACGCAAGCCATGCTCAACCAGACGATACATGGCTTTGGCTGAAATACCTTGCAGACCTACAAGATGGATTTGATTACGCACCCTTCCGACAAAATCAAACAAGGTGGTTCGATCCAGCGGAATTTCATGATCAAAATCGACTAGTACCCTGAACAGCTCATCAAATTCGTCATCATAATCCTGCAAGGTGTAATACAAATCGCGGGAGCCCATCAAAACGACTTTGACCTGTATCGGGATCGCCTGCGGGTTAAGCGTCATAGAATTCACCATGCCGACATCTTGCTGGGGCAACTCCATTTTCATTTCATCCCGTTTAAGCGCCAGTTTTAAGGTTTCCCATACATAGGGCTGCTGGATCATTTTATCCATATCCAGCAACAGATACCCGCCGTTCGCGCGGTGTAACGCGCCGGGACGGATCATGCGATAATTGGTAAAAACCGAACCTTGCATACTGGTATATTCAATTCGGCCAAACAGATTCTGATAGGTGGGATTGGCTTCATAAATAACCGGGGCACCGCTGTCCATTTCATGGGAGATCAGGATATTGGGCGAATACTGCTCTTCCAGTATGGCGCGCCGATCGTATTCATCCTGTTTGTCTTCTTTACTATCTTCAGTCAGGATTTCCATCACAGTATCAATCAGATGGGGTTTAAGCTGATGTAAAAACTTGAGAATCCCCAAATCGGCGGTGTATTTATGCTCCAGCTGTTTTAATAAGGGTTTAATTCCCAGTTCTGCGGTTTCCCGTTTTAATTTACGAATTTGCTCTGAGGCTTCCCGCTTCCATTGCGGTAACTCGATCAACTGCTCACTTAGCCGGTTTTCCAGATCATCGATAAGTTGATAAAAATGCTGACGTTGCTCGTCAGACATTTTGCTGAAATCCTCATCATTAATGGGTTTACCATCAATAATGGGCGAAAAACTAACGCTATTCCCTTCTTCATACAACGCCACCTGATGGCTTTGGGCAAACACTTCCAGTTCTTCAATAACCTTTTCATACTTTTGATCAAACTGGCGGTTAATTGCTGCCTTTTTACGCTGATATCCCGGGTTGTCGTAAGCTGCAGGAAAGGTATCCAGAATTTCGTCAATCAACGAGTCGATCTCGGTAGACAGTTTTTTACTTTCCCCCGCCAATAACCGGATGGCCACAGGTTCACGCTCGTCATCAAAATTGTTGATATAGCACCAGTCATCCGGGGTAGAAACATTGCTTACATGCTTGGCAATGTACTCATGTACCAAAGTAAAACGGCCGGTGGCAGGTTCACCCATCACATATAAATTGTAACCGCTGGCGTTAATACCCAAACCAAAATCCAGCGCGGTTCTGGCTCTGTCCTGACCGATAAAGGTCGAACTAAGCGCGTTATCATCTTTTAATGCCTGATTAATTAATCTGCGGCTGGGTTTGGCCGACAACTGATGAGGGGTTAGTCTGTTATATTCCAACATAAACCTGTTTAATCGCCTTTAAGTTCAATATATTACCGTTTTAATATAACGTTAAACCCGTTTGAATGGGTAATTAAAATCAACTTATTGATAATAAGGAAAGAGCATGTCAGCAAGTATCACCTGTGTCGGGTTAGGGATGAAGTTAGGTGCGCATATCAGCCCTATCTGCAAAAGTCATATAGAGCAGGCTGACGTGGTATTTTGTGCTGCGTCCGACAGTTTATTTGAGCTTTGGGTTAAAGAAATGAATCTCGATGTACGCAGCCTGCAAAGTTACTATGCCGAAGGTAAGTCACGCTATGACACCTACAAACAAATGGTCGAAGCGATCATGACTGAAGTACGCGCAGGTAAAAAAGTGGTTGCCGCTTTTTATGGCCACCCTTGCGTATTTGCCCGCGTGGCAGGCGATGTAATTGAAGTTGCCGAGCAAGAAAACTTCCCGGCCCAAATAGAAGCCGGTATCTCTGCCGAAGACTGTTTGTATGCAGATTTACGTATTGATCCGGGTAAGTTTGGCTGCCAGCATTTTGAAACCAGTCAGCTGATGTTCTATCAACGCATTATCGATCCTGCCGGTTATCTGATTTTGTGGCAACTGGCCGTAGCCGGTGACAGAAAACTAACCCGCTATGCGACAGGTAAAGCCTATCGACAACTGCTACTGGAACGCTTATATCAACATTATCCGCCTGATCATCAAGTTATACTTTACGAAGCGGCGGTATTGCCGATAGATAACGTACGCAAAGAAGTAATCCCGCTCCAGCAATTACCCAACGCAACGGTGACTCAGGCCACCACTTTAGTTATCCCACCCGCTATCAGCATGGTAAAAGACGAGATGATGATGAAAAAATTGGCCGAACTGGATAAAACGGCGTTAGAATAACTTGGATATTTCGATATTCGGATAAGTTGTTATCAACATTAAGTTGTCAATAAACCTAAACAAAAAAAGGAACACTTATGTCTAACGTTATTCAACTACTGGAAAAAATTGGGGTTGATGCCAACCTGCAAGATCAAGCTCAGTTTGCTCAAGCAATTCAACAATCAGGTCTGTCAGATGAATTGCAACAAGCGCTGTTAAATCGCGATAAAAGCAGTTTGCAGCAACAACTGAATGTCGCCAGCAAAATGGCTATGATGATTGTGACTCCCGATGATGATGATGATGACGGCGATACACCAAGCCAAATCGATGTTCAGACTGTTGATATCTGTAGCTAGAGTCTGGCTCTGGTTAGCTAGAAGGTAATGCGACATTATTACTATGAAAAGCAACTGTAACCTAAAGCTAACATTTCTTTTAATTGGTCTATTTATATTCATCAGCCCATTAGCGGCTGATGAATACTATTCCGTAGATGAAATATTACAGCAGGCCGATGAAATACGCAGTAAAGACTCCGTCCTGTTTGACACATTGTTAGCTGAGCTAAGCCAAAAACGAGAACAATTATCTGCCCCTCAAAAACAGTATCTGGATTATCTATTAGCTTATCAAACCGCCTATTCGGGCAATACCAAAGAAGCCGCAGCACAGTTTATAACCATCGCCAAATCTCCTGACAGTGGCAAAGATCTAAGCTTTAGAGCTAATGTAACGCTTATTAATATCCTCTCTCTTGCTGAAGAATGGCATGACGCAATGCCTTTTTTCTTAACAGTATTAAATGATTTACCTAAAATAGAAGACTCTGATACAAAACAGGTGGCGTTAATCGCAATCTCGTTATTTTACAACCTGTTGGGAAAATATGAACTTGGCCTAAACTATGCCGCCCGAGGTAAAGAAATAGCCTCTACCCAACGTAACCAATGTTTTGCTGCCAAAGTATATGTCGAGGCAAAACTGGCATTACATCGCATTACCCAATTTTCGTCTGAAGTATCAGATGCATTAGCGCTTTGTGAACAAGCCGATGAAAGGCTGATTATGGGTGAGATACAAATTATCATTGCCAAGCTGATGCTTAAAAAAGAGATGTATGATAAAGCGCTTAAGCTGCTACAAAGCAATTTACTTTCGACCCAGCAGACCCATTATACCAAGATACTTGTAGATTTTTATTCACTATTGGCCGAAACAAATTGGCAACTCAATAATATTGACGCTGCCAGCGACTTTGCCAATAAAGCGCTTAATAAAGGGCAATCGCTAGGGAATGCCGAATCCAAAGTGCGAGCCTATAAAATATTGTATTTAATTGCTCAACAGCAACAGAATTATGCTGATGCTCTGCAGTATTATATTGATTATGCTAATGCAGATAAGGCTTTTCTAGATGAAGTCCAGACCCGGCAATTAGCCTTTCAGATGGGGCAAACCCAGTATATTGAGCAACAAAATAAAATTGAACAACTTGATCACCAAAATAATCTCCTGCTAATAGAACAAAATTTATCCAAGGCGAAGGCGCAAAAGAACCGGCTGTTTATTACCTTACTGGTAATTGTATTAGGGATACTGGCGGTATGGACTTACCGGATAAAATCCAGGCAGGACAAGCTAAAATATATGGCCGAATATGATGAACTGACCGGTATATTCAGCCGCAGCCACTTTAAGGTATTGGCTCAAAGTGCACTGGATTATTGCGATAAAACCGAACAGGATATTTGCTGTATTGTGTTTGACTTGGACAAGTTCAAACAAATTAACGATGCCAATGGCCATGCCTGCGGTGATTGGGTGTTAAAACACACTATTGAGGTATGCAAGGAGCAGGGCCGAAAAAACGATATTTTTGCCCGCTTGGGTGGCGAAGAATTTTGTGTATTATTGCCCGGTTGCAATGTGATTACCGGGACCAATTTTGCCCATCAATGCCGCAAAGCTATTGAAGTAATTAACACTGCACCATCGGGCTTCCATTTTAATATCAGTGCCAGTTTTGGTGTGACCTCCGCTAAAATATCCGGCTATAAACTGGATAAACTGGTCGCCGACGCCGATAGCGCCATGTATCGCTCCAAAAATAGCGGGCGGAATCGGGTCACTCAACACATCAGAAATGTGATGAGTGATGATTACAAAGTCGCACTGCCTTAAATTAACCCCAGCCTAATCGGTTAATACACCAGCCTGATAATCCTGAATCGCCTGCTCAATTTCTTCATGGGTGTTCATCACAAAAGGGCCATACTGAGCAATGGGCTGTTGTAGCGGTTTACCTGATAGAAACAACAAGCGGGCAACACTGTCTGTCGGATTTTCAACCACAACTTTTCCTTGCCCACTAAGTCGGCTAAGGGTTTTGGCTTTGCTATTCACCCTATTGTCACCAATTTGAATCTGCCCTTGGTAGCTATAAATCATCGCATTGTGCTGAGTGGGTACCGTTATATGCATTGATTGTCCTGCTTCAATGCTGATATCCAGATAACTGACTTCGGTATCAGCAATACTAAA
The DNA here is from genome assembly GCF_047922965.1 of Neptunicella plasticusilytica. GTDB lineage: Bacteria > Pseudomonadota > Gammaproteobacteria > Enterobacterales > Alteromonadaceae > Neptunicella > Neptunicella plasticusilytica. The sequence goes on from NZ_CP150481.1 coordinate 2,467,745, forward strand.
ATAGCCATTTAACTCCGTATCGTTGACTCGGGTACGCCCCGCAATCACTTTAACCGTGCCTTCCGCCAACTGATGAACGGCAATATCCCCGGCAGCAATATCCTGATAGCTGGCCGGGATCATTTTTCGGTTGGCAGGCAAATTAACCCATAATTGAAAACCGCGCATCATGCCTTCGGTTTGCTTGGGCATTTCGGAGTGGATAATACCTTTTCCGGCAGTCATCCATTGCACGCCGCCGTCTTCTAGCAGGCCCACATTGCCAATATGATCACGATGCTCCATCTTGCCCTGCAACATATAAGTTACCGTTTCAAAACCGCGGTGCGGATGAGGGGGAAAGCCGCCAATATAATCTTCAGCCTGCTCTGAGCCAAACTCGTCCAGCATTAAAAACGGATCAAAACGTTGTAGCTGCGGCCCGCCAAAAACACGTAACAGTTTAACGCCGTCACCATCAGATGCAGGGCGGGCCACAATTTGTTCCTGTACATTAATCTGATTCATTTTTGTCACCTTGCTTTATGCTAACGCAATCACTTGTTGTTCTGCCGCAGCAATACTTTTACTTCTGGCATCATCACCCAGGTTAACGCCTTCGGCATAGATAAATTCCACGTCAGTTATACCTAAAAAGCCAAACATGGTTTGCAGATAACTGCTATCCAAGTCTGTACCGTTACCTTTATGCAGTCCACCCCGAGCCGTCACCACATAGACTTTTTTATCACCCAGCAAACCAACAGGACCGGTTTCGCTGTACTTGAATGTCACGCCAGCCCGGGCAATATGATCAAACCAGGATTTAAGCTGAGTTGGAATACCAAAGTTATACATAGGCGCGCCAACAATAATAATATCCGCCTGTTGCACTTCAGCGATAAGTTCGTCAGCTAACGCCGCCTTACCCTCACCAATCGCAGTAATGGTTTCAAAATTAAAATGCGGGATCTCGCTGGCGGAAACATTACGTTCAACCACTTCAGATGCGTTTGTTGTCGACAGTTTATCAATAAGCTTTCTGGCAATGCCGCTGGAAACACCGTTATCACCAAAAATACTGGATTGAATATATAAAATTTGCTGTTTCATTGAGTTAACTCCATTGGTTAATAAATGCTGATGGAGTTATTTTAATCCTTATAATTTAATTAAATGCGCGATATATTAGCTGAAATCAATCAAAATATTTGATTAATCATGGAGAATTCATGTTACCCAAAATTACTCTTGAACAATGGGCCACCTTTAAAGCCGTGGTGGATGAAGGCTCGTTTGCCAAAGCGGCTGAGCGCTTGAACAAAAGTCAGTCCAGTGTCAGTTATATTATTTCACGTCTGGAAAACCAGTTGCCTGCCCCCGCACTGATGCCGGAAGGACGTAAAGCGGTATTGACCGAAGCTGGCAAACTACTTTATCGGCATGCCAGCAACTTGCTGTTGCAAGCCACCCAAATTGAAAATATCGCCAATTATATTGCCCGCGGCTGGGAAACCGAGATCACCATCGCTGTGGACGCACTTGTTCCCATTAACAAGGTATTTTGTGCGCTGCATGCTTTTTCAACCGAACACCCGCAACCGAGGATCAACGTGTTAGAAACCACCTTGTCCGGCACTGATGAGGCGGTATTATTTCGCAAGGCCGATATCGTGCTGTCGCCTACAGTCGTGACCGGGTTTATGGGCATCGCACTCGGCTCGGTCACCATGCGCTATGTCGCCAGTCCGGAGCATCCATTGATTAAGCTGGACAGGCCTATCCATGAAGATGATATGAAACAATATCGACAGATTGTAATAAAAGACTCGGGCATTAAGCGCCAACGCGACGCCGGCTGGCTGGGTTCCGAGCAACGTTGGAGTTTTTCGCATATTTCCAGCAGCATCGAGGCAGCTAAAGCCGGACTCGGCTTCGCCAACCTGCCACTTGATAGCATTAAACATGAATTACACAGCGGCCAGTTAGTACCATTGAATATGGCATCCAATATTCAGCGCAGCGTACAGCTATATCTGATTAAAACCGCCCAAACCAATACCGGACCGGCAATAGAAGCGTTATCCAAGCGTTTGCTGACCTCCCTATCCAACAATAACGACGTTGAGCATAACGGCTTCTAGCCCGATTTTTTGGTATAGCATGTCAATATCACAATCCGTGTACCATTAACCTTACCTTCAATATGTTCAGGATTATCGGTAAGCGCAATATTGCGTACTGCAGTGCCCCGCTTTGCCACAAAACTGGTTCCTTTGACATTAAGATCTTTGGTAATAGTCACGGTATCACCGGCTTGCAAGACGGCACCGTTGCTGTCCAGATGGATGATTTTATCTTCTGCAACCTGGACACCCGCTTCTGCCCAGGCCCGGGTATCCTCATCCAGATATAACATATCCAGCAAGTCCTGCGCCCACAACTCGTTGCCTAGCTGTTTCAGCATTCGCCATGCCATCACCTGCACGGCGGGAACCGGGCTCCACATGCTGTCATTCAAGCAACGCCAATGATTGGTATCCAGTTCACTTGCCTGGGTAATCTGGTTGTGGCAGGTTGAGCAGACAACGATTTGATTGTCAGAATGCTCAGCCGAATAAGGTAACTCATACTGGGTTAATGCATTTACAGAAGCGCATAATTCACACTTATTGTCGCTACGTTGCAGCAATGAAGGGCTAACAGACATAATTTAATTCCTGAAAATTTTGCCGCTATTATGCCTACAAACGGCAGCCGCCTACAGAATAAATTCCCTATTCATTTGTCAGATTCACCAATATTTAGTGTTTATTTATATCCATCAATTTTAGCTTTAATATTTTTTCCATTTAAATCAACCAGTTACAGAGTGGCAAAATACTTGCTCAAATACATGCTAAAACACCTACTTATCATTGCCATAGAAACAAAAGAGAAAAATAATGAACCATAAAATACGCTTCGCCATTGTGCCTGTTGCAGTTATCACTTCCAGTTTGCTAACCGGTTGTATCGTCCATGTTGGTGGTGGCGACGGCTCCAGCCGTCATCATTCTTATCGGCAAGATGACGATAAACAAATATCCGGTACGGCCGGCGATATCAGCTCAATCAATGATGACATCAAGTTTTCCAGCCATACCACCGCAGGTCACGTTGATGCTGTAAACGGTGATATCAAAATTAGCGACAACGTAGAGCTGCGCAGCATCAACACCGTTAACGGCGATATCAGAGCCGGACACAAGCTGGCCAGCACAGGCCCGATTGAAACTGTCAATGGTGATATTGAAATTGAATCCGGTTCCAGTGTTGTCAGTATCAGTACGGTAAATGGCGATATTGAACTTGAGGGTGTACAGGTACAACACAATATCAGTACCCAAAATGGTGATATCAGTTTACGCGGTGATACACACATTTTAGGTGATGTGATATTTGAAAAACGGGATAATCCTTCAGGCTGGAACTGGGGTAACAGCCACGATCGACCTGAACTGGAAATTGACACTAATGTCAGAATTGACGGGAATATTGTCCTAAATCGTCAAGTAGAACTGCAGATCGCTAATCCACAACTCAAAGATAAAATCATCTACCGCGACAAGCGTTAAATCAGACCATCCTGTTGATAATACGCCGGTTTTTTACCGGCCTTTTTTATTATCAGTAGCGTATATCAACAACCAATATAAATCCTCGGTACCCGCGCAGAAATCCCTGTCAGCACTTCGTAGCTAATCGTTTGTGCCGCAGCGGCAATATCGGTCACCTTCAGTTCGCTTCCCCACAGCACAACAGGATCACCGATTTTGATCGAATCAACATCGGTGACATCTACACCCAACATATCCATCGACACCCGTCCAGCCAGCTTGGCAGGTTGTCCATTAACCATCACCACTGTATCGCTTGGTGTATGACGCGGATAACCGTCCGCATAGCCCATTGCTACAGTAGCAATCAGCGAATCACGTTTTGCTAGCCAACTGGCACCGTAACCGACTTTGTCTCCCTGTTTCACCTGTCGTACCGAAATAACCCGTGACTGTAATGTCATCACCGGCTTGAGTTGATCCGCCTGGGGATGCGGTTGCATAAAGGGTGACGCGCCATACAACATAATACCCGCCCGGTTCCATTCTTTTGCCGCCGCTGGCCAACCTAAAATAGCGGCAGAATTGGCTAAACTGGCCGCGCCAGCATAGCGGGTTTGCAGTTGTTCAAATTGGGCTATTTGTTTGGCTGTTGCGTCATTGTTCAACTCATCTGCACAGGCAAAATGACTGGTTAAGATAATATTGTCGGCAATATGCGCACAGGATTGCAGTTTGGGGTACCACCTATGAGCTTGTTCAGCACTCAATCCCAATCGATGCATGCCGGTATCGATTTTCAACCAGATGGTGAGTGGTTGTGGCAATAGTGTATTAAGCGTCATTTCAATCTGTGCCGGATTTTCCAGCATCAACCAAAATTGATGCTCGGCGGCCAAATACAGGTCATCAACACAAAATGGGCCTTCCAGTAACAGAATTGGCTGGCGAACGCCCGCTTCGCGCAATTGCAGTGCCTCTTCGATACAGGCTACAGCAAATGCCGGTGCCAGCTTGTCCAGTGCACGGGCCACTTGCACAGCGCCATGTCCGTAAGCGTCGGCTTTAATCACCGCCAACACTTGCCCATTTGGGGTTAAATTCCGGGCCAGCCGATAATTATCACGCAACGCATTTAAGTCAATAACTGCCTGAGCTGGACGGCTCCTGTACTGCATTTGTGCTAGTCCTAATAGTTAAATTTGTGCTGACTGTACAATTTAATCGCCTTTTCCCAAACTGGGCCAATATTGCCGTTACCAACTGGTTGACCGTCCAGTTCTATCACCGGAGCGATATCCTTGCTGGAACTGCTGAGCCAGATTTCGTCTGCTGCCTTAACTTCATCCATGCTGACGACGCGCTGTTCAACCTTTATCGAACCGTCGTTGGCCAGAATATCCAGCAACATATAGCGGGTAATCCCAGGCAATATCTGGTTATCCAGCGGCGGTGTAAACACTACACCGTCTTTAACAATATAAGCATTACAGCTACTGGCTTCGGTGAGATGATTATTGCGGTTAAACAGCAGGCTTTCATTATATCCATCGGCATAACCTTGTTGAAAATGCATCACATTGCCGAGCAAAGAGGTGGATTTGATATTACAACGTTGCCAACGTAAATCTTGCTGGGTATTGACTCGCAACCCTTTGGTTTTACTGGCATCGGTAGTGGGACTGGGGGGAATTTCATAACAAAACATAAATACGGTTGGCGCAATATTGTCGGGAAACGCATGAAAACGTTTAGTGTCCGCACCACGACTAACATGAATATACACACCAAGATTACCGCTACCGTTACGTTGAACAAGCGTATCCACCCTATCGCGCCATTGCTGCAACGACCACTCATGTTTGATACCGATAGCGGCCAATCCTTGCTGCATCCGTTTGATGTGCGGAGCAAAACCCACCAAACGTCCCGCATAGGATGGCACCACTTCATAGATGCCGTCACCAAATAGAAAACCACGATCAAGGGGAGAAATTCGTGCCTGCTCAACAGGCATAAATTCATCGTTTAAAAACGCAATACTCATCAAATAATCCTGCTGAAAATTGTATGGGCGGGTTAAAATCAGCGCATAATAATCTATTCAAACCGTTTATGACACTGGCACCAGAGCTTGTTGCCGAATTTTATCAAACTGTTCTTTCAGCAGCTGTTGGGCTTCGCCGATTTCAACCGCCACAAAACGCACTATGGCACCTCGCTGGCACTGCGCCAATTGGGCCAAATCCAATGATAAAACCGCACCCATTTTGGGATAACCGCCAATCGTTTGATGATCATTCATCATCACTATCGGTTGTCCGTCGGCGGGAAACTGCACAGCGCCAAGACAAATCCCTTCCGAGACAAGTTGCTGTGATGACGCATTCACTTTTTCACCACTTAAACGATAACCCATTCGATCGCATTGATCGGTGACCCGATATTCGCTATTAAACAAGCGACGTTTCTGCTGACTGGAAAACAGCTTCTGCTGGTATCCAGCAATTAATCGTAGCGTTATTTGCTGGGAAAACTTGGGTCGGTAAGCAAAAGGTAACATCTGGTGCGGCTGTATCTGACCTTCACCAGGCAGCCTATCTCCCTTTGCTAACGCCTTACCGGCCAGGCCGCCAATTTGCTCCCTTACCACCGTTGAGGTACTGCCAAATTGCGGTTTAATCTTAAAACCACCGGAGACGGCCAAATAACTGCGCACCCCTTTGGCCGGATGCCCCAATTCCAGCTTTTGACCTGCCTTGACGGTAAAACTGCTCCACATGGGCATGGCTTGATCATCTAACAATACCTTCAAGGGTGCACCGGTGATTGCGATAGTGCAGTCCTGATGACAAACCAGTTGCAGGCCACCAAAAGTGACTTCGACACTGCTGGCCTCTAGCGGATTGGAACACAGTCTATTAGCCCAGTAAAAACTCAGGGGATCCATGGGGCCGCCCTGAGTTAATCCCAGCTCAGCATATCCGTTACGTCCATTATCCTGGATCAGGCTGAGCATCCCCGCTTGAACAATTTCAAATGCCACTATAGATGCCCTCCGGATTTTAAAAACAGACTCTTGGAGACCGCTTCAAACTGCACCTTGTCGCCCACACTCACCGGCATATTGGGGCTTGAATCAGGATCAAACATGGCCACGGCACAGCGACCAATAATATTCCAGCCACCGGGAGACGTCGCCGGGTACACAGCTGTTTGACGATCAGCGATGGCCACCGCGCCTTTAGGAACTTTGAGCCTGGGCGTGCCCAGTCGCGGAACGGCAATTTTTTTATCCACCATACCTAAATAAGCAAACCCGGGGGCAAAACCTATAGCGTAAACCGAATAAAGTGGCTGCTGGTGCAGATCGATAATTTGCTGTGGCTCCAGCTCAGTCAACTCTGCCATGCGCTGCAGATCCTCTGCCACCTCGGCACCGTAATACACTGGCAAAGTTATCGTTTTACCGGTCAATTCGGTCGCAGATTGCACTTGTTCCAGCAATTTACTGAGTTTATCGGTGATTGACACTATCCCGACGCTTTGTTGGTCATAAACCACCATCAATGAGGTATAGGATGGCACCAGATCAATCACAACAGCGTCCAGTGCCGATTCGATCAATTGCTTGGCTACACTAATTTGGGCCACCACCTGCTCACTTGGGTGTTCGGCAAAATAAATAATAACGGCATTTTCACCCGCGACGTTTATCTGCATTGTTCAACCATTTTCCGAATTGCGGTTAACGCCTCAACAGCCTGTGAATTGTCACCATGTACGCACAAACTGTCGGCCTGAAGTTGCAAGATTTTACCGCTATGAGTGGTAACAGAGCCGCTTTCACATAGCTGTTTTACTTGCTGAAGGGTTTTATCTATATCATGAACGGCACCGGCCTGCTTGCGCGACAATAACTGACCATTGTCGTCATAACAGCGATCGGCAAAGGCTTCAAAATAGAGTGTTATGCCAGCCTGATTAGCCTGTTCTTCTATTTCATCCTGATTTGCCGTTGCCAACACCATTAACGGCAATGAGCGATGATAACTGCCGATGGCACTAAATACTGCCCGACGTACATCTTCTTTGCTCATCATATCGTTGTACAGCGCGCCGTGCGGCTTGACATAGTCGATGACAATTCCGGCACATTTGGCCAAACCTTCCAGCGCTGCAATCTGATAATGCAACAGAGCAATAATTTCCTGTTCGCTACATTGCATGGAGCGGCGGCCAAATCCTTGCAAATCAGGATAGGAAGGATGAGCTCCGACACTCACGTTATATTGTTTGGCTAATAACAGGGTTTGCTGGATGGAAACCGGATCGCCAGCATGGAAACCACAGGCAATATTAGCCTGATCAATATGCGGCATTGCGGCACTTTCGCTTTCCAGCGTCCAGCGTCCATAACTTTCACCCAAGTCACAATTTAACTGCATTCTTCGTCCTGTTTGTTACACCAGTCAACTTTGACTGGCAGGTGTTCAATAGCCTGATAATGTTTTTTAAGGCCCACAACATCGTCAAACGCTGGTGACAATCCACGCTTGTCCAGAAACTGCGGATTATAAAGTTTTGATGCCGAACGTTCACCCAAATCACAGGCAAAAGTGACAATATTTTTGCCCGGCCGTTTTAGTGCGGCCAAAAACGCGCCTGCGACATTCAGCGCCGAACTGCTGCCTAACAATATACCGTCATGTTGTTGAACATGGCGAGCAATGGTTAGCACTTCGCTGTCAGGCAAATTAACCGCATAATCAATTTTGGCCTGTTTGAAATTATCCACCAGACGCATTATGCCAATTCCCTCGGTCAAAGATCCTCCCTGATTCTTGTACTCGCCGTGCTGCAGAAAATGGAAAATCCCCGACCCATCCGGATCCACTGACCAAATTTCAATAGCCGGGTTTTGCTGCTTCAGATAACGGGAATTTCCGGCGATGGTACCGCCCGTCCCGGCCACCGAAACGAGCACATCAATCTGGCCTTGAGTTTGCTGCCAGATTTCCGGCCCGGTGTGCAAGTAATGAGCACGAAAATTACTCAAGTTTTCAAACTGGTTGGCCCACCAGTAATGGTCATTCTGTTCGGCTAAACGACGGGCCTGATGATAAAAATGATCGGGGTTGGCAAATGGACAAGGAGGAACCGTCTTGAGTTTGCCACCAAACAGGCTGATCATCCGTTCTTTTTCTGCTGCCTGATCATTAGGCATCACTGCCAGCGCGTCCATACCATAAGCTTTGGCTACCAGGGACAAACCAATGCCGGTGTTGCCCGCGGTTCCCTCAACAATGGTCATTCCGGGCTTGAGTTCACCTTTTTCAATGGCATCCTGCACCATTTGCAGCGCTGCGCGATCTTTAATCGAACCACCGGGATTCTGGAACTCGCATTTTAGATAAATATTGCTGCCGGATAACTCCGACAAAGATGGTATACGCAGCAAATCCGTGTTGCCGATCAACTCGGCGATATGTTGAGCCACTCTCATAAACTGATTATCCGTTAACAACGTTACTCAATAGACTACATGGGATAACAAATTTCTACCACAGCCCAAACACATTGGTTGTATCCATTCCACAATTCTGTTTTTATAGAGTAAGTTGTTGTTTCACTGTGGAATTCTATGTTTATTCCTGAGCATATTGTGGCCGTTGGGGCTGAACTTGTTCTGGCGGTTACGGCCATCTCTATCGGTATCGAACTGATAAATCAACCGGGATGGAGGATCAAGCTTGGTGCTATTGCGGTAATGACTGTCGCGGTTGCAGCACTATTTGGTGCTATCCGTTATAGCGGTGCTGATGTAATTCAATACCATCAGATAGCCAGCAGAATCGCCGGACATATTGGCATGGTGGGATTTGTGGTATTGCTGGCGATAAAAATCAATCAATCACGCTTACCCAACAATGTCTACTACCTGCTATTAGTAATATCACTGGCCGGTTATGCACTGCAAATTGGCGTGCTAAAAGATATCGCACTGATTGTCAGCATGCTGATGGTCGCTGTGGCATTAAAAAAACAGCAACTACCCGGTTATCATTTTTATACAGCTTTTATTGCCCTGTTAGCCGCCGGAGCCTTATCCTTGACAGGTTTGCAATCGGCTGGATTGAAGGAATCCTTATTTCATTTGCTGCTTGCTGCCACTTTGTATCAGTATTATCGCCAGTACTGTTATAGAATATAGCCAATCATTTTTTACTGCATTCAGTCCTGGTTTGTTGGCTGAATAAGAGGCTTCTGCATGTTGCAAATTGGCAAAACCAATCATTTAAAAATAACCGACACCCTGCCCTACGGTGTTTATCTGAGTGACGAACAACAAAATCAGGTATTAATGCCCAATGCCCATTTGCCTGCCAATGCCAAACAGGGTGATTGGCTGGATGTATTTGTTTATCACGATGCTGATGGACAACTGGTTGCCACTTCCACCCAGGCCAAAGGCGAACTGGGTCAATGTGTTTATCTGAATGTGGTTGGCGTTAAACCCATTGGCGCCTTTTTGGATTGGGGGCTGGACAAAGACCTGTTTGTACCGAGAAATGAGCAGGAAAGTATCATGCAGGAAGGCCGTAGCTATGTCGTCTATATCTATCAGGACAGGCAAACCGGCCGTATTGCTGCTTCCAGCAAGCTGCACAACTACCTGCATGAAGAATCACTGGATTTTCAACCCCGGCAAAAAGTAGAACTGTTAATCAGCGCCCGTACTGATTTAGGCTATAAGGCGGTGATCAATGGCACTCATCTGGGATTATTATTTAAAGACGAAGTATTCAAGCCGGTTTACATTGGTCAGACCCTGCCCGGCTACATCAAAAATATCCGCGAAGACGGCAAAATAGACTTGTGCTTCCAGTTTACCGATCAGGCGGCACGAAGTGATTTAACTAGTCAAATCATTGCCCATTTACAACAAAATAATGGCGTATCCGAGTTAACCGACAAAAGTGACGCTAAAGCCATATACAAGCAGTTTAATGTGAGTAAAAACGCCTACAAGAAAGCGCTGGGTGCCTTGTATAAGCAGCAAAGGATACAACTCGGCAAGACCCAAATCAGTTTGATTAAATAAGAAAAACTATTAGGGCGTGTTGATCTTTGGAGTGTGTTTTTGCAGCAGTTTGTAGCGTATTTATACAAGGCAGAGCGAGTGTGGTGTAGTTATTCTACATGAACGAGCGATAACGCCGTAGAAATGCGCTACAAACGCTGCCCCCACGGTTTTAAAGAAAGGGGTTCAACCTAACGCCTCCTGCTCTTTGTTGTCGGGTTTTGACTTAGACCCACTAGGCCTGCAACCCGGCGTCGCGATCAGAAGGCGTTGAACTTGAACAAAATTCATACACCAAAGATCAACACGCCCTAACAAAATACACATCTTGTTTACAAAACATTAAAGGTTAGACCAGTGTGTTTTTGCTTGTTTGGATATCTTTACTCGGCAAATGCCTTATTTTGATCTGTTATAGTTTCATTTCCAACGTTGGCTGCTAGTATAAAAAAGCACTTAATTATTTGAGTGCTATATTAGGGTCTGTTGACCCCCATGGTCTACAAATGTAATTCACTTTTGTAGTGAGTTGTTGGACTCCGTCGCGATACACAAAAATAAAGATGGTAGAAAACGCTCATATTCGACTTATAACTCATACACGCTCAGGCACATCAACTGGTACAGATAATGAAAACATTGAAGAAAGCCTCACTTGCCATCAGCATTCATGCTGCCCTTTTAACCAACGTCAGCATCGCTGCTGCTCAAGAAACGGAACAAAAACAGCCCGCTCTAGAACAGATTACCGTTACCGCACAAAAGCGTTCACAAACCTTGCAGGAAGTCCCTATTTCCATTGCGACCTTAAGCGGTGAACGTTTTAATGCCATGTTCTCTGGCGGAGACGACATTCTGGCACTAGCGACACGCGTGCCGGGATTGTATGCAGAATCCTCCAACGGCCGGGTTGCCCCCCGCTTTTACATGCGCGGATTGGGTAACACCGATTTTGATTTAGCTGCCTCCCAACCGGTTTCTGTGGTAATGGATGAGGTGGTAATGGAAAACGTGGTGCTGAAAAGTTTTCCGCTGTTTGACGTTGCCAATGTCGAAGTGATCCGTGGGCCGCAAGGTACCCTGTTTGGCCGCAACACTACAGCCGGTATTGTCAAATTTGATACGGTGAAACCCTCACAAAGTTTTGACGCCTATGTTAAAGCCGGGCTTGCCAGCTATGGCACTATTAACATCGAAGGCGCGGTTGGTGGAGCCTTATCTGACACTGTTTCTGCCCGACTATCGGTATTGTCGCAAGATCGCGATGACTGGATTGATAACGGCTACACCGGCGAAAAAGATGCCATGGGCGGCTTTGATGAAAAGGCCGCACGATTGCAAGTATTGTTTGAACCTAGTGAAGATTTCAGTGCCTTGTTAAATATCCATGACCGCACACTGGATGGTACATCTTCCATCTTCCGGGCCAATATCCTTAGCAAAGGCAGTAACGAGCTCAACGACAACTATGATCGTGATACTGTTTATTACGACAAAGGCGACAATAACCCGCAAGAATACGATAACACCGGCGCATCATTAAAAATTGATTATGATTTTGGCGATAAAACCTTTACATCGGTTACCGCCATCGAAAAAGCCGATGGTTACAGTTTAGGTGATATTGATGGTGGTGTTGTTACCGACACTGGCACTATGCCGGGAACCATTGGCTTCGATGCAGTCACCGAAGATCAGCTTAAAGATCTGGAACAATTTACCCAGGAAATCCGCTTGGCGTCAGATACCGACGACGATATGAGCTGGCAGGTTGGCGCGTTCTATTTTGATTCGTCTTTTGATGTGACCAGTATCGACGGATTTTTTGGCGCGACCACGGTTTCCCATGCCAACACCAGCTGGGCGGTATTTGGTCAAACTTCTTATGATGTGAGCGATAAGCTAAATATCACCGCGGGCGTACGCTATACCCATGATGAAAAATCACTGGAAGTGGGCGATCAGAATGTAGACGGCTTTGCCCTTGTGATTGGCGCGGCCTCGATTCAGGATTACGATCCTATAGATGTAGACGACGGTAAAGTCAGTTGGGAGCTCAGCGCCAACTACCGAATGACCTCAGACACCAGTTTGTTTGGTCGCATCGCTCGCGGTTTCCGTGCCCAAACCATTCAGGGCCGAGATGTAGCATTTGAATCTCCTCCGTCTGTAGCCGATTCAGAGACCATTGATTCTATCGAATTCGGGGTAAAATCTGATTTGGTCGACAACCGATTGCGAGTTAACGCTGCTGTTTTCTATTATCAGGTTAATGATATGCAGTTCTCTGCCATTGGTGGCGACGGCAACCTGACCCAACTGATTAATGCCGATAAAGGTGTGGGTTACGGGTTTGAAACCGACTTGGAGTGGGTTGCCACTGATTATCTGACTATTACCGCTGGTTACAGTTATAACCACACTGAAATCCAGGATGATAATCTGGTCGCCGCACCTTGTGGATCAGGTATGTGTACTCCTATGGATCCTTTAAACAGCAATGGGCAGGCTTATATCGACGGCAATCCGTTCCCGCAAGCACCACGCTCAACCCTGAATATCTCTGCCCGTTATACTGTGCCTGTTGGCGATAACGGCGAGTTTTACGCTTATACCGACTGGGCATGGCAGGGCAAAACTAATCTGTTTTTGTATGAATCGGCAGAATTTAATTCTGATGGTAATTACGAAGGCGGATTGAGAATTGGCTACGAAAACTTTGAGCATCTGTATGAAGTGGCGTTATTCGGACGCAATATTACCGATGAAGACAATCTCAAAGGAGCGATTGATTTTAATAACCTGACCGGAATTATGAACGAACCCCGAGTATTCGGTATCGAGTTTAAAAAGTCCTTTTATTAATTCAGTGATTTGTATCTGAGTCATCCAAAGCCCACTTTTAGTGGGCTTTTTATTGGTTGAATTTGAATAGCCGATTCCTTAAAGTTGACGGCAGAACGCATCATTAAAGGGAATTTAGTTTGAACAAATTCGTCGTTGTAGCATGGCCAATCACACTATTTGCCGCGGGTTGGGCAGGTTACCAATGGGCTACCACGGATGCCCCTTCGGTTGAACTGTCAAGGTCAATGCAAACAGCGAATCAATCATCGGCTCAACTTCAACAACAGCCCTCAGTTACAACGCGATCTTCACAGCCTTATACCAGGCAAGACCAGTCACTAGTTGACCAGCATAATCAACCAGCAACAACGACGCAGTTATCTGCCAGCGAAAAGATTGCTTCGCTACAGAACTTGTTTGAAGAAAACAGTGACGGTACTGACTATGAGTTGATCACCGAGGCTTATCTAGCGATTAAAGATTTCAATATCACTGAAATTGAACAGGCAATACAGCAACTACTGGATAATCCGTCCAACACCAATTTCAGTCTGCTCAATATACTGCTCAGCCGTTATGCCCAGACTAATCCGCTTGATGCGTTACAACTCGCTCAGGGTCGTCTCAATACTCGCAGTGCCAAATCGGCCGCTTACTTTAATATTCTCAAAGTCTGGTCAAAAAACGATCCACAAAGCGCTTACTACTGGTATGCCGATAACGCCAATACAATAAGCAATGGCGCGATGTTCAATACTGCCGGATTACGCCAGGTTTTTAATGGTTTGGCATCTGTAGATTTAAATGACGCCGTACAAAAACTGCTCGAACTCAGCCCCAATAAAAACCAGATTAGGGCAGCCATGATCGGCATTGCCAAAACCATCAGTAATCCTGATGACTATAACCAACTGATGGCTACAGTAATGGAATACAATAATCCGTTACTGACCCAAAGCGCGATTCAGAATTGGGCCAGAAACGATCCCTACCAAAGCATAGACTGGCTTAATGCACATCAAGATTTAGAGGGAATTGCCAAATTACGCGAAAATGGCCTGCAGGCTTGGGTGTATTCCTATCCTGAGCAGGCGGAACAAGCGGCTAACTGGTATTTGCAGCAAAATAGTTCACAAAGCCGACAGCAAAATCTGGCAGATATTACCCGCGCTTGGGCCATCAATGCCCCGCAACAGGCGATTAACTGGATCCAGCAACAGAATGATTCCGATTCCCAACAGCTACTCGAAAATGCACTGCGGATTAGCAGCTTCAACCGGCCTGACTTCGTGATCGATAATTTGTCTCTGCTTCAGGAGGATAAATCCAGACTGCGTCTGTCACAAAATATCTACCGTAATTTAAGCCGGCTAAACCCGCAAAAGGCCGAAGAATTTAAAAATAACTCCGAATTCAAACCGCAACTGGAGAATTTTTCCCAGCGTTTATCCGAGCGCAGAAGTAAAACTCGGGACTAAATTCACATAAGGGCCATTAATCCTGCCAGATAGGTGGATATTTCATGGCGACATTGCAGCGCTGATAGCTGCTGCCGTATTGATCCATCACCTGTTTATCATGTACAAAACCGTTTTTTTCATATAGATGTACCGCGGCTTCACACTTTTTATTGGTTAGCAGAAATAACCGTTTAATTGGCAAGTTTTTCGCCTGTTGCAATACATATTGCAATAACGCTTCTCCGGCTTTTAATCCCCGCGCACTGTCCAGCACGCCCATTTTAGTTAATTCAAACACGCCGTTTTCCTTAGGCAGCAAGGCGCAACAACCAATCACGCCCAATTGCTCAGTTTTGACAAAGTAAATCTGCCCGCCACGATCAATAATTAACTCTTGCGGATGATCGAGTGAAGCCAAATCAGCCGGTTCAATAGCAAACATTGCACTGATCCATTGCTCGTTAATAGTTTTAAAGTGACCGGCCAAATCGCTACTATAGGGTAAAAACTCGAGTTGAGTACCGGTTGATAGTGGTTGTTCAAGATTGTGTTGCATGATGAATATCCAACGTACGGGCTAATAAGGATTTGTGTTTAAGGGCCTTTTCACATTTCTGTATGGCTTGATAAAGATTATTGTCCAGTTCTTGACTCAGTTGCTTGGCTGCCTGGCTAACAGCGTCCCACATGGGTTGCATGGCATTGACCTGCTGTCGTCCCTTATCACTGAGGGTCAATAGTTTTCGTCGCGAGTCCTGCTCACAACAACGGGATTGTATTAATCCCCGCTTTTGCAGCTGGCGGGAAAACTGGCTGATAGCAGGTTGCGACAAGCCCAGTAGATCAGCCGCCTCCACCACACTCACCTGCTCTTTATGATGTAATAACGCCAGCAAGCTAAACCATTTGGGCTGCACATCAATCTCAAAATGTTGGTAAACCCTGGCGGCGTCGGCCAGCATTAATTCACTCAGTCGCTTTAAACGCGTACCAAGCGCCAGTTCTTCTAGTTCATCCAAGAAATCTGTCTGCATCAATCTGCTTCCTGACAATTAATATAACTATTTATATAATCACTTATATTAAATGTCAACAAACACATTTTCCAATGTGCTTTGAGTAAAATTGATTAGGGCGTGCTGAACTAAGCGCTCTTATTGTGCTTGAAAGCTGCTTTTTCGGCGTCAGATAAAAACGCTGCTGTTAATCCATTTAGCTGAATAGTATCCAACTGCTGTTGATTAAAGCCGATGATTTCTCTGGCTACCTGGTATTCATTGGCCAAATCAATATTGGATACGGCAGGATCATCGGTGCTTAAGGTGACCAGCAATCCGTTGTCCAAAAAGGTCTTCATCGGGTGTCCGGCGATATCATTCAGGGTTCCGGTATGATAGTTGGACGTCGGGCAAGACTCTATTGCGATATCATGCTCTGCCATATAGTCCATCAACTTTTGATCCTGAATAGCCGCGACCCCATGACCAATTCGGCTAGCGCCAAGCAAATTAATCGCATTCCAGATACTCTGCGGACCATCTGCTTCACCGGCGTGGACGGTAATATTCCAACCGGCGTCACGGGCTAATTTAAACTGGGACTCAAATAATGCTGCCGGATAGCCTAATTCATCCCCTGCCAGATCCAGGGCACAAATTTTATCTTTGCAGGCCAGCAACGCATCCAGTTCCGCCTGACATTTGTCCACTCCAAAGGTGCGGCTTAAAATACCGATTAAATTGGCTTTAACCCCGTAATCACGACTACCCGCTTGAATACCGGCATCGACAGCTTCGACCACAGCCTGCATATTCAAATCAAACGCCATGGCCATATAGTGCGGTGAAAAACGTAATTCAACATAGTCCAGCCCTTGTTGCCGAGCGTCCTGCATATTTTCATAAGCCACGCGATAACAGGCATCAGGATCGGCCAATACCGATACGCCGTAATCCAGTTTGGCCAAAAATTCGAGCAAATCGCTGGTTTGTCCCTGAATTTGGGTTAACGGGATCAATTCATCCAGTGAATTCGCTGGCACCTTGATATTGTGCTGCTGCGCCAAATCCCAAATAGTGGCGGGGCGGATATTGCCGTCAAGATGACGATGCAGTTCAACAAGAGGTAATGCAGGATTAAACATGAGCGACCTTATTTAAAAACAGGAAAATGCTGGCAACCCAGCGGAAACAAACACCAAAGACTGGAATACTAAGGGGTTTTAAAACAAATAACTACAGTTGCAATTTTTTAACGCAATAAGGAATAACCAGGCGATTATATTCAAGGCCAAACTGACGCTTTTGTTTGCGAAGCTCACGTTCTTCAGGCCGATAAACATCGCCACTATCTGGCAGATATTTTAGCCCACAACGCTCCTCAATCTGAACCGGGGCAATATCCTCCAACCCCAATACGGCAACACCTCGGCGTGCTTCAATCCATAAACCAACATCACCGCGCTGGATTGCACGTTGTGCTTCTGCTTGCGGACTGTGCCAGTCGATCTCATCCTCTGATTCAGCGGTCTGATCCATGCCGATACCAGTGCATCCGGTAACATAGAGCAACTGCAGCATTATTATCCAGCGCATCGAGTTCTCCTTATCAATAACAGCAGAACCAACCAGATATAATTGATGCTGCCGCCTCCACCACTACTGGTGTTATTTCCTCCCGAAGCCGGTGGCGTAACAACCCTGGCTTGCACATTGATGGTGACCGTCGCACTGGACTCTAGCCCCTGTTCATCAGCAATAGTGTAAGACAGGCTGTCACTACCGCTAAAACCGGCAGCTGGTGAATAAACCAGTTGTTCGTTATCAATAGTCACCGTCCCCGAGCCACTGTATTCAACCGCAACAATGGCAATGCTGTCCTGACTATCCGGATCGCTATCATTCGTCAGTACGCTAATGCGGTTGTTGGTCGAATCTTGCTCGACACTGGCACTGTCATCTTGTGCAGATGGTGGTTGATTAATAGTGACGTTAATACTGAAAGTGGCCGGATTAACCGCATAAAAGATATTATTGTGGCATTTGAGCATTAATCTGGCGTTGTCGGTTTGGATAGCGCCTAACCCGGGTAACACCGCCTCTCCACTATTGTCCAGTTGCTCGGCGATTAACAACGGAAAGCTCTGTCCGCCATCGACTGATAACCATACATCCATCTGACTACAACTGACTGGCGGTAAATCCGTATCCGCCACCTCCCATTGTATTTCATAGCCAGAATCATTATCCCAAAGGGTATCGGCATCGGGTTGATGCACGACCAGCGGGCCACTGGCGGGCGTCACGGTAATTAGGGTTTTGTCACTGGTCAGCCCGCCCTGATTATCCCGCACCGATAAACGAAACCGCAAAGTCCGCTCGGTAGTAGGATAGGTTTCCCCTTTGACAGTCACATCACTACCCTGGATCACATCCTGTAAACGGGGCAAATAGCGTTGAGGGTTATCGGTAGGAGGCCAACTTCTGAACAGTGGTCGGGTACCATCATCGGTGGACATTTCAGCCACGCTATTGCTGGCATTGGGTCTGGGATCTTCGCCCTCATCATTGCCTACTACAAAGTACTGTTCCCAGTTATACAATAAACCATCGTTGTCGGGATCAGCCGCTTCAGCGGTTAACACAAAAGGACTATTGGCCGGAATAATATAATCATTGCCCGCATCAGCGGTGGGTGCGTCATTGGTACCGGTAATGATTTCTCCACAATTACCGGATAAACCGCTGGATAAACGCTGGCGGTACTCCAGTACCGAACCAATATGAAAATAATCATCCGAATAGTTTTGCAAATTTTCCGTCCCGCACAATCCGGCATAGGCCATAATGGTGGTACCACTACCCGGCTCCCAGGCAGAACGCGACGAACGATTCCCCTCGCAACCAGCACTTTCACTATTAAAACTATGGTTGGCGCCTAATTGATGGCCAATCTCATGCGCCACCAAATCGATATAGAAGCTGTCACCGGTAGGACGATTAGAGCCGGTGACTCCATCGGCCTTATTAGCCGAACGGCAAACCACACCAACGCTGGCTAAACCACCGCCTTCGGTGGTAAACACATGACCAATATCATAGCCGTTATTACCTAACGCCTCATTCAGCACGGTATAATTGATATCAATATCATCGGTGGTATTGGTATAAGGATCGCTATCGGCATCTAGGAAAATAATCTGGTCATTATTATCCGCCAACACAAAAGACACGCCCATATCCACTTCAAACACCAGATTGATCCGGTTAATCACCGTAGCCAACGCTGCCAACACCGCGTATTTATCTGCACCAAATTTGGCGCTGTATTCACCTGTGGTGGCAATCGCCAGCCGATATTGTCTGACGGTGCCTTCCACCAGAGGTTTCGCCGCTCGGTTTTGCGGCAATGGCAATAAATCCAGCTCGCGGACTTGTTCGACAAAGGGCTGACGTAACTGCTCATTGCCATCATATAAACGATAATGCGTTGTTGCCGGGTCTGGCTCCAGATAATAACTATGCCCGTCTAGCCGATAAGCGGCGTAGACGCCGGTTGAACGAATTTCCAGTTTACCGCGGCTATGATGATCCACCCCGACCAGATTAAAAGTTTGAATATCCGGATAACGATTGGCTAACGCTGACGGCAAAACCTGATTGGCAATCAGTTTAAACCTCAACATATTGTTTGCTGCGTCAGGTAATTCGATTAAAGCTGTTGACTCGTCCGATTGCTGGTTGATCTGCGCCAGAAGCTCGGATTTATCCAAATCATAATAAGCGATGATTTTTAAACTGGGGGACTGTGCATCAGCTTCCACACTGGCGGGTGGAGAAACAACCTGATTCCATACCGACGCCTGAGTCTGGCTGACAAGGCCGCAGCTGGCTAACAGTAATGCTGAGATAATACGTTGATGGAGTTTAATCTGTTTGTCCTGAATAAAATTGGGGAAGTGTCTAGCTATAGACACCTCCCCGTCCTTTTTAATTCCCTTGATTATTTATCAGCTATGGATTAACTACCTGTTTTTTGGGATACCGGATACTTTCCACCATATCCTGCACATCCTGCGGCACTTCCGCAGTAAATTGTTTTACTACAAAGGCCACCACAAAATTCAATAGCATTCCCAGCGTACCAATCCCCTCGGGCGAAATACCAAACCACCAGTTTTGCGGCAGGTTTGCCGCCGGATTAACAAACTTGAAGTAAATAATATAGGCTGCTGTAAAGGTGATCCCGGCCAACATACCGGAAATTGCCCCCTCCTTGTTCATACGCTTATAAAATATGCCCATAATAATTGCAGGAAAGAAGGATGACGCCGCAAGCCCAAAGGCAAAAGCCACCACTTGCGCCACAAAACCGGGTGGATGCACGCCAAAATAGCCTGCCACCACTATCGCGACACCGGCCGCCAGACGAGCATAAAACAGCTCCTTTTTATCGGTAATATCCGGCATCAGATTACGTTTAAGCAAATCGTGCGATACCGAGGTCGAAATCACCAACAACAAACCGGCAGAAGTGGATAACGCCGCGGCAATCCCTCCGGCTGCCACCAGAGCAATCACCCAACTAGGTAAATTGGCAATCTCGGGGTTGGCTAACACCATAATATCCCGGTCGATTTTCATTTCATTACGCTCATCGCCGGAATAAAACATCTTGCCGTCCTGATTCTTGTCTTCCCAACCAATCAAGCCGGTTTTTTCCCAGTTTTTGATCCACTCAGGAGCCTGCGCGTAGTCGGTGCCGGTCGATTGCTCACCATTGATGGTATCGATCATATTCACCCGGGCAAACGTAGCGATTGCCGGCGCGGTGGTATATACCAGCGCGATAAACAGCAATGCCCAACCTGCGGAACGACGTGCATCACGCACTTTAGGCACGGTAAAAAAGCGTACAATCACATGAGGTAATCCGGCGGTGCCGACCATCAATGCAGCAGTAATAAAAAACACATCAATAGTACTTTTGCTACCCAGGGTATAGGCGGCAAAACCTAAGTCGGCCGACAACCCGTCCAGTTTATCCAGCAAATAGGTTTCCGAGCCCGTTATCTGGTCCCCAAAACCCAGTTGCGGTATGGCGTTGCCCGTCATCATAATGGAAATAAATACTGCCGGAACCAGATAGGCAAACAACAACACACAAAATTGGGCTACCTGGGTATAGGTAATCCCTTTCATGCCACCCAATACTGTGTAGAAAAACACAATGGCCATACCTATAACCACCCCGGTGACAATATCGACTTCTAAAAAGCGACTAAACACCACACCCACACCACGCATCTGACCGGCAACATAAGTAAAACAGACAAAAATCGCGCAGATCACCGCCACCGTTCTGGCTAGCTGGGAATAATAACGATCACCGACAAAATCCGGTACAGTAAACTTGCCAAATTTGCGTAAGTAAGGCGCCAGACACAGCGCCAGCAGCACATAACCACCCGTCCAGCCCATTAAATAGACCGCGCCATCATAACCCATAAAAGAAATCAGCCCGGCCATCGAGATAAACGACGCGGCCGACATCCAGTCTGCCGCGGTTGCCATACCATTGGCGACTGGGTGCACATCGCCACCGGCCACGTAAAACTCGTTGGTGGAACCTGCGCGCGACCAGATAGCAATACCGATATATAAAATAAATGACGCACCGACGATTAAAAACGTCATGGTTTTAATATCCATTTAGTCCTCCTGGACGTTGTATTTGATATCCAGCCGCGATGATAAGCGGGCATAAACAAAAATCAGCACCACAAATACATAGATGGCTCCCTGTTGAGCAAACCAGAATCCCAGTTTAAACCCAAAGAAACGGAATTCATTCAGCCAGTCAGCCAATAAAATCCCACAACCAAATGAAACTGCAAACCAGATGGCTAACAGTCCTAGTACCAACTTGATATTCTCACGCCAATAGGCGCTTGCCTGTTGCTGATTTTCAAATGCCATTTATCACCTCAGTAAGGGGAGTAAGGGTCTGTCGACCCTTTGTATTTAACGGTTAAGACGATTTTCAATCAGGGCATCGACTACTGACGGATCGGCCAGCGTTGATGTATCACCCAGATTGTCAAACTCATTGGCAGCAATTTTGCGCAAAATTCGGCGCATAATTTTGCCCGAACGGGTTTTAGGTAGACCTGTCGTCCACTGCAGCAGGTCCGGTGCGGCAATCGGGCTGATATCATCCTTAACCCACTGACGCACTTGTTTGGTCAATTCATCCGTAATGGTCACCCCATCGGTAGGTTGCAGGTACACATAAATCCCCTGCCCTTTAATATCATGGGGATAACCCACCACAGCGGCTTCGGCGATGGCCGGATGCGCTACCAGTGAACTTTCAATTTCTGCCGTACCCAAACGGTGACCGGATACATTTAATACATCATCCATACGGCCGGTGATCCAGTAATAACCGTCTTCGTCACGTCTGGCGCCATCGCCTGAAAAATAGTTGTTTTTAAAGGTACTGAAATAGGTCATTTCAAATCGATCATGATCTCCCCATACAGTACGCATTTGTCCCGGCCAGGATTGGGTTACCACCAGGCTACCTTCATTTTTACCTTCCAGTACCTGACCATCACTATCCAGCAAAGCAGGCTGAATACCGAAGAAAGGACGGGTGGCCGAACCGGGTTTCAACGCCGTCGCACCAGGTAACGGGGTGATCATCACCCCACCCGTTTCGGTTTGCCACCAGGTATCCATAATCGGACAGTGAGCATTGCCGATTTTTTCATGGTACCAGTGCCAGGCTTCCGGATTGATAGGTTCACCTACGCTACCTAAAATTCTTAATGAATCGCGAGAACTGCCCTGTGTAGGTTCATCTCCTTTGGCCATCAAGGCTCGAATGGCGGTGGGTGCGGTGTACAGGATGTTCACCTGATGCTTGTCCACCACCTGACCAATACGGCGCACATCAGGATAAGTCGGTACACCCTCAAACATTAAGGTGGTCGCACCGTTGGCCAGTGGTCCGTAAACAATATAACTATGACCGGTGATCCAGCCCACATCGGCGGCACACCAATAGATATCACCGGGACGATAATCAAACACATATTGATGGGTGAGCGAGGCATACACCATGTAACCGCCGGTAGAATGCACCACGCCTTTGGGTGTGCCGGTAGAGCCGGAGGTATACAAAATAAACAGCGGATCTTCGGCATTCATCGGTGTGGGAGGACAATCGTCACTGGCCGCAGAAACCAGATCCTGCCAGCACAAATCACGTCCATTTTGCCAGGGTTGATCATTTCCTTGCTCTTTGACCACCAACACATGCTCGATACAATTAGTACCCTCTCGCTCCAGCGCTTTATCCACATTCTGTTTAAGCTGGATAATGTTCCCGCCACGATGGCCCACATCGGCGGTTAAAATCAGTTTGGCCTGGCTGTCAACAACTCTGTCGGCAATCGCATTAGGTGAAAAACCACCAAAAATAACCGAATGGATCGCACCAATACGGGCACAAGCCAGCATCGAATAGGCAGCTTCGACGATCATCGGCATATAGATCACTACCCGATCACCTTTACCTACCCCCAAATCTTTCATGACATTGGCCAGGCGACTCACTTCCTGCTGCAGCTGCTTGTAGGTGATCTTCTTGTCATCCTGCGGGTTGTCGCCTTCCCAGATAATCGCTACCCGTTCAGGATCTGACTCGGCATGACGATCCACACAGTTATAACAGGCATTCAATTCACCGTCGGCAAACCAGCTTATCTTGATATTGCCGGGAGCATAACTACAGTCACTCACCTTGCTAAAAGGTTTCATCCAGTCAAGACGTTGTGCCTGCTGTTGCCAGAATCCGTCAGGATCTTTCACGGACCAGTCATACAAGCGCTGGTATTCCTGATTATCGGCAAGGGTATTCTGTTGGATATGTGCCGGCACGGCAAAGACGTCTTCAGACATCGATTGATCTCCCAAAAGGTTGTTAAAAAATGTTGAGGCTGACCATAGCCGAAATAATGGGTTAGATACAATAGGTGAGTGGCCTAACCACATGAAATTTATCTCATCCACTATAGATTTATTTTTTATTAAATAGTTTAGTTATCATTATCTTATTGATTAGGTAAAATAACCGACTCAGTTTTTAAGAGCATCCACATGATTTCATCCGCCAAAGACGCCATTTATTCCCAGCCACAACAAGTGGGTGATTTTCGCTTTGATCAGGCTGTCGCCGAAGTCTTTCCGGATATGATCCAGCGTTCAGTACCGGGTTATAACACTATCGTCGACAGTATCGGCCAAATTGCCGCTTACTATCAGCAACCGGACAGCCATTATTATGATTTAGGCTGCTCTTTAGGCGCCGCCACTCTGACTATGCGCCGCTATATCAGCGTGCAAAACAGCAAGATTGTTGCGGTAGATAATTCTGAAGCAATGATAAAGCGCTGCCGGTTACATCTGGATGCGTTTAAAGCAGACACACCGGTTGACATCGTCTGTGATGATATACAAAACATCTGCATTGATAATGCTGCCGTAGTGGTAATGAATTTCACCTTGCAATTTATTCCACCAGACCAGCGGGACAAGATGATCCAGTCAGTCTTCGACGGTCTTAACCCTGGCGGTGTGTTGATCTTGTCGGAGAAAATGCGCCATTCAGCCGAGCAAGGCAATGAACTGCTTATTGAGTTACATCACGAATTTAAGCGCCGTAACGGTTACAGTGAACTGGAAATCAGCCAAAAACGCACCGCGATTGAAAATGTCATGCAAACCGACAGTATCGAAATCCACCAG
This sequence comes from Neptunicella plasticusilytica, assembly GCF_047922965.1. Taxonomy (GTDB): domain Bacteria; phylum Pseudomonadota; class Gammaproteobacteria; order Enterobacterales; family Alteromonadaceae; genus Neptunicella; species Neptunicella plasticusilytica. The sequence goes on from NZ_CP150481.1 coordinate 2,492,526, forward strand.
CAACGACTGCAACAGGCCGGCTTTAAGCAAATTATTCCCTGGTTCCAGTGCTTTAACTTTGCGTCATTGGTAGCAATAAAACCCGATTAAGTAAGGACAAAAATGTCTTCCGAGTGGTTCAATTCATTCTATAAAATACTGGCAGATTCCCCCTTGCACAAATGGCTGGAAGTATTACCAGCCCAAATTGCAGACTGGCAAAAACATCAACATGGTGAATTTGCCAAATGGCAGCGCCTGTTGGCTAAATTACCGCACACTCAACCATCGAGTCTGCAGCTGGTTGATAAGGTTCAGTTTGGATGTGCCAGTGATATTAGTGACTACCAGCAAAAACAGATTGAAGGCCTGCTCAAACAATTTATGCCCTGGCGCAAAGGCCCGTTTTATATTCATGATATTCATATTGATACCGAATGGCGCTCCGACTGGAAATGGGATCGGGTCAGTCCGCATATCAGTGACTTAAGCGGCCGTCATGTGCTGGATATTGGTTGCGGTAGTGGCTACCACATGTGGCGTATGCTAGCACAGGATCCCAAACTGGTAGTGGGTGTCGATCCTACTGCGCTGTTCCTGATTCAGTTTCAGGCCATCAAACACTTTAATCCCGATCCGCGTATTCACTTAATGCCGGTAGGCGTGGAGCAGTTGCCCGAACTCAGGGCCTTCGACACGGTATTTTCGATGGGCGTGTTATACCACCGCAAAAGCCCTGTGGAGTTCTTGCAGCAGCTTAAAGCACAATTGCGCCCCGGTGGTGAACTGGTACTGGAAACCCTGGTGGTTGAAGGCGATGAAAACACCGTACTGATGGCCGGCGACCGTTATGCCCAGATGCGTAATGTGTGGTTTTTACCCAGCACCGCAGCGCTGACGGTATGGATGCAACGATTAGGTTTTAAACAGATTAAACTGGTCGATCTGGATCAGACCCGCCTCGAAGAACAACGCACTACTGAATGGATGAACGGTCAGTCGCTAAAAGACTTCCTTAGTCCTGATAATATCAATAAAACCATCGAAGGCTATCCCGCGCCACTACGCGCAACAATAGTGGCAACGGTTTAAAGGGCTAAAAGTAACGGGCTTCGAGCCTCGGGCTAAAAGACAGGATCCCCGCCAGAAGAAGCGGGGATCACAAAAGCAACTGCCGGGCTAAAGCAACGAGAAAAATATGCTCTCGCCAAGCCGCGGTGGCCGCCAAGGTAAAACCCTATTAACCACAAGGCCACAGTGTGCACAGAGAAAGACATATGCCGTTCGTATTGAGCGCGGAGCAGTCGAAATATGAACGGCACATTGGTGTCTTTGCGTGAAAAATCGATTACCAGTACTTAACCTGAGTTCGGGATAAGCCGCGCCTCTCGATAACGCTCTTTTTGCGCCTAGCGGCGTTGAGTTTTCTAGCAATAGCCAGCTATTACGTACGAAAACCCGCCTTGCTATCCACAAAAATGTCGTCACCGTGTGAGTATCAGATAGGGTGCAAACAGAATATTTATTATAAACAATTGAATTAATTCAATTGTTTAAATTACAACGACACTTCTTATCCCGAACTCAGGTTACTTATTTTTTGCCATCACTGATTTAAAATATACACCTTGTTCGGTGGGGGTATAATCCCAGTCTTTAATCATCATCGGCCCCCAGTCGGGATCAAATACCCAGGCCGTCCATGAGGCGCCAATTTTCTCAAGATAGTCGGTAATAATCGGCCCATAACTACCGTCGTTATTGATAACAGGTATATGAGCTCCAGGTTCGCCCTCGCGCACAAAACCTATTTCACTGCATATCAACGGATATTTTTTAGCCACAAATCCCCAGGTTTGCTGCCAACTGTCAATATAAGGTGGAGAGGTTTTCTGCGGATAAGGATGGGCAATATAGGCAATGTCTTTAGCATCGATAGGATCATCTTTAACCGGGCTCAAGTCATATGCCCAGTTAAAACCGGCGACTGCCGGTATAACCCGGGTATCATGAGCGTAGATAATGGAAATAACTTCTTCATTAAAGGCTTTCCATTCCTGCCAGCTTACCTGTCCTAATTGACCGCTATATAAAGTAGGCTCATTAAAAATCTCGTAGACCGCAATAGTCGGCACCTCTTTATAGCGATAGGCAATACTGCGCCAGAATTGTTTGGTTTCGCTTAATGAAGTGTCATACATCGGATGTTGATATAACCCGTCAATCACGTTACCGATCGAATGCCAGTCCAGAATAAGATACATGTCCCGTTGATTGGCCCAGACCACCGCCTGATCGATTAATTTCATATATTGTTCGGCGCCATGACCGCGCCAGGAAATCGGGTGAATTGGCACTCTGACCACATTGGCCCCCCACTGCTTTATCACATCAAAATGCCGAGCATTCCAGTGACCATCCCGCACCAATTTATCCGGGTCAGAAATATTCACCCCTTGCAGCACCACAGTATTACCACTTTCATTCACCAGCCGGTTACCTTCCACCTTGATAAATCCCTGATGATGAGTGAGTGTTGTGTGATCAAATCTGTCAGGGTATGGAATGCCCCACCATCCATTTTTATCATCTGGCGGGTTATCCGCTGCTTTGGCCGCAGCCGCAATGTTGCTCAAGGCAAATAATATAAAAGCTATCCTTGTCCAGTGTGTACATCCGTTAATATTCATCCGAGTTCCCCAGTTTACCTGCGCCTTTACCAATCTGTTGCAAGAACGTTGTAAAACACCAATCACTTGTATTGAAAGACAATATGATTTAGTTAATATATTGCTAACAAAATGTAAACGTTATCATTTTGTGTGTATGTAACGAAAACAGCTTCTTTGCCTAAATCACAACATAAAACCGATAATTGTTGCGACTTTTTGCTTTGCTAAAAAAATAAGGAACCCAATAATGCGTCATCAGTCCTTCACTGGTATTTTGATTAGTGTGTTACTTGGTTATTGCAGTATCAGTCTTGCTGCTTATGCGCAAGATAATCAGCTCAATCCCCATTATTTCTATTTTTTTAACGGGCAAACTCCGGGCTCATGGGGATTAACGCTGGGGGATCAGACTAACTGGGTATTGGCAGTAAAGGATAAGCAAGGCGAATCCAAAGACGGACAGATTGAGATGACGCCCGCCACATATCAGTCAAGTGGCGACGCTATTAACTTGAAATGGTCACGTAAGAAAGGCAAAGGTCAATTTGCCATATATGGCTCCCCTATCGACTTGACCAGTATCGAACACCGTGCAGCACTCACTATGGAAGTAAAAGTGATTACCAGACCGAAAAAAGCACTCTCTATTGGTGTTGATTGTGGCTATCCTTGCCGCGGCGAACTGCAAGTGCACAAAATGTTTAGGGAATTGCCCAAAGAAAAGTGGACCACAGTGCCCATTCCACTTGACTGTTTCAGCGTAAAAGGACTGGATGTATCCAAGATTAATGCCCCCTTTCTGATAGCCACCGAGGGACAACTCGAAATTGAACTGGCCAATATTCGCATGGAAATGTTACCGGAAGGTACCGCCACTTGCGCCAGTCAATGACGTTAAAAATGTTCGCATCGCCAGTCGGGTGATCAAATTTAACGTCTGATTTCGTCAGGGTTCGAACTGACTGGGGCGGCATACTGCTAACTGCTGTGCAGTTTATCAGACACAATTAGGCTCCTTTAACCCGCTCTTATAACGTTAAACGGCAATATCACTTGATCTGGCTTTTTAATAGTATAAGCTGCCCGATTTGTGTTGAGCGGGCTTAGCAAATTAAGCACCGGAACAACCACTACCAAAAGCAGATCGTACAATCCATGTCGTTAAAAACCGAAATTCGTCGACTCGTCACCCTGGCCTGGCCATTGTTAATTGCTCAGGTCACCCAAACCTTAATGGGCGTTTCCGATACCATTATGGCAGGCAGAGTATCGGCCACTGATATGGCGGCAGTGGCCATTGCGTCGAGTATTGTGATGCCGGTTTTGTTCTTTATTCAGGGTATTATTCTGGCCTTGCCGCCAATCATCTCTAGATTAAACGGGGCGAAATCGCTGGACGCCATTCCCCGAGCCGCGCAACAAACCCTGTGGCTGGCCCTGATGTTGTCATTACCACTGGCAAGCTGCTACTGGCTGGTACCGAATTTACTGCAATACATTCCGATGGAGGCCGAGCTAAAACGTATTACTTTCGAATACCTGCAGTACATGTTGCTCGGTACGCCTGCCTTTGCCATTTATCAGGTGTTGCGAAATTATTGCGAAGGACTGTCCCTCACCCGGCCCAGCATGGTGATTATGGTGATTGGTTTGATGGTTAATATTCCGGCCAACTATATTTTTATTTACGGAAAATTCGGGGTACCTGCATTTGGTGGAGCCGGTTGTGGCATTGCCACATCACTGGTATTCGTTGCAATGATGCTGGCCACCTGGCTCTATACGTTGAGAGCCAAATCACTACAGCAGTACCATCTTTATTCACACTGGTATGCGCCAAGAAAACAGGAAATATGGCAGGTGCTCAGCCAGGGAATACCTATTGCGATGGCAATACTGTTTGAAGTGTCGCTATTTGCTGTGGTTGCCCTGCTACTCTCGCCTTTCGGTGCCACCGTGGTGGCGTCTCATCAAGTGGCACTCAACTTTTCAGCCCTGATGTTTATGATCCCCCTTAGTATTGGCATGGCATCTACCATCCGGATTGGTCATTTAATCGGGGAAGGACAACCGCAATTAGCCAAAGTAGCAGTGAAGAGTGCCTGGCTGGCCGGTGCTTGCACCGCTACCTGTACAGCTTCGTTATCTTTTTTACTACGCTACCAGATTGCCGGTTTATACAGTAATGAAACAGAAGTGATTAATATGGCGGCCAACTTGATGTTACTGGCAGCCATGTTCCAGTTTTCGGATGCATTGCAAGTCATATCCGGTTGCGCCCTGCGTGGATACAAAGACAGTAAAGCGATGTTCTACATTACCTTCATCTCCTATTGGCTAATAGGTTTAACCACAGGTTGTATTTTGGGCCTAACCGACTGGATAGTGCCGCGTATGGCCGCCCCCGGATTCTGGATTGGTTTTATTGTCGGTTTAACCTCGGCAGCGGTATTTTTAAGCTGGCGATTAATTTATATTCAACATAAATGTGAGCACTCCGGATTAAAAGGTGCAATATGATTAAGATCAGTGGCATAGCAATACGACAACGCTCTCGTGCGCCAATGCAAACTATCTCCGACGCATTGGTTAGCACTGAAAGTGGCGTCGCTGGAGATTTCAGAGGCAAACCCGGCAAACGTCAGGTTACCCTGTTAAGCGAAAATATCTGGCAACAGGTTTGTGAGCAAATGCAGCAAAGCATGCCCTGGACCACTCGTCGGGCCAATTTACTGATTAGCGGTTATCAGTTCTCGGCTGCGGATGTTGGCAAGCAGGTCAAAATAGGTGAGCTGATTTTACAAATATGCAAAGAAACCGAACCCTGTCCGCGAATGGATGAGCAATACCAGGGACTAACAGCCAAACTCGCCCCTGATTGGCGAGGTGGAGTTTGCTGCCGAGTCATTCAAAGTGGTCATATTGAAGTCGGTGACAGGGTAATAATTAACCACGCAGCTGAGTGACTGATATGCTACCCATGACCCGACGTTCATTTATTGCTGCTGCCAGTGCATCGGTTGCGGCATTTACCCTACCTACCAGCGGGGCACAAAAAGGAGCGAAGAATATGTATGGCTTAATTGGAAAAATGCTGGCCACAGAAGGCCAACGGGACAAACTAATTGATATTCTACTCGAAGGTATCAGCGGAATGCCTGGCTGCCTGAGTTATATTGTCGCCAAAGACAGCACTGATCCAAATGCCATCTGGATCACCGAAGTCTGGGACAGTCAGCAAAGTCATCAGGCGTCCCTGTCACTGCCGTCTGTGCAACAGGCTATCGCCAAAGGCAAGCCCATTATCGCCGGATTTGGTGAACGCTTTGAAACAATCCCTGTTGGTGGCCAGGATCTGTCGTCGAATTAATCTTAACTGGATATAACCGGAGGAAAATATGGGTATAACGTTCTGGATAAAGCGGACCTTGACTGTCTTTGTTGGCGTTGTCGCAGTGCTGTTTATTGTGGAGTTGCTCAAAGGGCACGCTTTTGCAGATGCAATTGAGTTTGCCTTGTTATGGGGGCTCATCACCACCGCCATTTTTACCGCAACGCGCTTATATTACTCACGTAAAGGTGTGGCCTGTGCGTTATGCGATGACATTCCGTCTGACCAAAAGGAAAATAGCTAGTCATTAGCCACCTGGTTGCCCATGAAGCATAAAAATATCCTGGCGATATCGGGGAGTCTGCGACAACATTCTTATAACTCGGCGGCATTGCAGGCGTTGAGTTATCTTGCTCCGGCACAGATTAACATCAGGATTTACAGCCAAATGGATCAGTTACCGCTGTTCAATCCTGATCTGGAAGATCAGCCTATCCCGGCGTTGCAAAATTTGCGCAACGCCTTGTCAGGTGCGGACGCATTGATTATTGCCAGCCCGGAATATGCCCATGGCATTAGTGGTCCGATGAAAAATACACTGGACTGGCTGGTTAGCGGCGAAGAATTTGTCAATATGCCTGTCATGCTGGTGAACACTTCACCACGTGCAACACATGCCCAGGCGTCATTACGCGAAGTCATTACCACTATGTCGGGCAATATTATCGAATCAGCCTGTGTGGCAATTCCACTGCTGGGAAGCGAACTGGATTGTCAGGGCATAATAGACCAGCCACAAATAGCTGCGGCATTGCGTCATGCGCTGGATAAACTGTACTGTGAGTTAAAAGAACTCGATTAGGTATTTAACCCCAGCTCGGGATTAGCCACGCCTCTCAATAACGCTCTTTTTGCACTTGGCAGCGTTGGGGTTATTTACGCCTTACGCCGATAAACCGACACATTGCTGTAGCCCTGCTCATGCAACAGCAACGCCTGCAGTTTACTCATCACTCCCCGGTCACAATATAAAAAATAATCGTGGGACTGGTCCAAATCGCCAAAAGTGGTCGCCAGTTTAAAAAACGGAATATGCTGCACTTCTATGTTATCGATCAACAATGGCGCCTCTTCCTGTTCTTCACGACTGCGTATATCCAATACCACTGAACCGGCGCTAAGCTGACTAACCGTTTCAACTTCCCTGACTTCCTCGTTGGCCATTTCGGCAATGCGACGAATATCCATCACTTCGACATTTTCCAGTGCCTGATCGAGCAAGGTCATATCAAAATTCTGTTCTTCCGCTTGTACTTTTTCCATCACCGCACGCACCGTGGGTTTTTTAGAAATAACGCCACAGTATTCCGGCATGGTGCGGGCAAAATCTTCGGTACCAATAGCTTTAGCTGTATTAATGATTTCCTGTTTGTCGGCACAAATCAGCGGACGTAACACCAGCATATCGGTGACTTTATCAATTACCGACAAATTGGCTAAAGTTTGGCTGGAAACTTGCCCGAGACTTTCACCGGTAACCAATGCCGAGATGCCAAAATGTTCTGCCACACGGGTCGCGACCCTGAGCATCATACGTTTTAGCACCACACCCATTTGCGAATTTTCGACCTTTTCCAGAATCTCGCTAACTATGGGAGCAAAATCAACAGTGATAAATTTCACTTTATGCGAAGCACCATAGCGCTGCCATAGATAGTGACTGACCTGTTTAACCCCGATTTCATGCTGTTCTCCACCTAAACGGAAAAAGCAGTAATGAGTACGGGCGCCACGACGGATCATCTGATAACTGGCTACGCCCGAATCAAAGCCGCCTGACATCAGCGATAACACGTCATCCTGAGTAGGGATCGGAAATCCTCCTAACCCCACCAGGCGCTGATCGACCATAAACAACCGATCATGTTCTACTTCCAGATTAACAGTAATGTCGGGATTGCTCAGACTGACTCCGCCGGTTTCACAAAACTGGTTAAGTCCTCCGCCAACATATCGGCCGATTTCTGGCGAGGTAAACTCATGATTACCACGACGTTTAACTCTTACCGCAAAGCTTTTACCTTTTAGCTTGTCGTGCCAGACCGCTTTGACTTGCTGATAGATATCATCCAGATCAGTAAAGGTGCTTTCCCTGACTTCAAGGATTTGCTCTATGCCCGGAATGCGCTGCAACTGTTCAATCACCGCCTGTTTGTCAGCAGGATCTTCGGTTCGGGCCGACATTTCCAGTTTATCCCAATGGTTCCTCACCCCCACCTGAAATCCGTAAGGCTTGAAAATATTGCGAATATTGGATTCCAATATTTTAGTAAAACGCTTGCGTACCGATTTACTTTTAATGGTGATTTCAGGATGGAGCTTGATGATAAATTTCATGAAAAGACTGTCAGGCAAAAAGAATGGCTGCGGATTATACCTAATGCCCATCCGTATAAACAAGTGACGACTCAGAATGCCGCTGGGGCATTCCCTCTGGGCGGTTTTTAAACGGGCTTACTCTGCGTTGCTTAAATTCGAAAGAGTACCGCTATTACGTCATTCAAGCGCCTTGGTTAAGCCCGTTTCAATTCTCGCTGAGAGAGCACTTGTTTATACGGATGGGCATAAACCATCATTTGATGCAAAAATATGCGGTAATTATTCCAGTACCGAAATCGGATCGGACTCTTTAGCCTTGCCTTGCAAGATAGTGATTTCTACCCGGCGATTACGGCTGCGATCTTCAGCTGTCACGTTGTCGGTTAACGGCTGGCTGGCAGCGCGCCCGACTACCACCATGCGACTTTCATCGAATCCGGGCGCTTTGCGCAGTTCTTCGGCTACCGCGACAGCACGTTGAGCGGATAAATCCCAGTTGGAGCTATAGAGTTCGTTAGCAATATTCTGGTTATCACTATGCCCGGAAACATACACTTCACCGGCCATATCGCCTAACAATGTGCCAATCTTACGCAAAATAGGCTTAAATTGTGGCTGTAAAAAGGCTGAACCGGCTGAAAAAGCCCCGTGTTCGCGAATACGAATGGTCAGTTGTTGACCGAGCGATTCCATTTCGATAGCACCATCCAGAATTTGTTCCTGTAGCTGCTCGGCAACCTTGTTCATCATTTCGCTGATTTGTTCACTTTCCGACGCACTTTCGCTGGATGAACTGGACTGATCAACCGCTGTTTGTTGCGCTTGCCCACCGGTTTGATCACCACGCTGATTTTGCTGACCACCGGAAGATGACTGTTTACCCGCTTTAAACTCTAGCGCCGGTTGGGTCATTTCCATGGTCTGCTGCTGAATATTTTCTATCGGTGTAGGATCAGGGCGACCAGGTCGAAACTCCATCGCAATCACGCTGGTGCCCTTAGGAATATCTTTGACCTCAATTTTATTTTGCACACCAAAGGCAAACTTCATCGAGCCGGCAATTTGCTTGAATTTAAGTACGTCCATTTCGGAAAAGGACAATAGCAACACAAAAAAGCACATCAGCAACGACATCAAATCGGCAAAGGTCCCCATCCAGGCAGGTAAACCGACCGGTGGACATTTAGGGCATTCCTGTTCGTTGCTACTCATCGCTTATCCTGTCACTTTACTCGTCAGCTTCAACAACACGCTTGCTTTCGGCGATATAATTTTTCAGTAGACCTTCAATAACACGCGGGTTCTGGCCGTCAGCAATCCCCACTACGCCATCAAGGATCAATGACTGATTGAGTTTTTCCTGCGCAGCCCGGTTTTTCAGTTTATCGGAGATCGGAATACAGATAACGTTAGCCATAAAGGCCCCGTACAAGGTGGTTAACAAGGCAACCGCCATGGCCGGACCGATAGATTTGGGATCATCCATATTGGACAACATCGCCACCAGTCCAATCAGGGTACCTATCATTCCCATCGCCGGAGCAATATCCCCCAATCCTTTAAATATAGTGGCACCAAATTCATGCCGCTCACTGGTCATGGAAATATCTTTTGCCAGGGTATCGCGCACCACATCAACATCGTGACCATCCACCAGCATATCCACCCCTTTTTGCATAAAAGGCGAATCGATTTCGGCTTCCTCCAACGCTAAAAAGCCACCTTTTCGAGCTGCATCGGCCATTTGCACGATTTGCTGAATCAGGTCTTCCGGCTGTTCTATTTTGAACATAAAGGCTTTAACCGCAATTTTACCGGCGTTGAAAAATTGGCCCAATGTAAAGGAAATCATTACCACAAAAAATGAACCACAAAACACAATAAGTATTGATGGCACATTGATAAACATGGCCAATTCACCGCCCATCAACATGGCCATTACAATAAAGCCAATAGAGCCGATAAGACCAATGATCGTTGCTAAATCCACCTATATATCTCCAATTTCCAACCCTTGTACCGGCAAGCTCGATAAGCCTATTATTCAAGCCCAAAACATCTGTCTGGCGACTATATTAACGTAAACCAATTGAATTGAATTGCAAATTAACCCACTTTGCACAACTTAAGTCTCTGACTTATTTCATCATTTTATCGACGTTTAAACGGATTTCTAAAGCAATTTTGTCAGCCAAAACTGTTTGACCCCGTTTGGCCCCTCAGGTAAGGTGCGCTCAGCATTAAGAGGCGCCAAATGACCAGTAACAAAAAAACCGAAAACCTGTCTTTCGAACAATCTCTGCAAGAACTTGAAAGCATCGTCACACAAATGGAACAGGGCGATCTGGAACTGGATCTGGCGCTGCAGCAATTTGAACGTGGCATTATGCTGGCACGTAATAGCCAAACCAAGCTCAGCGAAGCAGAACAGAAAGTCAAGATTCTGATGCAGCAGCAGGGACAAGAGAAACTTATCGATTTCGAGCAAGACGATCAAGGCGAATAATGGACTGGCGCCCCTCTCAGCAACACTATCTTCAGCGCATCAATCAGCTGCTTGACCACCATATTCAATCTCTTCCCGAGCATGCCCCTGAATTAAAACAGGCCATGGCCTACGGGTTGCTGATGGGCGGAAAACGTATCCGGCCTTTTTTGATTTACGCGATAGGAGAAGCCTGTCAGGCCGATATCAATGACTTGGACGTTTGTGCCGCGGCAATTGAATGTATTCACGCCTACTCTTTAATCCATGATGATTTACCGGCAATGGATGATGATGATTTGCGGCGCGGTCACCCCACCTGTCATATCGCCTTCAATGAAGCCACCGCAATACTGGCGGGTGATGCCCTGCAAACTCTGGCATTTGAAATTTTGACTCAACAGCCCTTGTCTGCCAGCGCCGAACCTCAACGTCTGGCATTGATTACTGAACTGGCCAAAGCGGCGGGATATCAAGGAATGTGTGGTGGACAGGCAATGGACTTAGCCAGTACCGACAAACAAATAACCATTGAGCAACTACGCGAACTCCATCATAAAAAAACCGGCGCGCTGATTAAGGCCGCGTTGAATATGGCAGCACTGGTGACTAATCAACCGTTAGCACAACAAAAAATCATTGCTGAATATGCAGATGCAATTGGTCTGGCCTTTCAGGTTCAGGACGATATTCTTGATGTGGTGGCCGATACTGAAACACTCGGAAAACCGCAAGGATCGGATCAACTGGCGAACAAATCCACCTACCCTTCCCTGTTAGGTTTACAAAATGCCCGCAACGAAGCGCTGTCGCTATACAATCAAGCACTTCAAGCTTTGCACGCTTTGCCTTACAATACACAATTATTGCAGTCTTTTACTGCCTATATTATTCAACGCGATCACTAATAATTATATAATTCATGAGCCTAGACTTAGAGCATTACCCTGTATTGGCGTTGGCTGATACCCCGGAAGAACTTCGCCAGCTATCGCAAGATAAACTGCGCACACTAGCCGACGAACTGCGCCAATATCTGTTAACCAGTGTCAGCATGAGTAGTGGCCATTTTGCCTCGGGGTTAGGTACTGTCGAACTGACCGTCGCCCTGCATTATGTGTATAACACCCCTTTTGATCGGCTTATCTGGGATGTGGGACATCAAGCCTATCCGCATAAAATCTTGACCGGCCGCAGAGCGGAAATGCCGACTATTCGCCAGAAAAACGGCTTACACCCTTTTCCCTGGCCTCCTGAAAGTCATTACGACACTTTTGCCGTCGGACATTCATCGACCTCCATCAGCGCAGCACTGGGGATGGCCGTAGCGGCCGAAAAAGAAAACAAAGGCCGTAAGGTGGTTGCCGTGATTGGTGACGGAGCCTTAACCGCCGGCATGGCGTTTGAGGCGCTCAATCATGCTGGCGATATTCACAAGGATATGCTGGTTATTCTTAATGATAACGAGATGTCGATTTCCGAAAATGTCGGCGCTCTCAATAGTCATCTCGCCAAACTGCTCACGGGTAACTTGTTTAACAGTATTCGTGAAGGCAGTAAAAAAATTCTCAATAATGTACCGCCCATCAAGGAATTTGCCAGCCGCGCAGAAGAACATATTAAAGGTATGGTGGTCCCCGGCACCATTTTTGAGGAATTGGGGTTTAATTATATTGGCCCTATCGACGGTCACGATGTCAATGCCATGGTCGATACCTTGCGCAATATGCGCAAGATGGATGGCCCGCAAATCCTGCATGTCGTCACCAAAAAAGGCAAAGGTTTCGAGTGCGCCGAAAAAGATCCGATTAAATACCACGCCGTCCCCAAGTTTAATCCGGCCGATAACAGCTTGCCACAATCCACCAGCAGTAAAATGAGCTTCTCGGCTATTTTTGGCGACTGGCTATGCGATATGGCTGAAAACGACGACAAGCTAATGGCAATTACCCCCGCCATGCGAGAAGGCTCCGGCATGGTGAGGTTTTCCAAACAGTTTCCGCAGCAATATTTCGATGTCGCCATTGCCGAACAACATGCCGTGACTTTTGCGGCTGGCTTGGCACGCGATGGCCTTAAACCTGTGGTGGCAATTTACTCCACTTTCTTGCAGCGCGCATACGATCAGCTTATCCACGATGTGGCGTTGCAGAACCTGCCGGTATTATTTGCAATTGATCGGGCTGGAATTGTCGGCGCCGATGGCCCAACCCATCAGGGTGCGTTTGATATTTCCTTTATGCGCTGTATCCCCAATATGGTGATTATGACGCCTTCGGATGAAAACGAATGCCGCCAGATGTTATATACCGGCTATCAGCACTCAGGCCCTGCGGCAGTGCGCTATCCTCGCGGTAACGGAATTGGCACCCCGCTCGAAAAAACCATGCAAACATTGCCGATGGGCAAATCCGTCACTCGCCGTGAAGGCAAGTCTATTGCAATCCTGAACTTCGGCACGTTAATCGGTTTTGCGCTACCCGCTGCCGAACAACTGGATGCCACCCTGGTTGATATGCGTTTTGTTAAACCGCTTGATACTCAGATAATCGATCAACTGGCGCAATCCCACGATCTGCTGGTGACCCTGGAAGATAATGCGATTTCAGGTGGTGCAGGCAGCGCCGTTGGCGAATATTTGCAAGATCAACAATTAACCTCAGGCTTACTTAAAATCGGTTTGCCGGATCAGTTTATTTTGCAGGGTACCCAGGAACAGATGTATACCGAACTGGGGCTGGATACTCAGGGCATTGTCCAGAAAATCCAGGGTTTTAAGCAGAAGTAACCAGCGACTAGCTGCGAGTAGCGGGCTTCGAGCTAAAGGATTAAAATCAGTATTAACCACAGAGGCGCAGAGAAAAAACACAGCTTCGGGTGGGGAATAAACAATACTGACGGCATAAATGCCGACCTACAATCTACCATGATCTACTGTAGGTTGTGGCTTTAGCCCACCTGTTTCAACCATACGGTGCTCTTACCCGTCATCCCTGCGATGTATCGGTAGGGGCTCCAGTTTTTGCTTTAAATTCACTTCTCTGTGAACCCTGTGTCTCTGTGGTCAATTTTGCTTTTTAGCTCAAAAACCGTCACTGGTTATTATTAACCTAACCAACCCAGATATAGCAAACCATGCATAGACAGCATGGCAAACACACCGGCTAATACATCGTCGGCCATAATGCCGAACCCGCCGTGGACGTGCTTATCCAGATAGCTGATTGGCCAGGGCTTGAGAATATCGAACAGTCGAAACAGGATAAAACCGGCCACAATATTGGTCATATTCAGGGGAACGGCGATCATGGTGATCAAGAAACCGGCCACTTCATCCCAGACAATAGCAGAATGATCATGCACACCCATATCTATCGCGGTGCGACCACAAATCCAGATACCGGCAACGGAACTGATGATGGCCACCAGCACATACCAGATTAAAGCTAAATCACTAAGCAACCAATACAGTGGAATCGCCGCTAACGTCCCGAATGTGCCCGGCAAAAAAGACGCCAGACCGGAACCAAAGCCTAATGCCAGGAAATGGGCAGGATGGGTAAATCGGATGCGCTGCCTAAGCTGACGATCCATTAACACGCAGTCCTAACTAAAATGTTCATAACCGCGAACATTAAAGTTGAATGGCTGTTTATTCAGCTGCAATTCCAGCTTGCCTGGCTGGCCGGTCATCTGTCCTATACAGGTAATGGCGACATTGGAATGCAACAACGCTCTATCCAAATTACCTTTTTGTTCTTCCGGGACACAGAATAATAGTTCGTAATCATCCCCACCGGTTAACGCGTACTGGATACCTTGTTCAGGCTCGACACTTTCCAACAATGCCTGTGACAGCGGAATTTTATCAATTTGTACCACCGCTCCACAGTTTGATGCATTCAACACATGTTTCAAGTCAGATAGCATTCCGTCGGAAATATCAATACAGGCTGTGGCCAGACGACGCAGCGTAGTTCCTGCCAGGACTCTGGGTGTGGGGAAGTTTAACCGGTTAACCAGGGCATCACGGAATTTATAGGGCACTTCAACCTTTTTCTGCACAACATCCAGTCCCAGTGCGGCATCACCTAGGGTGCCGGTAACAAACAGCAGATCTCCGGGCTTGGCGCCACTGCGGGTTAACGCCTGTTGTTCAGGAATAAAGCCCATCGCAGTAATAGTAATACTCAACGGACCTTTGACGGTATCGCCACCAATAAGTTGAACAGAGTAATATTCACACAGTTCACGCATCCCTTGAGAGAATTCGTCAAGCCACTGTTCATCCACTTTAGGTACAGACAGAGATAAATTGATCCAGGCAGGTTCGGCTCCCATGGCCGCCAAATCACTTAAATTAACCGCCACAGCTTTGTGGGCAATAGCCTGGGGAGAGGTATTCTCGGGAAAATGTACGCCGTTAATCAAAGTATCGGTGGTAACCGCCAGATTTTGGCCGGCCGCGACTGAACTGACGGCACAATCATCGCCAATTCCGATCAGGACATCCTTGCGCTGATAGCTTCTCTGTTTAAAGAAACTATCGATAATCGTAAATTCTTTCACGTTTTATTTTATTCGGCTCGTTCATGTTTACGGAAATAATGGATTGCTTTATCCAGTACGCCGTTGACAAATTTATGGCTCTCTTCGGCACCAAAAGACTTGGCAAGTTCAATCGCTTCGTTAATAACAACCTTGAAAGGTACGTCAACACGATGCTGCAACTCATAAGTGGCGATACGAATAATGGCTTTTTCGACCGGATCCAGTTCTTCCGGCAAACGTCCGAGATAGGGTTTGATTTTGTCATCCAGTTCACCAACACGAGCCACAACCTGGCTGAGCAGTTCCTGGAAATAGGCCATATCAACTTTGGTCATGTCGTTAGTTGTGGCCATATGCAACTCAATCTGTTTGACCGGATTGCCTGTCATCTGCCAGGAGTACACCGCTTGTAACGCCAGTTCTCTGGCATTGCGCCGTGCCGCAGGCTTCATAGTTGCAGGTTTCATCAATTATTCCCCGGCAATCTGGGCAACAACATTGACCATTTCAAGCGCACCTAAAGCGGCATCAACACCTTTGTTGCCGGCTTTAGTGCCAGAACGTTCGATTGCCTGCTCGATACTGTCGGTAGTGATTACGCCAAAAGACACCGGAATACCGTATTCAAGGGACACCTGAGCCAAACCTTTATTGCACTCACCGGCGACAAAATCAAAATGAGGTGTGCCACCACGGATTACCGCACCCAAGGCGATAATTGCATCAAATTTTTTCGACTCAGCCAGCTTTTTTGCCACCAAAGGCAATTCATAAGCACCCGGAACCCTTACCAGGGTAATATCCTGATCGTTGACCTCTCCGTGACGTTCTAGCGCATCTAATGCTCCGTCAACCAGACTCTCAACCACAAAACTGTTAAAACGGGAAACAACAAGAGCAAATTTTTTACCTGTTGCACGGATATTACCTTCAATGATATTCATATTGATTTCCTGTCAAAAATCTGCCGAAAAAAATGCGGCGCAAATTATAGCACGGAACATCCCAATCAGGGACGAGTATTTTACCTGTTAATCCTGCAGGCGGCTTAACTGTCATATCTATCGCTGTTAAGCGATGAAAATTTCTCTCTCACTGAGCACACAGCCTAGTTCAGTCACCAACATATTCGACAATTTCCAGACCATAACCGGACAAAGCAGAATATTTCTTCGGTTTGCTCAGCAAACGCATTTTATGCACGCCAAGCGACGCCAATATTTGACACCCAACGCCTACGGTACGAGAACTGCCGCGCCAAGTTGCGCCGGCCGGTTTTTCGCCCCGATCTTCGGCAGCAAACTGATGTATCTTCTGCACAATATCCTGCTCAGACTCTTTTTTACCCAGAATCACCAGTACCCCACCCTGCTCACCGATCATTTTCATTGCACAAGGCAAGTTCATGCTGCGTTCTACCGAGCGCACCGAGCCTAGCATATCACTGAAGGTATCCTGTAAATGGACTCTGACCAGAGTGGCTTGATCTTGTTCAATAGCGCCTTTGCGCAACGCAAAATGTAATTGGTTGTCAATCACGTCTTTATAGGTGAATAAATCAAACTCACCATATTCGGTAGGTAATTTGCACTCGGCTATTTTCTCGATGGTGGTTTCATGCAAATTGCGATATTCAATCAAATCGGCAATGGTGCCAATTTTAATATTGTGTTTGGCGGCAAACAATTCCAGTTCTGGTCGACGGGCCATACTGCCGTCTTCATTAAGCACCTCGACAATGACGCTGGCCGGTTCACAACCTGCCAAACGGGCCAAATCCACCCCCGCTTCGGTATGTCCGGCGCGATTTAACACTCCTCCTTGCTTGGCAATTAACGGGAAAATATGGCCCGGCTGAACAATATCACTGGCTTTGGCATCCGTCGCAACTGCCGCCAAAATAGTTCGCGCCCGGTCTGCAGCAGAAATACCGGTAGTAACTCCGCTTGCCGCTTCAATCGACACGGTAAAATTGGTGCTGAATTGCGCGCCATTATTGTCTACCATCAAGGGTAAATTCAGCCTGCGGCAACGCTCTTCAGTCATGGGTAAACAAACCAGGCCACGTGCGTGGGTGACCATAAAATTAATTGCCTGCGGCGTTACATGCTCCGCTGCCATGATCAGATCGCCTTCATTCTCGCGATCTTCATCATCCATCAAAATAACCATTTTACCCTGACGAATATCGTCCAGGATCTCGGCGGTGGTGTTAAGCATAGTGTATTTAACCTTTATTCAGATAACCGTTTTCAGCCAGAAAGGCCAGGCTGATATCTGTTTGTTTTGTTGTGTCGGCAGCCCTGTCGACTAACATAAGTCGTTCCAGATAACGGGCAATGACATCGACTTCGAGATTCACCCGACTACCGGGCTTATACCCCCCGATAATAGTTTCTTGCAGGGTATGGGGGACCAAAGTTAATCTAAACATTGCGCCATTGACTTCATTAATGGTCAGGCTGACGCCATCTACTGTCACCGATCCCTTCTCGGCAATATATCTGGCCAGATCAGTGGGGGCAGTTACCCAGATTTCAACCGCTTTGCCCTTATCTTCAATACTTTTGACTTCCCCTACACCATCAACATGGCCACTGACTATATGGCCGCCAAAGCGTGAAGTGGCCAGCATGGCTTTTTCCAGATTAACTCCCTGGCCATTGGTGTAATGGGCAAAACCGCTTCTGGCAATCGTCTCCGACGACACATCGGCACTAAAGTGATGCTGATCAAACTCAACAACCGTCAAACAAACCCCATTGGTGGCGATACTGTCACCCAACGCGACATCGGACATATCCAGTTTGCCGACATTAACCCGCAAACGGACATCAGAACCGTTATTTTGTAAGTGTTGAATGGTGCCGGTTGCAGCAATAATACCTGTAAACATAAAAACCTATTGGTAAAGAGGTGTGGCAACAATTTTTAAATCATCACCAATCTGTCGAACATCCTGCCATTGTAACCCAATCGTCTGCTCCATGTGTTCAAACAGAGGCAGATTGAGTAAATTTTGGCTCTTGTCGCCCATTATCCTGGGGGCAATATAAATAATCATTTCATCAATCAGTTTTGCCGCAAGCAGCGCACCCGCCAAGCCTGCTCCCGCTTCCACCCAGACTTGATTAATCTGCAATTGTCCCATATGGGCTAATATTGCCCCCAAATCCATTTTCCCGACCAGATTACCCGGCCCTTGCCACTGACTTACATGGGCAGAAAACGGCTGTGGATTAACGTTTTTATTTACCAATAACACCTCATCGCCCTGATTGACGATTCGATGTTGGCTGGAGACTTTATTCTGACTGTCAATAATAACCCGCAGCGGCTGGCGTATATTGTCTGCGGTCAAAAATCTAGGTGGATTATGCAGCTCGTCAAAACGCACATTCAATAGCGGATCATCTGCCAATACTGTGCCTGAACCGGTTAAAATGGCGCAGCTTCTGGCACGATAGGACTGCACTTCGCGACGCGCTGCAGTGCCGGTAATCCATTGGCTATGGCCGTTGTTTAAAGCAATTTTACCGTCCAGACTGGCGGCCATTTTCAATGATACAAAAGGTTTACCCTGTTGCATTCTTTTAATAAAGCCACGATTGAGCTGACTGGCTTGATGCTCTAATAAACCACTGGCTGTCTCAATCCCGGCATTGGCCAATAACTCCATTCCTCGTCCGGACACTTGCGGATTCGGGTCAACCATGGCACAGATTACTTTTTTGACACCTGCCTTGATCAAGGCTTCCGCACAGGGTGGTGTTCGCCCATGATGGCTGCAGGGTTCCAGTGTCACATAAACTGTTGCATTGGCAGCCTTGTTACCCGCCTGCCGCAAGGCAAAAATTTCAGCATGGGGCCCGCCTGCCCGCTGATGCCACCCCTGCCCGACGATATCACCGTCAGAACTGACCACCACACACCCCACCATAGGATTCGGCGACGTCGTGTAGATACCTCGTTCGGCTAACTGCAACGCCAAACTCATCATGGCGTGATCGTTGGCGCTAAATGCTGACATACTCAGTCTCCCAGGCGGGCGATTTCCTCACCAAACTCACGAATATCTTCAAATGAACGATAAACCGAGGCAAACCTCACGTAGGCCACTTTATCCAGCTCTTTGAGGCCGTCCATAATCAGGTTACCCACCAGTTCGCTGCTGACTTCCCGTTCACCCGTTGCACGCAGCGCGGATTTGATCCGGTTTATGCACTCCTCCACTTTTTCGGTATCAACCGGACGCTTTTCCAGTGCCCGCTGTAAACCGGCGCGCAATTTATCTTCGTTAAAAGGCTCACGTGAACCATCACGTTTGACCACACGTGGCATCACCAGTTCTGCAGTTTCAAAAGTGGTAAAACGTTCATGGCAACTAATGCATTCACGGCGTCTGCGTACCTGATGGCCCTCTGCCACTAATCTGGAATCAATGACTTTGGTTTCCTGAGCCGAACAAAATGGACAAAACATAATGGTATCTCTACCTGACAGGCTGGTAAGTTGTTAAATTGCCGCTAAGCTATCAAAAAATACCGCCAAGCAACAGCTTGATCAAAGAGTTAGTTATGCGACAAACCACTGTATTCTATTTACTGTTCAGTTTTTATAGCACATTTTGTCAGGCAGATTGTCGTCAGCCCGTTCACTATCAGTGGCTGGTTGGTAACTGGTCCACTCAGGGTCAAACAACGCAAATAACCGAAAGCTGGCAGCAAATTTCAACCGATACTCTGGAAGGACAGGGATCGACAATCAAAGCCGGTCAAGTCGTGACAGAAGAAAGTCTGCGACTGGTATTGATGGGTAACGAACTGTTTTATCTTGCCAAAGTCCCCCATAATCCCTTACCTGTGGCATTTAAACTGACTCAATGCAGTGAGCACCAAGCCCGTTTTGATAATGCCCAACATGATTTTCCCAACCGGATTGAATATCGGCTGATATCGGCTTCAGAACTTGAAGTTGACGTGCGTGACAACGAGGGTAAGGGTTTCACGCTAAATTTTATCCGGCAGTGATAAACTGTCCCTGCTATTTTTTGGATAACAGGCGCACCATTTCCTTTAGCTCCCTAATTTCCTGCTGCAAATCACTCAGCGAGGGCTCATTGTCCTGTCTGGCCCTGGCATGTTCCTGCTCCATTACATTAACCACAATACCGATGACCATATTTAAAAAGGCAAAAGCGGTGAAGAAAATAAAAGTCAGGTAATAGATCCAGCTGAACGGATACACATCCATGGTTTCATATTGCACATCAGTCCAGTCTTCAAAGGTCATGACCCGGAATAAAGTCAACATGGAAATGGCAATATTGCCCCATAACTCGTTATTTATATCCTTGAACAGAAAGCTGCCAACCGCCGCGTACATATAGAAGATGATAAACATCAACAGCACCACATAGCCTAGTTGCGGCAAAGCTCTAAGCAACGAATTTATCAAGATGCGTAATTCCGGAATAATCGATACCATCCGCAGCACCCGAAAAACCCGGACCAGTCGTGCCAGTAACGCCATTTCCGTGTCCTGGATTGGAATTAAACTGACTAACACCACTAAGGTGTCAAAGATATTCCAGCCCGATTTAAAGAACTGTCGTTTATTCGGTTCGGCGATAAAACGCACTGTGATCTCAAACAGAAAAAAAACTGTGATAAACAGATCGAGAAAATAAGTGGCGGTGTTGGCAATCGGCGGCAGATCATAAGTCTTGGCGCCGATTTCCAGCGCCGAAATAATAATAACCGAGACCACAAACAGTTCAAACAAACGGTTGTTTTTTAATTTTAATAACTGGTTTTGCAAGGTTTCGTACATAAATTCGATTTGATTCGACAAAGTGCTAACTAAATGGGGTAACTTAAACGAATTTAAACGGCTATCAATATAAAAATCGCCACAGCACTGTGGCGATATTGTAAGAAAATATCGCGGGGAGGGTTAATACTGACCGCGAATATGCTGATGCACCTGCGTATGATAAAAATCGCTTAAGCTCTGATGCAGATCGGCATCCAATGCCGGAAGCTCCGAAATCGCCGCATTGGCTTTGGCCTGAACCGCCGAACTGGCACCGGGTATAATGGTTGATACTGCATCATGATCCAAAATCCAGCGCAAGGCCAGTTGCGCCATACTGTAGCCTTCAGGTGCGTACTGTTTTAACTGCTCGGTTAATTCCACGCCTTTAATAAAGGGCAAGCCGGCAAAAGTTTCGCCCACATTAAAACATTCACCATTTTGGTTAAAATTGCGGTGATCGGACTGACCAAAACGTGTATCAACACTGAATTTACCACTTAGCAGCCCGCTAGCCAGTGGTAAACGAACAATAATCCCGACACCTTTTTCTTTAGCCTGCGGAAGCAATTCATTGACCAGTTTCTGGCGGTACAGATTAAAAATAACCTGTAAGGACAATAATCCTTCCTGTTCTAGACAGATAAGTCCTTCTTCGACAGTCTCGACGCTGGCACCAAAGTGCTGGATAACTCCTTGCTGTTTTAGTTTGCGTAACCATTCAAATATCTCGCCATCACGCAAGACCTGAGTAGGCACACAATGCAATTGCAGCAAATCCAGACTACTCACTCCCAGACGCTCTATAGAAGCTTCTACCCCATCACGTAACGCCTGTTCGGAATATTTATCCGGAAAAACATCTCCGCCACGGCCAAATTTGCTGGCTATCTTGGGCTGCTGTCCGCTCTGTTGAAGAAACTGGCCAATCAGTTTCTCACTTTTGCCGCCACCATACACATCGGCGGTATCCAGAAAACTGACACCGTTGTCCAGCGCAGCATCAAGAATAGAAAATGTCTGTTGCTGGTCAAAGTCCTGTCCCCAGTCACCACCAAGTTGCCAGCAACCTAATCCGACTTCACTTACCTCAAAACCCTGTTGTCCAAGTGTTCTAAATTTCATCAGTATCCTGTTTAACCTCTACAAGTTATCTATTATCACGTTTATACAGACTTTCTAAGCTAGCCTAATTGCCAGCAAGACACGATTGTGATTTTTGATTATGGCTATATTTAAACTTTTAACTGCAAAAACGCCTGAATCAGACTGATTTCAGGCGCTAAATAGATTATTTAACCGGAAAACCTCGATCACGCATGAGCGCCTTCACATCCGCATCACGCCCGCGAAATTCACGATATGCCTGCGCAGGATCGACCGAATTACGTACCGAGAACAGATGTTTAACCAGTTTATCGGCAAGCTCTTGATCATAAAATCCGCCCGGCGCTTCAGCAAAGGCTTCTGCCGCGTCCGAAGTTAGCACTTCGGCCCACATATAACCGTAGTAGCCGGCTGCATACCCCTCTCCGGAGAACACGTGACCAAACTGTGGAGTACGATGACGCATAACGATTTGCTCCGGCATATTCATCGCCGCCAGCGTTTCGCGCTCAAATTTATCCACATCAATTCCTGCAGGATCAATACTGTGCAGCTTCATATCAATCAATGCCGATGCCAGGTATTCGGTGGTTTTGAATCCTTCATTAAAGGTGGCGGCATTTTTGATTTTTTTGACTAACTCTGCCGGGATCGGCTCACCCGTTTTGTAATGCACCAGATAGTTGTCGATCACCTCATCGGTGGTCAGCCAGCGCTCCAGTAGTTGTGACTGAAACTCGGTATAATCGCGCACCCCGCCATTTAAAGTTGGATAAGCCACGTCCGAGGATAAATAATGCAAGGCATGGCCGAATTCGTGGAAATAGGTTTCGGCATCATCCCAGGAAATCAGCACCGGCTCACCGGCTGCGCCTTTAACAAAGTTCGAATTGTTGGATGACAACACATTCTTGTCACCATCAAAAGTGGTATGACTGCGATAACTGGTAGCCCAGGCACCGGAACGTTTACCGGTGCGGGCAAAAGGATCCAGATACCATAGACCTATATTATCGCCCGTGATTTTATCCGTCACTTCCCATACTTTGACGTCTGGATGAAATACCGGAACCGATCCTTCAGGCACCGGGGTAAAGGCAAAACTAAACAATCGCCCTGCCACGTAAAACATCGCTTCACGCAGTTTGTCCAGCTGCAGATATTGTTTCACCTGATCAGAATCCAGATCATATTTCTGTTGACGCACCTTCTCGGCATAATAGCGATAGTCCCAGGGTTCGATTTTGATATTGGCCCCCTCTGCATCGGCCACCGCTTGCATATCGACAACTTCCTGTTTGACTCGGGCAATAGCTGCAGGCCAAACCGATTCCATTAATGCCATTGCCCGCTCGGGCGTTTTGGCCATACGGTTTTGCAGTTGCCACTGGGCGTAATTGTCATATCCCAGCAATGCCACACGCTCGTCACGCAACTGCAGGATTTCGGCAATAATCGCATTATTATCGTGCTCGTCGCCGTTATCACCACGGTTGTAATAGGTACGCCAAACCTGTTCGCGCAAATCTCGCTGGTCGGAAAAAGTCAAAAAAGGATCCATCGAAGAACGGGTGTTGGTGATAGCGTACTGCCCGACTTTATCTCGCTGTTCGGCAGCGGACGCTGCAGCGCTAATCACTGAGTCAGGTAGGCCGCCGAGTTGATCCTGAGTTAAGTAGGTGACGTAACCTTCTTCATCCGCCAAGACATTATTACCAAACTGGGTGTAAAGTTTGGCCAACTCCTGATCAATAGCAGCATAACGCGCTTTTGCCTCACCACTTAAGGTCGCGCCATTGCGCGCGTAGCTATCATAAATCAGTTTAACCAGGCGTTGCTGATCCAGTCCAAGCGTGGCGTACTCGTCACCTTGATAAACGGTTTTGATCCGCTGGAACAGCTTGTCATTCTGGGTTAAACGCGAATTGAACGCAGACAGTATTGGCGTCATTTCACGCTGAATATCACGAAATTCTGGACTGGATTGATTGCTGCGCCAAATACCGTAATAGCTGTATACGCGATTCAATGCCTGGCCACTGCGCTCCAGCGCTACTATGGTGTTGTCGAAAGTCGCGGGAGCCGCATTATTGGCAATCGCCTCCACTTCTGCTTCATTTAATGCCATTCCCTGTTCAAGTGCGGGCTTTAAATCAGCCAGGTTCATCTTGTCAAAAGCCGGTACACCACCATAAGGGCCACTAAATTCAGCCAATAACAGATTGCTGTTAGCCGGTTGTTCTGCTGCAGGTTGGGCCGGGTTACTGGCGACAGTATTTTCCGGGGCTTTATTACAGGCTGCCAAATTACCGGCAAGAGCAGCTGCAATAAACAGACTCAAGAATTTTTTATTTATCATTGTTATTCCATCCAGTTGTTAAATCCGTTTTCGAGTTTAATGACGCGAATTTGTTCATACAATAAACAATAAAACAAATTAGGTTACGATATGTTACCTCAACTATTGTGACATACCTCGGCGCTAAGGTATTCTAGGTAATTCATACACCCTTTTTATCCGACAGTTTTGGAAACCTAATTCAGATGGAAAAACAGTACAACCCCCAGCAAATCGAAAAAGCCGTTCAACAACACTGGGAGCAAAATAAGGTTTTCAAAGCCGTTGAAGATGCCAGTAAACCGAAATATTACTGCCTTTCAATGTTCCCTTATCCCAGCGGACGACTGCATATGGGGCATGTACGCAACTACACCATCGGTGATGTGATCAGCCGTTATCAACGCATGCAGGGCAAAAATGTGCTGCAGCCCATGGGATGGGACGCATTCGGGCTACCCGCTGAAAATGCCGCGATTGCCAATCATACCGCTCCGGCCAAATGGACCTATTCCAATATTGAATACATGAAAAACCAGCTCAAATCGCTAGGTTTTGGCTATGACTGGGATCGCGAAGTCGCCACTTGCAAAAAAGATTATTATCGCTGGGAACAATGGTTCTTTACCCGTCTGTTTGAAAAAGGCCTGGTGTACAAGAAAAATGCCACGGTGAACTGGGATCCTGTCGATCACACCGTATTGGCCAATGAGCAAGTTATCGACGGGCGCGGCTGGCGTTCTGGTGCACTAGTCGAACAAAAAGAAATCCCGCAGTGGTTTATAAAAATCACCGACTATGCCGAAGAACTGTTAACCGAGCTGGATGATTTGCAAGAATGGCCTGAACAGGTTGTAGCGATGCAGAAAAACTGGATCGGTCGCTCCGAAGGCGTGGACATGACCTTTAATTTGGCCAACAGTGACAAGACTTTCGATATCTATACGACTCGCCCGGATACTTTGATGGGCGTGACTTATGTTGCATTAGCTGCGCAACATCCGTTGGCACTGGAAGCAGCCAAAAACAACGCCGAATTAGCCGCCTTCATTGAAGAATGCAAAAACACCAAAGTGGCCGAAGCTGAACTGGCCACCATGGAGAAAAAAGGTTGTGCTACTGGCCTCACCGCCATCCATCCGATTAGCGGAGAACAGGTGCCGGTCTGGGTCGCCAATTTCGTGTTGATGAATTATGGCTCGGGTGCTGTTATGGCGGTACCTGGACACGATCAACGAGACTGGGAATTTGCCAGTAAATACGGTCTCGACATTAAGCAGGTTATTGCGCCACTGGATGACGGAGCCGAATGTGACCTGACTCAAGCGGCTTACACCGAAAAAGGCAAGCTGATTAATTCGGCCGAATTTGACGGTCTGGAATTCGACGCCGCATTCAACGCTATCTGTGCCAAATTGATGGCCGAGGGCAAAGGTAAAAAAACGGTCAATTATCGTTTGCGCGACTGGGGCGTGTCCCGTCAGCGTTATTGGGGCTCACCTATTCCGATGTTGAATCTGGACAACGGCGAATCAGTGCCGGTTCCGGTCGAGCAACTCCCGGTAGAATTACCCGAAGATGTGGTGATGGACGGTGTTATTTCGCCGATTAAAGCGGATCCTGAGTGGGCAAAAACTGAATATCGGGGACAAGCAGCACTGCGCGAAACCGATACTTTCGATACTTTTATGGAATCCAGCTGGTATTACGCCCGTTATTGTTCTGCTCAAAATGATCAGGCCATGCTCGATCCTGCCCAAGCCAATTATTGGCTGCCCGTCGATCAGTATGTTGGCGGGATTGAGCACGCCATTTTACATTTATTGTATTCACGCTTTTTTCACAAATTATTACGCGACGAAGGATTAGTCCAAAGCAACGAGCCTTTCAAGCGTTTGCTATGCCAGGGCATGGTGTTAGCTGACTCGTTTTACCGCACTGACCAGACGGGTAAAACCACCTGGTACTCCCCTGCCGATGTTGAAATCGAAAAAGACGACAAGGGACGAGTTATCAAAGCGGTGTTAAGCACCGACGGCCAGGAAGTGCAGCATGGCGGCATGACCAAAATGTCGAAATCGAAAAACAATGGTATTGATCCGCAAAAAGTCATTGATCAGTACGGAGCGGATACTATTCGTTTGTTTACTATGTTTGCCGCGCCACCGGAACAAACGCTGGAATGGATTGACTCTGGGGTGGAGGGCGCGAACCGCTTTATCAAACGTTTCTGGAAGCTGGTACAAGCTCATATCGCTCTGGGTGAAACACAGCCACTTGTCATCAGCTCGCTAACGGCGCAGCAAAAAACCTTACGTCGTGAATTGCACAAGACCATCGCCAAAGTCAGCGATGATGTCGGTCGTCGCCAGACATTTAACACCGCCATCGCTGCGGTGATGGAATTGCTAAACCACTTGCAAAAAGCGCCGCAGGAAACTGAACAGGACAGAGCCTTGATGCATGAGGCGATCACGGCGTTAGTGCAGTTACTGACCCCGGTCATCCCGCATGTTTGCCACATACTTTGGCAGGATTTGGGCCACACAACAGATGTAGAATTATCAGGTTGGCCCATCGCCGACCCGGCGGCTCTGGTTGAAGATGAAAAACTGGTGGTAGTGCAAGTTAACGGTAAGCTACGCGCCAAGATCACCGTGGCTGCCGATGCCGAAGCCGAATTGGTTCAACAACAGGCGCTGGCCGAAGACAATGTCCAGCAATTTACCGATGGCAAAACCATCCGAAAAGTCATTTATGTACCAGGTAAGCTGGTCAACATCGTGGCCAACTAGAATGTTGTTGCCGCGGTTGGTGGTTCTGGCAGTGTGCCTCAGCTTAACAGGCTGCGGATTCAAGCTGCGCGGTACCAATAGTATCCCGGCTGAATTTCAGACTATACAACTGCAAGGGGTTAGCCAGTACGATCCCTTGTATCGGGCGGTCAAAACCAAGTTGCATAACCATAAGGTAACAGTAACCGAACCCGAAGATCCGGCGTTACCAATACTCAAACTGGTCAAGGATAATCTGGAGCGGCGCTTACTCTCGCTGTTTGCTACAGGTCAGGTGGCGGAATATGAACTGGTCTATACCGTCACCTATGTGTTGATTATGCCGGATGCAACAGATGGCGAAATATTCGAATTTGATATTGTGCGCGAATATCAGGACGATCCCAACGCGGTGCTGGCCAAATCCAGAGAACTGGATTTGGTGATGAAAGAAATGCGTAACCAGGCGGCGGACAAAATTATTCGCCAACTGGCTAATCACAGCAGTCAAAATCCTCAGCAATAATGCAAATTTATCCTAATCGCTTTAGCGAACATTTAAACGGACAGTTAAAACCTTTTTATCTGATATTTGGGGACGAGCCACAACAGAAAATTGAGGCGATAGAACAGTTACGCTCAGCCGCAAGGCAACAAGGTTTTGATGAGCGTCAATCGCTACAGGTCGATAACCAGTTTCAATGGTATAGTCTGATTGAAGCCAGCCAATCAATGTCACTATTCTCCAATAGGCAAATTATCGAACTAGAACTGCCGACCGGTAAACCCGGTACTGAAGGCAGTAAAACCTTGGTAACGTTGGCCGAACACACTAATCCCGACACAATATTTGTACTACATGGCGATAAAATCGGCCGTGACGTACAAAACAGTAAATGGTTTAAAACTCTCGACAAACAAGGCGTATATGTGCCCTGCTATCCGGTTGAAGGTCGGCAGTTGCAACAATGGATTACCAATCGTTTAAAGCTCAGGCAAATCCGGACCAGTCCGGAAGCGGTAGCGTTATTGGCCGAACACTGTGAAGGTAATCTGCTCGCCGCCCAGCAGGAAATTGATAAATTGCCGTTACTGTTCCCTGATGGCCAAATTGATTTTGTACAACTTCAAAAAGCCGTTGGCGATCACGCGCGTTTTAACGTTTTTCAACTGGTTGATGTACTGCTATCCGGTGATATCACTAAAACGATCAGGATGCTATATCGGCTTGAAAGTGAAGGAATCGAACCTGTTGTGATCCTCTGGGCATTAAACCGGGAATGGCAGACCCTTTACGAGCTCAAATTTGCCCAACAGCAAGGACAAAATCTCGGGCAGCTATGGAAAAGCATGCGGATCTGGCAAAGCCGTCAGTCGCTCTATTCTGCCGCTTTAAATCGATTATCGATGCAGGATCTGGAACGTATGCAGCCCAAACTAGCGGCGCTGGATCAGGGATTAAAGCAAAGTTCGATCTTGCGACCGTTTATCGAGATCAGTCATTTATGTCTACTTTTTATGCCTATGCAACTGGATAATATTGCGCTGGACTATGCCTAATGCTGGCAATATTCGGTGGCACCTTTGATCCAATTCACAAGGGACATTTACAACCGGTAGCCCAGGCAGCAGGCCAGTTACGGATCGAACAGGTTTATCTGTTGCCTTGCCATATTCCGCCTCACCGCCAGACACCAGCAGTTGGCGCACAACAGCGGCTGGAGATGGTTAGGCTGGCCTGTCAGGATAATTCGCTATTTACTGCCGACGATCGGGAGTTACGCCGTAACACGCCCTCCTATTCTTTTGATACATTGTCTGAATTTCGACAACAGTTTCCAGACCAGTCAATAGCTTTTTTTATGGGTATGGATGCATTTAACCATTTCGATAGCTGGTATCGTTGGCAGGATATACTGAAGTTAAGCCACATTATCGTCTGTGCCAGACCCGGCTATGCGTTAACCCATAACAGCGTACTGGACAAGCTGGTTGGCCAACAAGCCA
Organism: Neptunicella plasticusilytica; assembly: GCF_047922965.1. Classification (GTDB taxonomy): domain Bacteria; phylum Pseudomonadota; class Gammaproteobacteria; order Enterobacterales; family Alteromonadaceae; genus Neptunicella; species Neptunicella plasticusilytica. Next base: position 2,521,963 of record NZ_CP150481.1, read on the forward strand.
ACCAGAGCGTAAATGCACTGCATGACACAGGTTCAGGTATTATCCATTTTGCCGAAATGGAGCTAATTGATATTTCGGCCACCGCGATCCGGCAGCAACTTTCAGCAGGACAGCCACCATCAGATTTACTGCACCCCGCCGTGGCAGAATATATACGCCAACACGGCCTATATACTCATGCCACCTAAAAATAACCGGTTCTGAAGCCATTTATACTGCGTTGACTATTTTTGACTTAGTCCCCTGAGCCTGTAAACCGTCGCCTTGTCTAAATGGCTTTAAATTCCCGCTGAAACGCGCATTTCGAGGTGGCATGGGTATACAGTTAACCAGTTCGTGATAAACTTATAACTGTATAATTAATCCCGTCTAAAGGAAAAACTGTTGGATAACGAACAACTGACCAAGTTTGTCATTGATAAAATTGAAGATCTGAAAGCCCGTGACATCATCCAGATGGATGTCACCGACAAATCCACTATTACCGATTGCATGATCGTTTGTTCCGGTAATTCCAAACGTCACGTCGTCTCCATTGCCGAAAATGTGATCACCGAAGCCAAACACGCTGGTGAACCGCCTCTGGGCGTTGAAGGTCAGGATACCGGTGAATGGGTATTGGTGGACTTGGGCAATGTGGTATTGCATGTGATGCAGGATGACACCCGCGATTTTTATCAACTAGAAAAACTTTGGGGTTAGTAGCACGACCTAATTAACGACATGCGTATCCAAATCATTGCGGTAGGCAGTAAAATGCCGGCTTGGGTAGAACAAGGCTATCAGGAATATGCACGTCGGCTTAATGCCGACGTTGTTTTACAACTCACCGAGATCCCGGCCGGTAAAAGGGGAAAAAATGCCGACATTGCCCGAATTCTGCACAAAGAAGGCCAGCAAACCTTAGCCGCCATTCCCAAAGGGAATCGAATTGTGACACTGGAAGTCACCGGGAGACCCTGGACAACACCGATGCTGGCGAAGAATATGGCCGATTGGTTAATGGATGGACGTGATGTGAGTTTACTCATTGGTGGTCCGGAAGGGCTGGCGCCAGAATGTATCGCTGCCGCGGAACAAAAATGGTCTTTATCCCCTCTAACGTTACCTCACCCGTTGGTTCGAATCGTGGTGGCGGAAAGCTTGTATCGAGGATGGTCTTTAAATAATAATCATCCCTACCACAGAGAATAGGTTGTCATAGGTGGCGTCAAAAAGAATAACAATAAGAGACCACACCGCCGAAGCAAATTTATTTGCCCGCCGTTCGGTGATTGCGTTACTGATAATTTTTATTGCTCTGGCAGTACTGATTAGCAATTTATACTATCTGCAAGTGACCCGTCATGATGACTATCAGACCCGCTCAAACGGTAACCGCATTAAAGTCCTGCCAGTGGCGCCCAACCGCGGGTTAATTTACGACCGCAATGGCGCCTTGCTGGCGGATAACAAACCGGTGTTTCGTCTCGAAGTTGTACCTGAGCAAAGTGATAATCTGCAACAAGTCATTACAGAACTGACCGAATTGCTAGGCATTGACGAACAGGATCTTGAAAGTTTTCAGAAAGATCTTAAAGGTCAACGGCGTTTTAAGCCTGTTGCGCTGATCAATAACATGACCCAGGAACAGGTGGCGCTTTTTTCAGTTAACCAGCATAAATACCCGGGTATCAGCGTAGAAGCACGCCTTAAACGCTACTATCCATACGGTGATGCTCTCACCCATGTCCTGGGCTATGTGGCTAAAATCAATAAACGCGATTTGCAGAAACTGGTTGAAACCGAACAAGATGCCAACTACGCCGCGACCTATGACATAGGTAAACAGGGGGTCGAAAAATACCATGAAACCCTGTTGCACGGTGAAGTGGGATATCAGGAAGTGGAAGTGAATAGCCAAGGCAGGATTATCCGCACGCTAAAATTCCAACCCCCGGTTCCCGGTACCGATATTGTGCTTAATATCGACATTAAAATGCAACAGGTGGCACAACAGGCGCTAGGCGAAAATCGTGGCTCGGTGGTGGTGATCGATCCTCGTGACGGTGGCGTTTTGGTGTTGTATAGCAATCCCAGTTATGACCCCAATCTGTTTGTGCATGGCATCAGCAGCAAGGATTACAGCGACTTGTTGAACTCTCCTGACCGTCCCTTGATTAATCGCGCCACTCAAGGACAGTACCCCCCCGCATCAACGGTCAAACCGCAATTGGCTTTAGCTGGTTTAAATGAAGGCGTGATTACCGATAAAAGCCGGGTCTATGATCCGGGCACCTATCAAATTAAAAATGGTCCACGCACATGGCGTGATTGGTTACCATGGGGGCATGGCTGGGTAAATGTTACTAAAGCCATTGAGGTTTCTTGCGATACGTTTTTCTATGATTTGGCCTATCGACTGGGAATTGATCGCATAAGTGAAACAATGAGTAAATTCGGCTTTGGCGAATATACCGGCATCGATTTGTATGAAGAGTCTGATGCCAATATGCCCAGCCGTGGCTGGAAACGCGCCCGTTACAATAAACCCTGGTATATAGGAGACACCATACCAGTGGGAATTGGCCAGGGTTACTGGACAGCAACGCCATTGCAGTTGGCCCAGTCTGTCAGCACTCTGGTTGATCGTGGTCATTCCTATACGCCACAAGTCATTCGCGGCTACAAAACCGATGAACAGCAGATTTTGTATCCACCTAAAGAAAATATGCCAATCATATTAAATGATGAAAAACACTGGGATACCGTTCTGGATGCCATGTATGGCGTAGTAAACCGCGTGGGAGGCACCGGCTACAAGGCCTTTGCTCATACCCACTATGTATCGGCGGGTAAAACCGGCACTGCCCAACTTGTCGGTATTGCCGAAGATGAAAAATACGATGCTGAAAAACTCGCCGCCCATTTACGGGATAACGCTATGTATGTAGGTTTTGCGCCTTATGAAAATCCGCAAATGGTGCTCACCATAGTGGTAGAAAATGCCGGACATGGTGGCTCGCAGGCGGCCCCTGTCGCTCGGGCCGTAATGGACTACTATTTTCCCAAACCGGAGGAAGCGGCAAATGCTACGCAGTAAACTTAATCCCGATAAACTTTCTCCGCTGGGCCGCTTCCATATTGACGGTATTTTACTCAGCGGACTGGTCATTTTGATGTGTATCGGCCTGTTTGTAATCTATTCTGCCGGTGGACAGGATATGGACCTGATCTATCGGCAGTTAATTCGACTGGGTTTTGCCTTGCTGGTGATGGTTGTTATGGCGCAAATTCCTCCCATGGCCTATCGTCGCGTATCCATTTATTTCTATATCGTCGGGATCGCCATGCTGGTGGCAGTATTGGTGATAGGTACTATCGGAAAAGGCGCACAGCGCTGGCTGGACTTAGGTTTTATGCGCTTTCAACCTTCGGAAATCATGAAACTGGCGGTACCTATGATGGTGGCCTGGTATATCAGTCGCTACAATCTGCCACCTAGACTACAACATGTGTTTATCGGGTTTGTACTGGTTACTATCCCTACCCTGTTAATTGCCAAACAGCCGGATCTGGGGACGTCTTTACTGATCGCCAGTTCCGGTATTTTTGTGATTTTTCTGGCCGGTATGAGTTGGAAATTACTGGCTACGTTAGCCGCAATGGGTTCCGGTTTTGCCCCAATCATGTGGTTTTTCCTGATGCAGGATTACCAGAAACAACGGGTACTCACTTTTCTTAATCCGGAAAGCGATCCGCTCAATAGCGGTTATCATATAATTCAGTCACAAATTGCGATTGGTTCGGGAGGATTGCAAGGTAAAGGCTGGCTGCACGGTACCCAATCGCAGCTGGAGTTTTTACCCGAGCGCCATACCGACTTTATTTTTTCGGTCTTCAGTGAAGAATTTGGGCTGGTGGGTATTCTGGCATTACTGACGATCTACCTGTTTATTATTGTGCGCGGTATGCTCATTGCGATGCGCGCTCAGGATGCCTACAGCAAACTGCTGGCTGGCAGCATAACCCTGACCTTTTTCGTATATGTATTCGTCAATATGGGCATGGTATCCGGTATTCTGCCTGTGGTGGGAGTTCCCTTGCCGCTGGTCAGTTACGGTGGCACATCCATGGTGACCTTGCTGGCCGGGTTTGGTATTTTAATGGCCATAGGCACCCAGAAACGACTTTTATCCCGATAACAATAACAAGGTGGATGTCCTTTACATGCGACTGTTAATAAAAATAGGCTGTTTCAGCCAGTTATTGCTGGCTTGTTCGGTATTAGCCAACTCTCCCTTACCCGCCGCGCAACAGACCTTTGTTGACCGGATGGTCAGCAAACACCAGTTTGATGCTGCGCAGCTTACCGAGTTACTCCAGACAACCCACAAGCAGCAAACCATTATTGATGCTATCCAGCGCCCCTGGGAAGCCAAACCCTGGTACCAGTATTATCCGATTTTTCTGACTGAAAAAAGGCGTAACGACGGTGTCGAGTTTTGGCTAAAACATGCCGAAGCCCTGCAAAAAGCAGAGCAGCAAAGCGGTGTTCCGGCTGAAATCATTGTCGCTATTCTTGGTGTGGAAAGTAATTTCGGTACCCATCAGGGCAACCATTCGGTACTGGATTCACTGTATACATTAGGTTTTCACTATCCGGCCAGAGCCAAGTTCTTTACCTCAGAGTTGGAACAGTTCCTGTTATTGTGCCGCGAAGAAAAATTCGATCCCAGATTAATTCAGGGCTCCTATGCCGGTGCAATGGGATGGGGACAGTTTATCGCATCCAGTTATCGCCATTACGCGGTTGATTTTGATCAGGACAGTATTCGTGACCTGCTGAATAATCCCGAAGACGCCATCGGCAGTGTGGCAAATTACTTTCAAAAAAATGGCTGGAAAAAAGGTCAACCTGTGGCGTTCAAGGCAAAATTAACCAATTCAGACGTCGAATCATTATTGTCCAAAAATCTCAAACCTGAACATCAATGGCAGCAAGTGCAGCGCCGGGGGATCAGTATTGATGGTTCTCTGGATAACCATACTCCGGTCAAGTTGCTGCAGTTTGATTTAAGCCAAGGTCATGAATACTGGGTCGGTTTAAACAATTTCTATACTATTACCCGCTACAACCACAGCCCGCTGTATGCCATGGCGGTGTATCAGCTCAGTCAGCAAATAAAACAGCAGCGACAACAGCAGATATGAAATTAACCTGGCTACTTTTATGGGTAATGTTGCTCGGTGGTTGTGCCAGCAACTATGGCCGTTATCATCAACGTAATGATTCTGCCCCGCATACATTACCGGATAATATTTCCCAGTCGGATGCTACCCCCCGCTACGAAGCCCATTATGCTGCGAGCCTGCGTCAATATAGTGTGCTAGGTCAGACCTACACACCGATGAACGCGGATCAGGCGCGCCGTTATTCCGCTACCGGACAAGCATCATGGTATGGGCAAAAATTTCACGGGCATCTCACAGCGAATGGCGAAACCTACGATATGTATCAAATGTCAGCCGCACACAAAACCTTGCCATTGCCAAGTTATGCACGTATTACCAATTTGGCCAACAATAAACAGGTTATCGTGCGCGTCAATGACCGTGGCCCTTTCCATGGCCATCGACTTATCGATGTTTCTTATGCGGCGGCCAAAAAACTGGATATGCTTAAACATGGCGTGACCAATATTCGCCTTGACGTGATAACTGTTGATCAGCAAGGCAATATGCTAGTTGCGGGTGAACCTATAGCGCCACCGGCCCAGACTAAGACGGATTCGAATAAAGCACTTTTTATTCAGGTAGCGGCACTGCAGGATAGTCACAAGATTAACCAGATTGCCAAAGGCCTGACCGTCCTTTATCAGGTTGGGGCGCATACTCCGGCAGAAAACGGCCTGTATCGCCTGCGACTGGGCCCGCTTGCCGATGAACAGGCGGCCAATGAACTGCTAAAACGGTTAAAACATGACGGCTATCCAAATGCATTTACCTTATATGCACCGCAATAAAACCGTCAGAAGAGCAAACTTTTTAGCAAAACTATAGTCTTATTGGCGAATAGCCAAAAAAATCCGCGGCTAAGCCTCATATTTATTAATAAAAATGATATATTGTGGCGCGTTTCGTTAGCCCATTCATCAATTCACATATGGAAGAATAATGCTCAAAATAAAATCTCTCCTCGCTAAATTAATTATTCCGGCGATTTTGCTCGTTAATAGTGCTCAAGCTCTAGCCGTTATCATTCCTCCTTCTCCTACTATTAACGCCAAAGGTTATATTTTACTTGATGCCACTACCGGCACTATTATTGCGGAGCAAAATGCCGATATTCAGCTGGCGCCAGCCAGCCTGACCAAAATGATGACCAGTTATATCATCGGCGATGAAATTAAAAATGGCAGGATCAAGGATACCGATTTGGTCACTATTTCGGAGAATGCCTGGGCTAAAAACTTCCCCGATTCATCAAAGATGTTTATTGAAGTCGGCACCAAAGTACCGGTTAAACAGCTTAACCAGGGCATCATCGTTCAATCAGGCAATGATGCCTGTGTCGCCATGGCCGAGCATATTGCCGGCAGCGAAAGCGCCTTTGCCGATATGATGAATGCTTATGCCAGTAAACTGGGCATGCCCTCCAGCCATTTTATGAACAGCCATGGCCTGGACGATCCTGATCACTATACAACGCCCCGCGATATGGCGACACTGGCCCGTCATCTGGTTGCCGACTTGCCTAATGAATACAAGGTGTATAGCGAAAAAGAATTTACCTACAACGACATCAAGCAATATAACCGTAATAGTCTGCTATGGGACAAGAGCCTCAACGTCGACGGAATCAAGACTGGCCATACTTCTGGTGCCGGATACAGTCTGGTGTCATCGGCAACCCAAGGCGATATGCGCTTAATTGCCGTTGTCATGGGTACCGAAAGCGAGCGCGCCAGAAAAATCGAGAACAAGAAGCTGCTCAAATATGGTTTCCGTTACTATGAAACCATCGTGCCTTATGCGGCCGGTGAAAGTTTTGTCTCCCAGCGAATTTACATGGGTGACAAAGAGACCGTCGATTTGGGTATTATGAATGATACTCCCATCACTATTCCTCGCGGCCAGCGCAAAAATCTGCAAGCCAACTTTAAGCTGGATAAAAAACTTGAAGCTCCCCTGGCCAAAGGCGAAGTGGTTGGCACGTTGCACTTGCAACTGGAAGGTGAAGAAATTGCCGAATACCCGCTGGTGGCATTGCAGGAAGTTCAGGAAGGTGGCTTCTTTGGTCGCATGATCGACTACATTAAACTGCAACTGGGTATGGGTGAATAACGAATTTCAGCCTATAAAGTGTAATCCTGTCAAGAGAGCCGATTGGCTCTCTTTTTGATTATAAGACTTGGCTTGTTAAAAGTTCGTTACTCTGTTCGCCGATAAAGCTTACAGTTTTAAACCTTATAAAATACGTTAGCCATACAACTTGCTTGCATTAGAAGGTATAATCGCGCGCCTGATATAATACATTTCGGTTAAACGGAGAGCCGCCATTGGATACCCATTTCGACCAACTATTGGATTTCCCTTGTTTCCAGACATTTAAGGTTATGGGAGTGGCCCATGAACGCCTTCCAGATGATGTCATAGGCTGTTTGCAGAACCATGCTCCCGGGGACTACAATCCAACGGTTAAACCTAGCCCTAAAGGTAACTATCACTCGGTGTCTGTTAGCGTTAGAGTCACCAGCAAAGAGCATATGGAACTGATTTATACTGAGCTAGCTAATCTAGAGCTGGTTCGCGTCGTACTCTAGCCCTGTCCTGAGCCTTGAATAGTCAATCAACCAATCAGCAAATAATTGTTCGTCAGTTAGGTCAGCAAGATTATTTGCCCATTTGGCAAAGCATGCAGCGCTTTACCGATCAGCGCACAGAAAGTAGCCCTGATGAAATTTGGCTCGTTGAACATCACCCTGTTTTTACCCAGGGCCAGGCCGGTAAAGAAGAACATCTGCTCGCCCCCGGCGATATCCCGGTGGTTAAGGTCGATCGGGGTGGACAGGTAACCTACCACGGCCATGGTCAGCAGATGATGTATGTTTTACTGAATATTAAACGTCGCAAGCTGGGAGTACGTCAGTTAGTGACCGAACTGGAAAACAGCATTGTAAATCTGTTGGCGCCTTATAATATACAGGCTTATCCCAAAGCAGATGCGCCGGGGGTTTATGTGCAACAGCAGAAAATCTGCTCAATCGGCTTACGGATCAGAAAAGGATGTTCCTTTCACGGCCTGGCGCTGAATGTGAATATGGATTTGACCCCGTTTTTGCGCATTAATCCATGTGGATACGCCGGTTTAACTATGACAGACTGCCACCAACAGGGTGGTCCGCAAACCATGCAAGAAGCATCCGGCAAACTGGTGCAGCAATTCTGTCAGCAGTTATCCATTACTCAAATTGATTTTCGGGAAGGATTTGATGAATAAAGTACGTGTACAAGCAGGCGAAAAACTTCGTGATGAACGCAAAGTTGAGCACATTCCCGTCACTATTGTGCCTACCGAGCGGGAACAAATGCTGCGCAAACCGGAGTGGATAAAAATCAAACTTCCGGCGCAAACCGAACGTATTGATCATATTAAGGCAACCCTGCGTAAAAATAAGCTGCATTCAGTCTGTGAAGAAGCCTCCTGCCCTAATCTGGCCGAGTGTTTCAATCACGGCACGGCGACCTTTATGATCCTGGGTGATATTTGTACCCGACGTTGTCCGTTCTGTGACGTGGCGCATGGTAAACCCTTGCCTCCCAGTGCAGAAGAACCCGAAAAGCTGGCTAAAACCATTGCCGAAATGCGCCTTAAATATGTGGTGATCACCTCGGTAGATCGCGATGATCTGCGCGATGGTGGTGCCCAGCATTTTGTCGACTGTATCAATGCCATTCGTCAGCACAGTCCTGCAACCAAAATTGAAGTATTGGTTCCGGATTTCCGTGGCCGTATGGACAGGGCGCTGGAAATATTCAAGCAAGGCGTACCGGACGTGTTTAACCACAATCTGGAGACCATTCCCAGCCTGTATCGCGAATGCCGGCCCGGTGCAAATTACAAATGGTCATTGGAATTACTCAAGAAGTTTAAAGCCCAGCATCCTGAAATAGCGACAAAATCGGGCTTGATGATGGGTATGGGTGAAAACAAGGAAGAGATGCTGCAGGTTCTAAAAGATTTGCGTGAACATGACGTGGACATGCTGACACTAGGCCAGTATTTACAACCCAGCCGCCATCATTATCCGGTCAAGCGTTATGTGCATCCTGACGAGTTTGATGAACTAAGAGTACAAGCCGAACAACTAGGATTTACTCACGCTGCTTGTGGCCCGCTGGTCCGCTCCAGCTACCACGCCGATAAACAGGCCGCCGGTGAACAAGTTAAGTAACCTGAGTTCAGGTTAACTTGCTAACAGGATAGTCAATATGCCGGATCAACATCTGCAACAACGAGTTATCCGGCAGGTTGAGCAATGCTATCTGCATGCCGAACAGCAGTTACAACAAAGCTTTCCCCGTCCCCTTGTACGTTTTAATCAACGGGGTAAAATTGCCGGTTCAGCCCGTTTACAAACCAACGAACTGCGCTTCAATCCGGTGTTATTGGCCGATAATTCAGACCAGTTTATTGACCATGTGGTACCTCATGAAATCTGTCATCTGTTGGTTCATCAGCTATACGGAAAAGTGCGTCCTCACGGCAGTGAATGGCAGAAGTTAATGACGGACCTGTATCAACTGCCCGCCAAAACCCGGCATAGCATGGATGTTAGTAAAGTACAGGGCAAAGTGTTTGATTATCGATGTGGCTGCCAGTCTCACCAGCTATCGATACGACGGCACAACAAGGTAAAGGCGGGTGTGACTTATCAATGTCGTCGTTGTGGACAACTTTTACAGCATAGTTAACCCCAGCTCGGGACAAACAATTGAATTAATTTTATAACTTGGATTACAACCACAGTTGTTATTCCGAACCTCGGTTACCTAATGTTGAAAATCCTGATAACGCTGCCACCAGAATGCGCTTAATTTCCGGTTTCCTGACTGTTCCGCCGCCTGAGCCAAGTTAATATAAGCGGGTAATATGCCATTCGAAGTGGCAAGTTGCTGTTGCCACAGAGACAGGTACAAACCGGGCACAGTTCCTTCATCGTAAAATTCCATAAAGGTAAAGTCACTTACCGGCTTATACGCCTGAAACCGGGTGTTGTCGCAAGTACGTGCCTTTACCATTTGAGCAGGGGAAACATCCTGCCAGCGGTTGGGCAAGGTCGGAGTTTGTGTTTTTTTGACATCTTTAATGACGAGATTAGGTAATTGATTATCTAGCGAGCAAACCTGCTGGGCCAGTGCAGTAGATAACGGATATTCATCGACAAAACCGGCAAAATGGGCCAGTTCGTGGACAAATACCTGATAGGTATCGTGCTGATCAAGATACATAATCCCGTTATTCACATTCGCCTTGCCCTGAGAGGAGAATACAACCAAATGAGTAAAATCGTCATCCTGTAGTTGCCGGGCCAGAAAATCCTCATCACATCCCAAGCGCGGCAAATCATTCCAGTTTTCGCCACATTGCAGTTGTGTATCAGTAAAAATCCGCGTATTGGCAAAACACACAGGTAAATTTGCCAAGGTTTTATCAAGGCTAAACTGTTTTTTAAACTGATACGCCTGCAATAACCCTGTCAGGGAGGTGGTGACCGGTAACAGTTGTTGACGGCATAACGGACTGTGGGCCACCGGTTGCTGATTGTCATCCAACGCTTGCAGAAAAAGGTCGGCTTGTTGTGAGCCCCGTTGTTGTGCTCGCTCAATGTTTTTTCTTGCCTCGGCGTAATTGCCAGTTTGCCATTCCAGTGACGCCAGTATCAAGGCACTAGCTGCATCTTGCTGTGCTGCGCGTTGTAACCAACTTAACGCTTGTTTTGGATCGGTATCAACAAGTTGCCAGTACAAGTCCTGTTGAGCAGCAGCAACGCCCTTAGCGGCGGCTTTATACAACCAGTATTGACGTATTTCAGCATCAGGATGTAGCACAGCCAAGCGATATTGGGCCGCCGGATAGCCCATGTTGGCGGCTATACCCAGCCAATGAATCGAGTTTGTCCGGGTTAGATAAGCTAATGCGGCGCCCTCGCCCTGCTCAGTTTCAGCCAACAACGCCCAGTTTGAATTGGTATTTGAACCTTGTCGTGCATTATGAATGTTATCAATGAGTGCAGCTGGCTCTCTGCTACTGTCGTAGGCCAACCCTGACAATACTAGTAGGATAACAGCCCTGCTCCACCTGAAATTGGCCATGATTAGTCAGCAGCCATATCTCCATAGGTGCGCTCGCGCATAAGTTCCAGTTCCAGGCGCGCATAACGATGCTCGACAAACTCATACACATTGGTACTTAACGCCAGTTTAAAATAGTTGGATGCGATGCCATTTTCACCTTTATCAATATGGTATTTACCCAGATAGAAATAAGCTTCACACAATTTATCTGTTAACTGCTTCTGATTGGTTACCCCTAACATCAGGGTGGACAGCAGTTGGGATTCATTAATATCCCCCAGATAGAAATCAACCACTGCAGTTGCCCAGTTTCGGTCATCTAGTTGCTCACGGCTGGCGCGCAAGTTTTTCAGGGCACTCTTGCTGTTCAGTTCTTTTTGGGCAATATAGGTCCATAAAGCACGATAAGGATCGGATTTGTCCTTGTTGAAGAATTTGCCTAAATCTTCCACCGCCAATTCCGGTCTACCGCCATAATACAAGGCGATCCCCCGGTTGAGAAAGGCGAAGTCATGTTCAGGATCGATTTCCAGCGTGGCATCAAATTCGTCATATGCCTGAATAAAATCCATCTGCAGGGTATAATGTATCCCCATAAAATTATGGGCTTCGGCCATATTCGGATTCAGCCGAATAGCCCGACTGAAATCATATTGAGCCATACCCGACAAACCGACGCTGTCGTATAGCACTCCGCGTTGATATAAAAACTCGGCTTTTTGATTATCCGGTACTTCTACCTGGGCCAGGATATCCGTCAGACGCGCCAATGCCATCTGGCTTCTGATATTAACCGCAGCAGGCTCTGCCAACACCAGGTTGCCCATCTGGCCCGAGTCGGATTGGCCAGTTTGCTGCTGTGGCATTGAAGAGCATGCCTGAACTCCGATCAAACAAAAAACTAAAAATAGAATGCGTGTTGTCATTAACAAAAATGTCCAGAAAGTATTCAAACAGAGAATGGCCAGAGCGCTACTATAACCAATACTCCGGCGCGGATCATCCACAGCATTAATAATTATAGAGGTTTTATTTTTGTTAACGGGAATTAGCAATTCAGAATAGTGTGAGGAAGCCGCCAGCTAAACCGGCAGATATTCCACAAAAAAGCCGCTACTGGAGCGGCTTGATAAATCAGTATTGGCTGTTTATTGTTTAAGTCCGTTTGCACCGGCGATGGCCGCAGCAGCCAAATCGGTGATACGCTGCCACTCACCGTTTTGCACTGCGTCATCTGGCGCCAACCAGGAACCACCCACGCAACGAATATTAGATTGAGCCAGATAATCCAGGTAATTTTTGGGACCAATCCCGCCTGTTGGGCAAAATGTCACGTCCGGGAAAGGGCCGCCTATCGACTGAATGGCTTTTAAGCCGCCCGAAGCCTCGGCCGGAAAGAATTTGAAATGGTCATATCCCTTATCCAGTCCTTTCATTAATTCCGAAATTGATGACACCCCCGGAATTAAGGCAATCGGCCCTTCATTGGCAGCATCCAGCAACTCGGTGGTTAGCCCAGGACTGATGGCGAACATTGCGCCGGCGTCAATCACTTCCTTAAGCTGCTTCTTGTTGGTTACCGTCCCCGCTCCGATAACGGCTTCCGGTACTTCATCGGCAATCTTGCGAATGGCTTCCAATGCAACTGGCGTGCGTAACGTCACTTCCAGTACAGAAATACCTCCGGCAATCAACGCTTTAGCTAATGGAACAGCATGTTCCAGTTCGCGGATAACCAGTACCGGTACCACCGGCCCTTTAGCAAACAAATCTGCTGCTGATAGTGTCCAATTCTTCGTCATGATACTTCCTTCATATTCTGCTCAAGGTACGCTGCGGCACCCATCAAGCCATGATCGGCTTCGGTAATTAGGTAAACGGGTATGTTTTGTACATAACTTGCCAAGCGGCCTTTGTCTTCAAAACGCTGTCTGAACTCGCTTTTAAGCACAAAATCGACAAAACGTTGAGCAATACCACCAGCGATATAAACTCCGCCAAAAGTGCCCATATTCAACGCCAGGTTACCGGCGAAACTGCCCATCACCCGACAAAATTGTTGCAAGGTCTCGACACAAACTTCACAGCTTCCGTCCAGAGCCCGGTTAGTCACTTCAGCCGGCGAACGACAATCCGGCACTACTGAATTTTTCTCGGCCAAGGCCTGATAAATTTGCAATAAGCCCGGTCCCGATATCAGTTGTTCTGCCGACACGTGCCCATGATGTTTACGCAAAAATTGCCAAATATATAAATCATTGTCATCAATAGGCGCAAAATCCACATGGCCACCTTCGCCCGGCATGGCTTTCCAGCCTTCGGTAATAGGCACCAAATGTCCGACGCCCAAACCGGTGCCCGCACCAAAGACCGCCATTGTGCCGTTTTCCAACGGTTCGCCGGCGCCGATTTTAACTTTTTGCTGATCATTGAGCACCGGTAACGACATGGAAATAGCGGTGTAATCGTTGATCACCATTAGTCGTTGCAATTGCAGTTGCTGACGAGTCTGCTCGATGGAAAATTGCCAGTAATGATTGGTCATTTTGATCATGTCGCCGTTCACCGGGCAGGCAATGGCAATACAACCGGCCACAAACTGATGCTCAGGTAATGAATCACAGTAGAGCTTGATCACATCGGCAATGGTGGCAAAGTCATTACACAGGTATTTCTTGATGTCAGCTAACTTGCCGTTGACTTCACGGGCAAGCCGAATATTGGTTCCGCCTACATCGGCAACAAATCTCGCCGTCATCCCACCTGCTCCTGCGTGGCAAACAATGAACAGGCACCTTGTTCTGCGCCGGTTAACTCACTACGCATGCCGGCGAACAACTCACGACCCATTCCCACCAAATGGTGATCAATCTGTGCCAGTACGTTGTCCCGCGCGGCCAATTCCTGTTCGTCGACCAACAACTGCAAGGTTCCCGTCTGCGCATCCAGCTCAATCATGTCACCGTCTTTGACTTTAGCCAGCAATCCACCATTGTAAGCTTCGGGGGTCACATGAATGGCCGCAGGCACTTTACCTGAGGCACCGGACATCCTTCCGTCGGTCACCAGCGCAACATTAAACCCACGATCCTGTAATACACCAAGAGGCGGTGTTAAACGATGTAATTCTGGCATACCAATAGCTTTGGGGCCCTGGAAACGCACGACAACAATACAATCTTTATTCAATTCACCGGCGTTAAAGGCTTTATCCAGATCAAACTGATCTTCAAATACCACTGCTGGCGCAACAATTTTAGTTTTATTGGCACGTAATGCAGAGGTTTTCATCACGCCACGTCCCAAATTACCCTGCAACAGCGCCAAGCCACCATCAGGTTTAAACGGTGCCGCGCAGGTCGCGATAACTTCAGGATCGAGCGATTTGTCCGTTCCTTCACGCCATTGCAGTTCACCGTCAATCAACACCGGCTCCTTGGTATATTGTTCCAATCCTCGACCACAAATAGTATTTACGTCGTTATGCAACAATCCGGCGCCCAATAATTCTTTAAACAGCAACGCCATACCACCTGCGGCAACAAAGTGATTAATATCCGCAGAACCGTTAGGATAAATATGGGTCAGCAAGGGCACCACTTTAGAGATTTCTGAAAAGTCATCCCAGTTAATGGTATAGCCAGCCGCCTTGGCGACTGCTACCAAATGCATGGTGTGGTTGGTCGAACCGCCTGTGGCCAGTAGTGCCACCAGACCGTTAACGATAGCTTTGGCATCAACGATATGACCGATTGGCATATAGTTACCACCCAAATCGGTCAAGCGTGTAACCTGTTTTGCCGCAGCCTTGGTTAATGCATCCCTTAATGGCGTGCCGGGATTAACAAAAGACGATCCGGGCAAATGCAACCCCATCACCTCAACCACCAGCTGATTACTGTTGGCTGTACCATAAAAAGTACAGGTTCCGGCTGTGTGATAAGAACTTGATTCTGCCTCCAGTAGCTCTTCACGGGTCGCCTTGCCTTCCACATAAGCTTGTCTGACCCGAGCTTTCTCCTTGTTCGGGATCCCCGAAGGCATTGGTCCTGCTGGCACAAATACTGTAGGTAAATGACCAAACGCCAATGAACCGATTAGCAATCCAGGTACGATCTTGTCGCAGATCCCCAGCGCCAGACTGCCATCAAACATATTGTGAGATAAGCCAACTGCGGTAGACAAGGCAATTACATCGCGACTCATCAGGCTTAAATCCATACCCGGATTACCTTGCGTGATACCGTCACACATGGCCGGAACACCACCGGCAAACTGGGCTACACTGCCTACTTCGGCAATGGCCTGTTTAATAATTTGCGGATAGGTTTCGTAAGGCTGATGGGCCGACAACATATCGTTATAGGCAGAAGTAATCGCAATATTGGCTTTCGTCATACTGCGTAAATCGGCTTTATCACTACTATTACAAGCGGCAAAACCGTGGGCTAAATTTCCACAAGATAACACCCCACGGTGCGGGCCTTGACGGCGGGCTTTTTCAATTTTTTCCAGATAAGCTTTACGGCTGTTTTTACTGCGTGCAATGATCCTGTCGGTCACTGCCTGTATGGTACTGTTCATTTATACTCCTATGCGGCCCAGATCAATTCGACGTCAGCCCGGTTAAGTACTGCGCGAATAGGCATCGCTAGTTCATCATCACCATCCAGAGCCTGTTGCAAAACCTGCATTTTGCTGTCGCCGGTAAGGTGGAGAAAAATATTCTGACTGGTCAATAGTGCAGGTAACGTCAGTGACATACGTTGATGAGGTGCTGTACCCGGGGTAACCGCAATCACCTGCTGGTTAGAGTCCATATCCAGCCCCTCAGCGATTTGTGCTGAACAGGGAAATAATGACGCGGTGTGACCGTCTTCACCCATTCCCAAAATCAACACATCAAAAGGTTTTGACATACTGTCCAGACGGGAACTGATTTCCCTAACAGCATCCGCTGCATCCGTCTGGTTGGTTTTCAGTGATACAAAATTAGCTTTAGCGGCGTTATTTTGCAGCAGATTTTCTGTAACCATTTTTTCGTTACTGGCATCATCAGATGCATCCACCCAACGTTCATCGGCCAGGCTAATATCCACCTTACTCCAGTCAAGTTCGCTGGTTGACAAGGCGGCAAACAAGCCAAGCGGCGTTCTGCCACCTGAGACCAATAAACTTGCTCGCCCTTTGCTGGCAATACCTTCTTCCAATAACGCCACAATACGCTGGCTAAATTGCTGATTTAATTGTTCGGTCGAAGCGTATAGTGATTGTTTCATTTCTTGCTCACCCGCCCTTCATACCAGGCGCGATCTTCTCGCGCTAACAGCGCGATTGAAGATACCGGTCCCCAGGTGCCAGCCTGATAAGGTGCAGGTGGCTCACTACTATGGCGCCAGGCGTCCATAATGCCGTCGACCCAGGTCCATGCCTGCTCAACTTCATCACGGTGCACAAATAGAGCCTGATTGCCTAACATGACTTCCAGCAACAGCTTTTCGTAGGCATCCGCAATACGTTCATCCTTGAAAGTTTCGGAGAAGCTCAAGTTAAGCTTGGTTTTTTGCAGATCCATCGAATGGGTACCGGTTAATCCCGGCAATTTATTCATGACTGTCACTTCGACGCCTTCATCAGGCTGCAGACGGATGGTCAATTTGTTCGGCGGCAAGCTCGGAAAACTGTCTTTAAACAGGTTATGTGGTTGTTTTTTAAAATAAATAACCACTTCACTGACTTTGGATGGCAAACGCTTACCAGTGCGCAGGTAAAAAGGCACACCAGCCCAACGCCAGTTATCAATTTCCACTTTCAAGGCCACAAAGGTTTCTGTTTTACTGGTGGTGTTGGCATCAGGTTCATCCAGATACCCTGGTACTTCTTTACCGTTAATAAAACCGCTGCTGTACTGGCCACGCACGGTTTTTTGATCAACATTACTGCTGTCAATCGGACGCAAGGCTTTGAGCACTTTGACTTTTTCGTTGCGGATACTGTCGGCGTCTAGTGTTGGAGGCGGCTCCATTGCGACCAGCGTCAAAATCTGTAACAGGTGATTTTGCACCATATCGCGCATTTGTCCGGCTTCATCAAAATATCCCCAGCGCCCTTCAATCCCCACAGACTCGGCCACGCTGATTTGCACATGATCGATACAGTTATGATCCCAGTTATTGGTAAACAATGAATTAGCGAATCGCAATGCAATCAGATTAAGTACCGTCTCTTTACCCAGATAGTGATCGATACGATAGATTTGTTTTTCCGTAAAAAATGCTGCCACTTGATCATTAATGACTTTAGAGGAAGCCAAATCGTGGCCTATGGGTTTTTCCAGCACTACCCGCACACTGTCATCAATCACATCTGCCTGATGCATACCGTTACAAATGTCACCAAAAATAGACGGAGGCGTGGCAAAATAGCAGACCATATTACGCGACGGTTCAGACACGCCTTTGAGCGCCTTATAATCGTCCATATTTTTAAAATCAATTTTCAGGTAACTGATACGTGCCAGCAAGCGCTGCAGACTTTCATCACAAATGCTATCAGAATTGAACTTTCTGATATTTTCTTCCACCATCTGCAAATATTCTTCTTTTGACATTTCCTGACGGGCAACGCCGACTACAGTTGAATCCTGATGCAGCAGACCAGCTTTTTCCAACTGATATAAAGAAGGGAGAAGTTTACGACGGGCGAGATCACCACCGGTTCCGTACAGTACGAAGTCGCAAGGTTCGAGATTGTTATCCAACACCATGTAATTACCTGAAGTATATGATTAAAACTTAGCAACAATCTTACTATATGCCATGAAGATATGCTTGCTTTGATAAGAGTATGTTAAACTCATTTGTAGTAAGTTTACAACATTTTAGAATTTGTTTTGACCTTAAATCGCTTTAGTGTAGCCTATTCGCCAGTTACGTTACGCCTATTTGTCAAAAAGTTACGGATGACTTTCAGCTTTTGACAGGTAAATTATGATGTCGGGAAATATGAACATAATCGAAAAAATCACTTCTAATCACAGCCAATTTAGCAAGTCTGAGCGTAAGGTTGCAGAAGCAATTCTGGCGGATCCAAAATCAACAATTCATTACAGTATAGCGACGCTGGCCAAGCTGTCTAATGTCAGCGAACCTACAGTTAACCGGTTTTGTCGCCGTCTGGATACTAAAGGTTTTCCGGACTTTAAATTACACCTGGCGCAAAGCCTGGCTAACGGAACGCCCTATGTAAATCGCCACGTTGAAGAACATGACTCACCCGAAGAGTATACCCGTAAAATTTTTGAATCGACCATGGCATCACTGGAAGTTGCCCGCCAATCGGTAGATATCAATACGATTAATCGGGTGGTGGATTTGCTCACCCAGGCCAAGAAAATTTCGTTTTTTGGATTGGGCGCTTCGGCATCGGTCGCGCACGATGCGTTGAATAAATTTTTCCGCTTTAATGTGCCCGTATCTTATTTTGAAGATATTTTAATGCAGCGAATGAGCTGCATGAATTGCACCGAAGGTGATGTAGTGGTGCTGATTTCTCATACTGGCCGTACCAAAAGTCTGGTCGATGTGGCGCAAATCGCCCGCTCAAATGACGCCACAGTGGTGGGATTAACCAGCGAAGGCAGTCCACTGGCTAATGAATGCAATCTGGTTATTTCCCTTAAAGTGCCAGAGGATACTGATATGTATATGCCCATGGCATCACGCATCGCCCAGCTTGTTCTGATAGATATCCTTGCCACCGGCTTTACCTTGCGCCGTGGACCAAAGTTCCGGGAAAACCTCAAAAAGGTCAAAGACACTTTGCGTGGTTCACGCTACGATAAATAAACCGGGAAGCTTGAAGCTTCCCTTTTTTATATAATTTGCCCCTATGAGAACACCAGTTGCCAATAGGTCTGGATATATATCAAACAAAACAATACCGAAATCGAAAAACTACAGTGTTATCACTGGATTGATGTTTGATTAATTTCACATTTATGCCATAGTGCTTTAATATTTTGTAATTAAATTACAACAAACGCAGTTATCAACAGGCTACTCTAAATTATGATGCTCAGAAGAACCAAAATCGTCGCTACATTAGGTCCGGCTACCGACTCCAAGGAACAAATCATGGCTATCTTGCAGGCAGGTGCCAATGTGCTGAGAATGAACTTCTCTCATGGTACTGCCCAAGATCACATTGACCGGGCAACCCGGGTTCGTGAAGCGGCCGATGAACTGGGTAAATATGTCGCCATTTTGGGTGATCTTCAAGGCCCTAAAATTCGTGTTTCACGTTTTAAAGAAGGCAGTATCAAATTGGCGATTGGTGACAAGTTTATTCTTGATGCCGATATGGATACCAATGCTGGTAATCAGCAAGCTGTGGGGATTGATTACAAAGCCTTACCTAAAGATGTCAAAGCCGATGATTTGCTACTACTGGATGACGGACGCATTCAGCTTAAAGTGGACTCGGTTGAAGGTAACAAGGTGCACACCACAGTGACCGTTGGCGGTAAACTATCTAATAACAAAGGTATTAATCGCCTCGGTGGCGGTCTGTCTGCCGAAGCACTGACAGCCAAAGATAAAGAGGACATCAAAACCGCTGCCAAGATGAAAGTGGACTATCTGGCGGTTTCATTCCCGCGTAATGGCGCTGATATGCGTTATGCTCGCCAACTCGCAATAGAAGCTGGCTGCAATGCTCGTATGTGTGCCAAAGTAGAACGAGCTGAAGCCGTCGCCTCGGATGAGGCCATGGATGATATTATCGAGGCATCTGATGCCGTCATGGTTGCTCGCGGTGATCTGGGGGTTGAAATTGGCGATGCCGAGCTGGTTGGCGTGCAGAAAAAACTGATAGCCCGTTCCCGTCAACTGAACAAAGTAGTGATTACCGCCACCCAAATGATGGAATCGATGATCGACAGTCCCATGCCTACCCGGGCAGAAGTCATGGATGTGGCCAACGCCGTGCTGGATGGTACTGACGCGGTGATGCTATCAGCAGAGACCGCGGCGGGTAATTACCCGGTAGAAACCGTTCAGGCAATGGCGCGTGTTTGTGAAGGAGCAGAGACCCATCCCAGCGTAAAAATTTCCAAGCATCGCATCGACGAGAATTTCAGCTCGATTAGTGAAACAACTGCCCTGTCGGCTGTTTACGCGGCAAATCATTTGTCTTCCATTAAGGCGATTGTAGCGCTGACCGAAACCGGTGATACAGCCCGGTTGATGTCACGCATTACCTCCTTCTTGCCAATATTTGCCATGTCCCGCCATCAGGAGTCATTAAACGTTATGGCACTTTATCGCGGAGTAAAACCTGTCTATTTTGATTCCAAACATTGTCAACCTGGTCGTTTAACCTTTGACGTCAAATCCAGATTGTTGGAAAAAGGTCTGGTACAGCCGGGGGATCAATTGATTATGACCTACGGTGACAATATGGAAACCGTCGGGGCAACCAATAGCTGCAAAATTATTACGGTCTGATTTCTTCTGTCCTGAGCTGTTTTCGCACCGGGTGATGCCTGGTGCGACCTTTGCGGTAGCGCCGCAAGTATTTAATGCTCACTAAATACACATATCCTCCGACAAATCCGGCAAAACACTGCCATAAATACCCCCAAAACGAACGGGCACCGGCAATCAGCGTAATATCAAAAATATGATCCATCGCAAAATGAATACAAATTACTGCCAATAACCCGCCAATAGGATAGACCCAATAGCTCACTCTGCGTTCCCGGGTGGAGTAACGATTGCGTATGGTTGACATCACCACAAAAGCCAACAATAACCCTAACGCCAATATTGAGCCATATCCAGGTGCCAAATCGACTAAATCCGATAAAGCAGAGTCTATGCGTATACTCATATTGATATCCACCCCAACACTGGCCAGTTCATTCAGCACAAACTGGGTGTGAGCGATACTGGCAATCATGAAAGTAGTCAGGGTGGCCAGCAAATAGCCGATCATCCGGCGAACGATTTTATTCATAATGATTGATCCTGCCATATTCCATAACAGCATTCAGACAACAAAAAAGGATATTAAATCTAACAAATGCGATTACGCTATTGAAATAATTGCATAATTCTTCAACACTACAAAATAATTTATCATTTAATATCGCCGCAACGGAACGCATTATGCCGATTTTATCTACTTATCGACTAGCCGTTAACCTGATACGGGTTGCCGCATTGAGCCCGTTACTCTGTTTCCCGTCATCCACTTTTGCCAAACAGCAGACGTTTCCACGCTTTGAACTAGAGGCCGTTATTAGTCATCTTGATCATCCCTGGGCTCTCGAGGCAATTGGCGACGCTGAATTTCTGGTTACCACCAAACCCGGCCAGTTATTACTTATTCAACAAGATCAAGTCCAGACCTGGATCAAAGGTGTACCCGAGGTTTTGAATCAGGGACAAGGCGGCTTGATGGATATTGAGCTTCATCCAGATTATAAAACCAATGGCTGGATCTATCTCAGCTACGCTTATGCCGAAAACGGTCATAACGCCACCCGCATATTAAGAGCACATATCCACAATAATGAACTGGTAGATCAGCAAATAATCTTTACTGCCAGCCCGCTCAAGGACACATATGTCCACTACGGGGCCAGAATGGTATTTCTGCCTGACAACAGTTTAATCATCAGCGTTGGCGACGGTTTCGACTATCGGGAAGATGCACAGCGACTTGACAGCCAGCTTGGAAAGCTGATTCGAATCAAAGATGACGGCAGTCTGCCAGACAACAATCCGCGCTTTGAAGAGCCTGAAGCCAACCCTTTTATCTGGTCCTATGGACACCGCAATCCACAAGGGCTGTATTACGACAAACAACGAAAAATATTGTTCGAGCATGAACATGGTCCGGCCGGAGGTGACGAGATTAATCTGATCCAGCCGGGCAAAAATTATGGCTGGCCTGTTATCACCAAGGGCAAAGACTATTCGGGAGCCATGATCAGCCCCTATCAGACCTATCCTGGCATGGAACAACCATTTATAGACTGGACGCCTTCGATAGCCCCGTCGTCAATGCTGGTTTACCGTGGTGAAATGTTCAAAGAAATTAACGGCGATCTGTTAGTTACCACCTTAAAGACTCGTGAATTGCGCTGGCTGAAAATGCAGGGAAATAAAGTAGTTCAACAGAAAAGTTTACTCCGTTACCTGAATGAAAGACTGCGGGATATTAAAATCGACGCCCAGGGGGCAATATATATTCTAACTGATGGTGAGCAGGCAAAACTGCTCAAGGTCACCCGCAGAAAAACCGCTAAAGACACTGAAACAACAGGACAGCCAGCAGCAAAAGATGCGGAAAAATCACCGTCGGCTTTAAACAGTGCCTGAAGTACTCCATTAACAAAGCCGATATCCCGCCTCGTTTCGCTAACCATTGTCGATGCAACTGGTAGGCCGGTTCTGTACTGTGCTGCTCGATAGCCCGCTCAATATCTATCAACCTCTCCCCCATTCTGGATTGCATGGTTTTTACTATTGCATCCTGCACATACAAAACGCCTACCAGACAAATGGCGATGGGCTGCGGGTTAACCAACAAATACAATGTGATCAGGATATTAACGAGTTTAATCCACAACGAATATTTTTCGTAATCTTCAAATTGCTGCTGTAAACAACGCCATTCATCAGACAGTTCATTGGTCATTACGTTATCCTTTTACGCCCGGGCGAGATTTGCCTGCTGAGGCCAATATCGATCCCGTTACTACCAGCCCGGCACCAACATAAGCTATCCAGTTAATATCACTTGCCACAAAATGATCTGGCCAGATCCTCAATGCCAAAGACATGCTGGCAATGGTGACCAAGGGTGCTAACGCAATAACAGCACTTACTTTGGAAGCATGCCAGACAAACATTGCTTCGGTAAAAGCACCATAACCCACTATGGTATTAATGCAACAAAATGCCAATGACCAAAACTGTAAACTGTCGAGTTGCGTCAGGGTACCAAGAGACGAGAAAGGTAAAAGCGCCAGCACTCCGGCCGTATACATCACCAAAGTAATTTGCTTGGCACCCATCTGCCGTAACAGGCGTTTTTGCAATAGACCATACACAGCCCAGGTAATCGCTGCCAGTACGATCATAATCACGCCCAGACTGTAGTTGTTCAAAGAGCTTAACAGTTCGTCCAACCTGTTGTTAAAAAACAACAGCATACCGACAAACAACAGAAATGCGCCTAACCATTCGAGCCGGCTGAATTTTTCCTTATACAAATATATACCGCCTAGCATCACCATAAATGGCGCTAACTGGATCAAAACCTGGGCGGTTTCCGGATTCAGATAGTCCAGTCCTTTGAGATACAACACATAGTTAATAATCAAACCGATGGATGCGATGGTCAGTAAACCAGCATGATGTTTATTCAGTGAAGATAATCGCGGTAATGCATTGTTACGCCACAAAACAATCAGCACAAACCCTGCCGCAACAGCAAATCGATACCAGGTAATGGTGACAGGATCCATTTTTTCCAATGACAACTTCAGAAATACCGGCAATACCCCCCACATAACGGCAGTAGTTAATGCCAGAAAAAATCCGTACCAATGGCGAACTTCAGAACTGCTTTGCATGAATCGTTTTCTACCTAAAGAGTGAGTCAATGTCGAGAACATCTAATTTCTGGAATATTGGGCGCAACAACATAACAATCGGTTAATCCATTTATTAATGGTAGACGGGCGATTTGTCAGTCAGACGAAGGGCTCCAACATAAACCACGTTGGCAGAAATCTATCCATCAGCAAGTTAATCCGAATCGATTAAATCACCTAGATCGTCAATCAGATCGGTCAGTTCATGATCCATTTTACTACGCTGTTTGGCTGACAAACTTTGATCAATATCCGCAACGAGGCGAGCGTACACCATCCTGTTTTGCTCCACCAGTGTTATAAACTGCTGCGCCTGAAATTCTTGCGGGTTGGTAATAAGATGTAAGAAAGATGTAGAAAAACCGGCAGTATTTCGTTGATTGATTAACATTTCCCGCGCAGCTGATTGCCAGGCTCGGCGATAGGCGAGCCAACTTTCAAAGGCAGACTGGAATTCCGGTAATGCCTGTTTGATAACCTGCTCTTGAGCGGTTGATAGATTACCGACAAACTCTTCAAAATTCTCGACAATTTCCTCGAAGCGCTGCTCAGCCAACTCTTGTTGGGTTTTGTTTGCCCGCTGTTCTTGCTGTTCAGCGTTTTCCTTTTCCAGTTCATCAAACATCTCGTTGATTTGCTGATCCGTCAGCATCGGGGCCAATTCGACCAAATCGGGGGCCAACTTGTCCCTGAATCGATACCAGTGCTGCCTGCCC